>CAYQLM010000018.1:0-4407 GCA_964418365.1 uncultured Dehalococcoidia bacterium
GCTTGGTCTCGAAGTGGTCGTTGCTGATGCGCGGCACCCACTGGCCGGGCGTGTCACCCGCGATGAACTCGACCTCGGTGAGGAACGTGCAGAGCTGACAGAATGCGCGCTCGATCTCGTCCGGCAGCGGCTCCAGCTTCTCCCACGGGATGTCGGTCGCCGACGACCACTGGCGCTGAACCGCTTCCTCGTAGAGGAGCGTCGCATTCTCGGACCAAACGTCCGACTTCTTCTCCAGGAAGTAGCCCATGCGCGGCGCATTGTCGCGCTTGACGGCGCCGCGCGCGTGGTAGGTCATATCGCGCGCATCGTCCACCACCGGCCCATAGGGGCCGATGTTGACCTCGTCGAGCGTGAGGCCGCGCTTGCCGGGCTTAGCTCTCATGCCCCACGTCTGGTCGATGTCGAGCCAGCTCAGGTCGACCGGCGCAGGCACGTAGTCCTGGCGCAACATCTGCATGGTCTCTTCGCTTACAGCCATGGTGTCCTCCTCGCGAGTGATGGCGGGCGCTTCGAATGCTTAACTTAGAGATCGCTAGAATTCTCGGCTTTAGTATACATCCGTCGTCGCGCGGGCTGTCAATACGCAACGGCCTTAGACAGTATCGGCCGGCGGCGGGTTCGTATCGCAGGCGCGCAGGCCGCGGACGTACTGCTCGACCGCGCTGCGAACGCGTTGCTCCAGCTCCGGCGACGGCTCCGGGCCGTCCTGGTCACTCCCCGACATGATCTCGTCCATGAATGGACCGACCGCAAGGATGACGAGCTGTCGCGCTGCGAGATCGACATCGATCTCCGGCAGATCGCCGCGACGCACGAAGTCGCGTAGGATGCGCGCCTCGGCGACGCGCCAGCGCTCGGTGACCATGCGATAGTCGTCGGTGGCGACGGGATCTTCGCTCATCGCTTCGCTGAGGAGCACCTTCATGAAGTCCTTGTTGCGCTGCATGATGCCGAGCGCCGCCACCGCGATGCCCGTCGCCGTTTCGAGCAGCGGGCGCGTGGGCGTGGCCTGTTCGAGCTCGCTCAGGGCCGAGGTGATGCCGCGCTCCTCGAACAGGGCCTCGAAGAGCTCCCGCTTGGACGCGAAGTGGTAGTAGATGGCGGCATCGGTGATGCCTGCGCGCCGGGCGATATCCCGGACGCTGGTGCGCGCGAAGCCCTTCTCGGAGAAGAGCGTGAGCGAGGCGTCGAGGATCTGCTTGCGCGTGAGGGGGCCGCGGCGGGCCTTGCGCACGCTCTTCGCTTCCCCTACCCGCTCGCGAGCTGAGACCAGACGGCACCTCGAGTTATGTTCGCTAAGCGAACGCTTGCTAATCTCAAGCCTATCCCAGCGCCGCCCGCCCGTCAACGAGGGAAGGCCGGGCGGCCCGCTTGGGGGTTGACAACCCACTTGCAAGCCCACATAATGCGCGCGTCCGGTGGCTCGCTCACTCCGCGCACGTCTCTCGCGAGGTCGGGACAGAGTTCTGGCACGGGCACGCTCGTCGCTGCGTGGGCGCATCCAATCGTGCTGGCATCCGCGTCGCTCAATGGCGAAACCCGCGCAGCAGGGTAGTGCAGAAGCCTGTTCGTCAGCTATCGCAGCGTCTCTCTGTCATAGCGTGTGGGGGAGTCTGGACATGAGCCGATTTGGAGTCTGGATCGCAATTGTGGCGATATCGGCCGCGTTAGCCTTGTTCTTGGATCGACCCGCGTACTCTGGGTCAGCCCCCACCTCCGCGAGCATCTTCTACGACTACGATATTATTGCAATGAGCGGCCAAGCAGGACTCACGGGCATCGAGAACGGCGTGTCAATCAACGACGCGGGAATGGTCGCTCTAGTCGGCCAGCTTGCGGGTGCCGAGGGCGTTTTTGTGGGGGACGGAAGCGCCGACCCCACAAACATCACTCCGAGCTTCGGCACTGGCATTGACTACACCCCGGCAGTCCAGATCAACAACGACAACAAGGTTGTCGCCAACCAGCGATTTTCCAGCCTTTTGACCGCTGTGCGCGTATGGGACGGGAACAATCCCGACACCTTCGAGACCATCGCCACGGGCCAATTTGGCAATCCTGGCATCTATTTCAGTTCGGTTTTCAGCCACGCCAGCATCAACAACAACGGACAGGTCGTCTTCAGCGGCATCGGGGGCCATCCGATTGATTGCTCGTTTACCTGTCTGGCCACGCTAGACGGACCGTTTGACCCGTTCTTCCCCGCCTACAACGAGAGAGCCATCGGGACTCCTCTACGGCCACAGATCGCAGACGACGGGCGCATCGTCGTCCGGGACGGGAACACGCCAGCGTCACCGATTGTCTTGTATGACTACGAGCTAAGCCCCCTAAGCCCTCCTGTGCACATCGACGGCTCGGCGGAGGGATTTACTGACCTCGGCCAAAGTCCAGGCATCAGCGATCATGCCAGCGTCGTTGATGGCAACGTCGTGGCCTTTGCCGGGGACCGCGGCAACGGACGCGGGATCTTTATCAGCATCGACGACGGGTCCGGCTCCCCTCGCACCCTCGTGCCAGTTGCGGGGGAAGCGTGGGATTCCATAACCATGACCTGCCAGCAGCCCCAGCTCGGGTTCGATGCCGCCGGCGGTCCGCTGTGCTTCAGCAGTTTCGATATCGACAGCCGCGTGGGAATCACCCAATTGCAGTCGGGTGCGCCAGGCATCGACGATGACAGCTTCGTTGTCGCCTTCGTGGCGACCCCCAACGCGGCCAGCCCTGACACCTTTACTGCGGAGAAGGGGATCTGGACTGTCCGCGTAGATGTCGCGCGTAACGTCGCAGATCCCACCGTGAGAGAATTCCATCCAACTGCGCCGCAGCCCGCCGCGCAGATTGGCGACGAAATCGGCGGTCGCACCATCACCGACCTGGGCGTTTATGACCCGATCACCAACGCTGCGACTGATGATATGGGCAACCCTCGTACGCAGGTTCGCGGCGATCACAGAGTGGCCTTCTGGGCCGCCAGCAGTTCGGGAGACATGGTGGTGCGCGCGTCCCACCTTGATTCGGATGGGGATGGCCTGCTAGACCACTGGGAGACCGACGGCATCGATTGGGATGGTAACGGCGTCGACCTCCAGCTCTATGACGTAAACGGCGATGGCACCATCCAAGCCAGTGAGGACGCTGATCCCAACCACAAGGACATGTACGTCGAGATCGACTACATGGCGCTGCACCAGCCCAGGAACGATGCCCTGAACGATGTTGTTGCCGCGTTCGCTGGTGCACCTGTCGCCAACCCTGATGGCACGACAGGTATCCGTCTACATGTGCAAGTGGACGAGCAGGCCTTGGCCCACAATGACGCTCTCGCCTTCGAGCCCTGCACTAGCGCTGCTGGAGGAGGGACTCCCGATTTTGATGTCACCAAGAACGCGAACTGGGGTACGCTTGCAGAGCGCGGCGATGCGAACTCAGCGAGGATCCTCAAAGCGAAGCGCTTCATTTCGCGCTACACGCTCTTCGCCCACAGCCTGCTGGGTCTCGGCGGCACCTCGGGGTGCGCCGAGTTGCCAGGGAACGACCTAGTCGTCTCGCTCGGCAGTTGGCCCAGCCATGGTGGGGTGCGGGACCACCAGGCAGGCACGTTCATGCACGAACTGGGACACAACCTGAATCTCGGGCACGGCGGTGGGGACCTTAGCATCAACTGCAAGCCCAATTACCTCAGTGTGATGAGCTACAGCCGCCAGATCGACAACAACCCCATCCCAGGCCGCCCACTCGATTATTCCCGCGCTGCCCTGCCCCCGCTAAACGAGGCAAACCTGAACGAGCCGGCGGGCATCGGCGGTTCCCCCGGCAGCCAGACGGCCTATGGACCGGCACCGGTCCTCGTGGCTCCCGGTGACTTGCCCATCAACTGGAACCGCGATGGCGATTCGACGGACCTAGGAGTCTCCGCGAACATCAACAACCTCCCTGGCAGTGGCTGCGGGGGTTTCGGAACGAACCTCGCCGGCTATGACGACTGGGCCAACCTCCAATACAACTTCCGCGCTGCTGTTGACTTCGCGGACGGCGTCCATCTTAGCGCTCCGTCATCAGATGAGATTGCCTTGGAGGAAGCCCTAGTCCTGAGTCCTGACAGCGATGGCGATGGCGTGGTGAATCTGCTGGACAACTGTCCGTTCGACGCAAATCCCGACCAGGCAGATGCCGACGGTGACGGCGTGGGAGATGCTTGTCTGCCGACCGACACGCCGACGCCGACCGACACCTTCACGCCGACGCCCACGGACACCTTCACGCCGACGGCGACCGACACCTTCACGCCGACGCCCACGGACACCTTCACGCCGACAGCGACCGATACCTTCACGCCGACGGCGACCGACACCTTCACGCCGACGCCCACGGACACCTTCACGCCGACAGCGACCGATACCTTCA
>CAYQLM010000018.1:4507-19400 GCA_964418365.1 uncultured Dehalococcoidia bacterium
CGCCGACGGCGACCGACACCTTCACGCCGACGCCCACGGACACCTTCACCCCGACGCCCACGGACACCTTCACCCCGACAGCGACCGATACCTTCACGCCGACGCCCACGGACACCTTCACGCCGACAGCGACCGATACCTTCACGCCGACGGCGACCGACACCTTCACGCCGACGCCCACGGACACCTTCACCCCGACAGCGACCGATACCTTCACGCCGACGGCGACCGACACCTTCACGCCCACAGCGACCGATACCTTCACGCCCACAGCGACGGATACGTTCACGCCGACAGCGACGACCACCGCGACACCAGGCCCGGGCACGCCAACGATCACGATTAGCCCGTCGGCGGCCAATCTCTGGCTGTGCCAGCCCGTGGCAAGTTGCGCCAACCCGTCGAGCGGTTTCGGCGAGCGCGACTTCAACGTCGTTATGGACCGCCCGGTGACGAGCCTCAGCCCGAAGGGCGAAGCGCAGACCGTCGGCTCGTTTGAGTTTGAGGTCCGTTACGATCGGAAGCTGGTGAACGTCTCGGTCACGCCGGGCGGGCTCTTCTTGGTTGACGGCTCGCAGCGGAGCGACATCTCTTGCGCCACGATCAGCGGCCAGGGCTTCGTTCAGTTCCACTGCAACGTCAAGGGCAAGAGCGGCACGCCGATCACGGGCCCCGGCGTCCTCGCCGTTGTCCACGTGACTCCAACGGCTGACGTGTACTCGATGGTGATCCCCTCGCAGGAGAACGGCATCGCCACTCAGCTCATCAACCAGGGTTGCGGCCTCTCGGACTTGCAGGGCCACCCGATTCAGATGGGATCCTGCGATAACGCCGGGCTCACGATCCGCCGTCTGCAGGGCGACGTGAACGCCGACTGCATCGTCGACGTTCGCGACCAGCAGGAGACCGCCTTCCGCTGGGGCTCGCACACGGGCCAGCTGCTGTACAACAGCCGCTTCGACCTGGAGCCGGCCGCGCCGAAGCTCGGCGATGGCGACATCGACGCGAAGGACATACAGGTCATCTTCGGGCGGCACGGCAGCACGTGTGCGGTTCCGCACCCACCGCAGCCTCCCGTGAATCCGAAGGCGTAGCAGAGCTAATCGGATCCACGCGGAGGGCCAGGGCATCCGCCCTGGCCCTCCGCCATTGCCCCCTGGCAGGGCGCTTGTTAGGCTTCGAGCGCCACGGACGGAACGAGATCGATGGCCGCCGCCCGCCAACCCACGAGCCGGACGTGGGAGCTACTGTATCTCCTCACGCTGCGGGACCTGAAGCTCCGCTACCAAGACACGGCACTCGGCATGGCGTGGTCGCTGCTGAAGCCGCTGGCGCTCGGCGGGGTACTCTACGTCGCCCTGAAGCAGTTCGTCCGCATCGACGTGAAGGACTACCAGCTCGTGCTGCTCACGGGGCTCTTCCCGTGGGTCTGGTTCCAGACCTCGGCGCTGCTGGCGACGCCCGCCTTCGCATCGAACGGAGCGCTGCTGAAGAAGGTGCCCTTCCCGCGCTTCGTGCTGCCCTTCGCGACGATCCTGAACAACGGCATCCATTTCCTGTTCACGATCCCCGTGCTGATCATCCTGCTCGCTGTCGCAGGCCGGCACCCATCGATTACATGGCTGATCGGCATTCCGATGCTGGCGATCGTGCAGCTCGGGCTGCTCATGGGCATCATCCTCATCGCGGCGTCGATCGATGTCTTCTTCCGCGACCTGGAGCACCTGGTCGAGGTGTTCCTCAACCTGCTGTTCTACCTGACGCCGATCTTCTACCCGCTCAGCAAGGTGCCGGAAACGTGGCGGTGGGTGCTGCTGATCAACCCGCTCACGTCGCTAATCGAAGCGTGGCGGCATCTCTTCATGGACAACTCGCTCCCGAGCGCTGATCTCTGGCCCGCGCTGGTGTTCACGCTCGCTGCGGTGACGATCGGCATGTTGGTCTTCCAGCGGCTGGAGCCGGGCTTCGCCGATGCGCTCTGAGCGCGACGTCGCCGTCGAGGTCGATCAGCTCTCCAAGCGCTACTTCCTGCGCGGAGGCCGTGCCCAGGAGCTGAAGGGGATGTTCCTCAACCTGCCGGGCCTGCTCACGAACGGACGCCGCGCGGGGCACGAGTTCTGGGCGCTGCGCGACATCTCATTCACGCTGCGACGCGGCGAGTGCCTGGGCGTCGCGGGGCCGAACGGCTCCGGCAAGAGCACGCTCCTGCGCGTGCTGGCGGGCATCACGAAGCCGACATCCGGCACGCTCGAGCTGCACGGCCGCGTATCGGCGCTGCTGGAGCTGGGCGCGGGCTTTCATCCGCAGATCACCGGGCGTGAGAACGCGCTGCTGAACGCCGTGCTGCTCGGGCTGAGCATGCGCGAAGCGCGCGGCGTGCTGCCGGAGATCATCGAGTTTTCGGAGCTGGGTGAGTTCATCGACCAGCCGATGCGGACGTACTCGTCGGGCATGTACGTGCGCCTCGGGTTCGCAGTGGCCGTGTACGTGATGCCGGAGATCCTGCTCGTCGACGAAGTGCTCGCGGTGGGCGACGCCGAGTTTCAGAGCAAGTGCTTCGGCCACATGGACAAGCTGCGACAAGCCGGCGTGACGGTGGTGTTCGCGTCGCATGACCTACCGTCGCTGCAGCGCTACACTGACCGCGTCATGCTGCTGGAACATGGAAGGCCGGTGCTGGAAGGCAAGCCGGCTGAAGTGCTGCACCAGTACCTCGTGCGCGTCTTCGGGCCAACGGCGAAGGCGGCGAATCGATGATCGTCCGCCTCGACTTCGGCGGCGAGGCGCAGCGCGGGCGTTGCCTGCGCGTCGCCGAGCGCGCCGCGCCGGGCGTACGCATCGTCGCGAAGTTGAGCGCAAAGCTGCCGTTCCGGTCGAACAGCGTCGATGAGATCTTCCTCGACCACGCGCTCGCCCACGCCGAGAACTTCCCGGGGATCATGGAGGAGCTGTGGCGCGTGAGCAAGCCGGGCACGCTGGTGCACGTCCGGCTGCCGCACGCATCGTCATCGTGGGCGATCAGCCGCGACCCGAAGCACGGCGCGCACTACACGCTGGAGACGTTCAACTACTTCGACCCGAGGTTCAAGAATCCGAGATGCGCGAGCCCCGCCTCGTTCCAGGTGGAGCACGCGCGCCTGTATCTCACCGGCGCGCGCAAGAACGCGCGCGGCCTGGCGCTCGCCCGCGGCGCGCTCGGCGGCATCATCGAGGGGCTGGTGAACCAGGACCGCGGGATGCAGTACCGTTGGGAGCGCTGGTTCGCGCCGTTCGTCGGCGGGTTCGAGGAGTTCTATGTCGTCCTCAGCGCCGTCAAGCAGCCCTCCTTCGGCTAAGCCCGCGTTCGACCTCGCCTACTCGATCGACGATGTCGTGCTCGATCCGCATCGCGATGGGCAGTTCCTGTATAAGCGCCTCGACGATGTCATGCCGCGCGAAGGCGCGCCGGGTGGCCGCACGCTCGACGTTGCCTGCGGTGTGGGCAACGTCGCCGCAGCGATCGCGGCGCGAGGTACGGCGACCTGGGGCCTCGAGCCGTCGCCAGAGATGCTCGGCCTGGCGCGCTGGGTGCACCCCGAGACGACGGCCGCGTTCGTGCGAGGGTTGGCTGAGACGCTGCCATTTCGCAGCGAAAGCTTCGACCGCGTCATCTGCCAGGGCTCGCTCGATCATTTCGTGGAGCCGAGCGATTTCATGCGTGAGGCCGCGCGCGTGTTACGGCCGCGCGGCTGCGTTGTGATCGCGCTGGCGAACTACGAGAGCCTCTCGTGCCGGGTGGGGCGCCGGCTTGGCCGAGGACGGCCCCTGCCCGACCGGCCCTACTGGCAGCCTCCGCCCGACCACAACCACAAAGGCGACCTGGCGTTCGTTCGGGCACTGGGCGGACGCGAGCTGCGCCTCGGGCGCTGCTACGGCGTATCGATGCTGTGGGGGCTCCAGCGCGGAGGCTGGTCGTGGGGCAAGTGGCTCGACCAGCGGCCGGTGCGCCTCGCCGACGGGCTGCTGAGTGCACTCGATGCGCTCGCGTACCGGATGCCGTCGCAAGCGGATATGATCATCTCGGTCTGGAACAAACGATGACGGCAGAACATTCGCGGCAAGGGCTCTGGGACGAGCTGCGCGGCGTGTACCACACGTACGACGCGAACAGCTACGGCAAGCCGATTCCGAAGAAGCCCTGGAGCGCTCGCATGCGCGGCGAAGGCGAGCAGGTCGCCCGTGTGCTCTTGGGCACGCCGACGCTGGCCGTCATGATGTTTCGTCTGCGCAACTGGCTCGTCCTGCACGACGTGCCGCTGCTGCCGTACATCTGCGAGCTCATCGCGACCGGCACCTGGAGAGTAACGATCGGCCGGCCCGTCGAGATCGGGCCGGCGCTGGTGATCCCCCACGGCCACGTGGTAGTAGACGGCGTAGTGAAAATCGGCAGCGGTTGCGTGCTCAACCCCTGGGTGACGATCGGGCTCAGCGGCAGCCGGCGCTGGGGCTTCGACCAGCGCGGACCGATCATCGGCGACCGCGTGCATGTCGGCACCGGCGCGAAGGTGCTCGGGCCGATCACGATCGGGGACGACGTGCGCATTGGCGCGAACGCCGTCGTCATCGATGACGTCCCGTCCGGCGCGACGGTCGTCGGCGCGCCGGCGCGCATCGTACGAGATAAGCCTCCGGAGTGGCCGCGATGATCGATGGCGTCGAGATCAAGAAGCTGGTTACGCACGCGGACGAGCGCGGCTACTTCCGCGAGATCGCCCGCAATACGGAGCAGATCGTCGCCGAGGGCTGGGCGCAGGCGAGCCATTCGCTGATGCACCCCGGCGTCGCGAAGGCGTGGCACGTCCACCGCACGCAGATCGATTGGTGGTACGTGCCCGCCGGCGACCTCAAGGTAGCGCTGTACGACACGCGCGACACCTCGCCGACGAAGGGCGAGCTGCAGGAGCTGTTCCTCGGCGAGCACTACGCAGCACAGCTCCTGAAGATCCCGCCCGGCGTCGCGCATGGCTGCCGCTCGATCGGCGGGACGGCGCACCTGATCTACTTCACCTCCAAGGTCTACGATCCGGACGGCGAAGAGCTGCGCCTGCCGCACGACGACCCTTCGATTGGCTACGCCTGGAACGCGCCCCCGCCGATCACGTAGTTCCCCTGGTCGCTAGTCCGCATTCGGGCAGCGTTCTCGTCATTCGAGCGCAGCGAGGAATCTCGCCGCGCGGTCATCGGCGTTCCCCGTGACCGAAGTGAAGCGGTCGAGTGACCCCGGTGGCGGCCCTTCGCCGCGTTCGCTATTATGTTAACTGGCTGCGAGCGGAGCACGTCCGGCACCCTTCCCGCCACCAGCCGCCGGGCCTCTACTCAAGCCGAGGCCGCGCTGCAGCCGTCCTACCCGCAAAGACCTCGGCTTCTTCCTTGTCCAACCGGGATCCAGGGAGGGAACTGATCGGCAAGGGATGCACAGGGGCGTTCACTTGAACGCCCCTGTGCTTTTCCTGCATACTCACCGTTGCCATGCCACAGGTCGAAACACTGCGCGGGCCCGTCGATACGTCACAGCTCGGCTTCACGCTCATGCACGAGCACATCTTCGTGCGCAGCGAAGGGCTAACCGAGAACTTCCCGTCCGTCTGGGACGAAGAGGAGCGCATCGCCGATGCGCGGCGCCGGCTACAGGAGCTGGCCGACGCCGGCGTGCGGACGTTCGTCGATCTCACCGTGCACGGCACGGGACGCAACGTGCCGCTCATGCAGAAGACCGTCGGCGATGTCGCACTCAACGTCATCGTCGCGACCGGGCTCTACACCTACGACGAAGTGCCGCGCCACTTCCAGATGCGCGACGAGAACTACATGGCGGGCCTCTTCGTCCGCGACATTACGGCAGGGATCCAGAACACGAAGGTGAAGGCCGCGATCCTGAAGTGCGCGACCGACCAGCAAGGCGTGACAACCGGCGTCGAGAAGGTATTGCGCGCCATCGCGCGGGCGCACCGGCAGACCGGCGTGCCGATCTCGACGCACACCCACGCGCCCACCAAGCGCGGGCTCGAGCAGCAGAACATCTTCGAGCAAGAGGGCGTCGATCTGGGCCGTGTGGTCATCGGGCACAGCGGCGACACGGAGGACCTCGACTACTTGCAGCAGCTGATGAAACGCGGATCGTACATCGGTATGGACCGCTTCGGCATCGACATGTACATGCCGACCGACAAGCGCGTCGCCGTGATCGCCAAGCTCTGCGAGCTGGGCTACGCCGGGCAGATCGTGCTCAGCCACGACGCGTCGTGTTACATCGACTGGTTCCCGATGGACGTCATCCGCCAGAACGTGCCGAACTGGCACTTCCTGCACATCAGTAAGGACGTACTGCCGGCGCTGCGACAGGCCGGCGTCAGCGACGAACAGAGCGATCTAATGGTGCGCGAGAACCCGCGCCGCATCTTCGAGAAGCAGGGCCCGTACTAGCCTCACTACGGCTAATGCGGCGCTTGGGTGACACTATTGTCACGTAGTGTGCGGTGTGGGTTGCGCCAAAGACGTTACCTCTTTGGGATCTGCCTTTAGGCCCACCCACACCGTTTCGCTCAGACAAGTGATCGACCCGCTCAACGCGTTAGTCAGTCATACGCCGGAGAGGTGGCGTGTCGACGATGCCGGTGTCGCCCCGCGCAAATTCGGCCCGGAACAACGATCCTGGGGTACTGGAGCGGGGCTCCTTTCGAGGGTACCAGAGCGTCGACCGATTCGGACCAGCCGCTCGACGTACTTGACAGATTACGCCAAGAAGATTAGATTCTTAGGGCTGGTGGCGGGATGCCCAGAGCTTCACAGAGTGGGAAGGGACTAGCTTGGCTCTCAAGTAGCCACGCTTGGAGTGCGCGGTAACAGGCGCCTCCACCTACGTCGGCATCTTGCAGAACCCCGTCGGCAGGGCATTGCCCCTGTGCCTTGATAAGAGGGAGGAGGTCCTATAGCTCACAGAGGGCATTATCGGGCTGCCATGCGCCTGGCCGGTCCAACATCGGCTCCAGCCTGGTAGCACATGAGATAGAGATTTCGGAGGATAGAAATCATGATGCGACTTCCAATTATGCGGGAATCCGGCCGAGCGGCGGCGGGCCTGGCGTTCGTTGCGGTCGTCCTGTTCCTGGCCGTCGCGTTCTTCTCAAATGCCTCTGACGGCTTGGCGAACCACTCGACCCTCGGCCTGCTACCGCAGCCGTACAACACGTCGCTTGGCGCCTCTTCCGTCGAATGCGACCCGCACGGCGTTGAAGTGGACGCCGACGTCCAGGCCGGCACCGTGCCGAATGGCGCGTCGCCGCGAACGCAGTGCCCGGGCAAGGACTGGAGCACCCTAAACGGTGGCGCCACAAACGCGATCTTCAAGCTCGGCACGGCGGCCGAGAACATCGCCGCGTGCGGCGCCAACGAGAACAACCCGAATAGCGGGGCGCCCAGGCCCATCGCCCGGACGGCCGCGTTCAACACTTCGGCGTTCGGGTGCGACGACCTCGCCCTGGGCGGGTTGACCGACTGTACGACGCACACCAACGGCGACAAGGTCGACGACGGCACCTATAGCCTCGTCGAGGGTGGCGCCCAGCCAAAGGCTGACATCAGCAACTTCTACAGCGCAATCATTCAGACCAATCCGCCCACGGCGGTGGTCGGATTCGAGCGCGTGACCACCAGCGGCGATACACACCTGAATGTTGCCTTCAAGCAGGGCGGCGCCCTCCTGTCGCCGGGCGCCTGTCCCGCTCACGCGCAGCAAGTCAGCTCGGGCTGGTCGGTGGGTGACTTGATCGCCAACGTGAACTACGGTGGCGGCACGGCGCAGCCGACGATCTCCGTCTTCAAGGTCGAGGCACTGGTCGCGCCCGACAACGCGGCCGACCTCTGCCAGGCGACCAGCGGGCCGCTCGAGGTCGACAACTTCTGCGGCGGCACGCCGCCCAGTGTCCTCGGCCTGACCAACTGCAATGTGGTCCAAGTCAACAACAACCTCCGCTGCGGCGATGGCGATGCCGACGGCAGCGAGATCAAGGCTGGCTTCTGGTTCTCGCGGATCTGCGACCCCACGCGGGACAACCCCTCGGGCTCGCCCGCTGGCTGTCGTGACAGCACCGCGCTCTCGCCCAGCGCTCCGAACCGCGGTCACCCTGAGACGCGCCTCCCGCAGCGGAGCTTCATCGAGGTACGCCTCTCCAGCGAGCTGGTCAACCCCTGCTTCGCCAACCTGCAGGTGCAGAGCCGCGCCTCCGGCGAAAGCGTTACCTCGGCTCTCAGCGACCTGGGCGAGGCGGCGTTCCCCGGCTGCAAGATGCGTATCGAGAAGCGGGACGCGGGCACCAACGAGCTGATCGGCGGCGGGACATTCCGCATCACCCCGACCCCATTCCGCCTGCCAGCCTGCGCCGCCAGCGCTGCGACCGTCGACGTGACGGACGACACAGACGGCGTCGCGGGCCCAGGCCCCGACACGAACCCGGCGCCCGGCATCATTGAGCTCAGCCCCGTATGCCAGGGCACCTACGGCATTCTTGAAATCACGGCACCTGGCGGCTACGCGCTCAACCCGACGCCCGCCACGTGCGAGATCGTCAACCAGACGTGCACGGCAGTGATCAGCGACCCGCTCGGGACCCTCGAATGGGAGAAGCGTGACGAGTCTACCGGCGGTGCGGGCAGCCACCCGCTCCAGTCCGGCGCGACCTTCCGCGTCAGCCCGAACCCCTACTGGTGCCACAGCGACACGCTGAACGGCTCTCCGAGCCCGACGGCTACCGCAGACGGCTTCCTTGACGTCGCGGACACCAATACTGCGGAAGGCGGCTCCACGACCGACAGCAATGAGTTCGACACGAACGGTGGCCAGCTGTGGGTCAAGCGCGTTTGCCTCGCGAGTTACACCGTTGAGGAGCGGACGGCGCCGACGGGCTACGCGCTGGACGACGATCCCACGCGTGCCGAGACGGTGTCGGACCCCAACAACGGCGTCGACGATGACGGCGACACCGTGGTGGACGACATTGAGGAGTTCAACGCGGTGATCGGCACGGCTGTCAGCTCGCCGCCGCCACCGACCCAGGGGGCACCCCAGGGCACGGACGACGACGGCAACACTAACGAGTCGGATTTCCACAACCGGAGGGGCAGCCTGCTGTTCCTCAAGGAGGCGAAGGACAAGTCGGCGGAAGGTGGCACGGAGGCGTTCTGCTGCGCGACATTCAGCATCACGGGGACCGGCTTCTCGGCCTCCGTCAAGGACAACGAGAATCCAGGTCAGAGCGGCAGGGTCGCCGACCTGGACCCGGCCACCGGTCGCATCTGCATCGATGCCGTCCCTCTAAGCGTCCAACTGACGCTTTCGGAAACAGCGTCGAACAATGCGGCGTATCACAAGGATCCGAGTACGCGGACGGCGACGATCACGACCTCGAGCCGTTGCGCCGACCGAACCTCCTCGGCAGCGGATGTGAGTAGTCCATTCGTGAACACGCCCCTGTCGGAGATTGAGATTCTCTTTCGATCGCTGGCAGGCGATGGCGTGACCCAGCTCACGGAGCCGATCTCCTGCGAGTTGGAGGCGACGCCTACGCCGGTCACGGTTGATGATAATGACAGCGACTCGGCGGGGCCATCGTTCGACGACGCGACGAACGACCGGGATGAGGTGTTCACGGGGCTCCTGCCCGGCACCTACAACTGTAGGATCGTGATCGACCCATAGGCGCGGAAGCGCTGGGTGCAACGGGCGGGCCGGCAGTCGCCGGCCCGCTCGGTATTCCTCGGGCTGTCGGGTCAGAAGTTAGGGTCGTGGACAAAGGAGATCGTGAGGCTGTAGGCGACGGAGCCTGAGCCCTTGTTGACCACCTCGACAGTCCACGTGCCTTCCGCAAGCGGCGCGCGGGCGAGGAAGTGCTCGGAGGTGCCGCGGGCGTCCGCGATGTAGACGCTGCCATCCGGACCTGTCATCTTGAGCGCAAGGTCCTTCCTACCGTTCGACCACTGGAGATCCACGCTCAGCATCAGCGTCGGGTCGCTGCAGAAATCGAACTGGTACATGGTGATGCCGGAAGCTCGGCCGCTGTATACGTTGGACTCCGGCCCGTCCCCGACGCAGCCTGCGGCGAGCGCAGCGCGTGGCTGGCCCGCCAGGCTCGTGGACACGAGGGCGATAAACGCCAGCACGGCGAGCATTAGCAGTTTCTGCATCTGAGTCTCCTACCTTTGCGACGGAGCAGCATGAGAAGGCCCAGGGCGTGCCGTACCCCGCAGTCCTCCCTGCTCCTGGTCTGAGTATCGGAACGGAGGTGAAGACTCTGAACACTCGGTGGCCTCCATCGCCGCTGCTGACGCCTCTGAACGCGCCAGGGATGGGACAAGGCCTCCTTTGAGCCGAAACGTCTAGGACGACGCCGCGTCCCCAAAGATCGACGAACGGCAATCGCTATCGGGTCTTAGTGTGCCCAGGGCCGCCATCCCTGTTGCTGTAGCTGGCCCGTACTAGCTCCGGAGCTGCCCGGCGGCGCGCGCGACCGGATCGATCGGGCGGCGTTCCCGCGGGTGCTGCTCGCGCTGGCGGTCCTCCTTCGCAGAGTCGAGATCCGCCAGCGCCCCAGAGAGGAGCTGCTGGGCCGTCATCGCGTCCTCCGGGAAGCAGGCGATCGCGACGCTGAGCGTCACGGGTTCGGCTGCGGCTTCCGCTCCGCCGAACGCGGATACGTGCGCCAGGCTCGCGAGGAGTCTTGTCGTTGTCGTGACCGCGGTCGCCCGATTCGTCTCCGGCAGCAGCACGGCGAAGTCGTCGTCCTTAAGGCGCGCAACGAGCTCGGGCGGCGACACCGTCTCGGCCAGCGTCGTCGCGACGGCGCGCAGCAGGCGGTCGCCCATCGACTGGCCGTACGTCTGGTTGAACTTGCCAAAGTCATCGATGTCCAGCGTGACGAGCGACAGCGAGCGCCCGTAGCGGCCGGCGCGGGCGATCTCGCTCTCGAGCGAGTGCAGCAGGTGCCGGCGGTTGTAGACCCACGTGACGGGGTCGACGTCGCTGAAGCGCACCGCCTCATCGCGCACCACGAGGTCGCGCAGAGCGAGCGTGAGGTGGCCAACGAGCAGCTCGAGCGCTTCGATGTCGATCTCATCGCGGTCGAACACAAAGACGACCATGCCGAGCGGCTCGTTCTCGACGACCATTGGCACCAGCGCGAGACGCTTGAGGCGCAGCTTCTCTTCCGCCGGCTTCCACTGCTCTGGATCGAGCACGCCCTCCATGAGCACGCCGAGGCTGTCGCGCAAGGCAACTTCGCCGTGATCGAGGATGTCGAAGAGATCGTGGTTCTTCACGAGCGAGAACTCGAGCGCCGTGACGTCCTCCTGGAGGGCGTCCATAGCCGCTTCGAGCCGCACGTCGTGTGAGCCCTCAAGGATAGAGGCGCGCAGGAGCTGGCGCTTGCGATCGAGCAGCAGCGGGTAGACCAGGATCGCGCCGGTCACCGTCGGCGCCTGCTCCAGGAGCATCCCCATCATCTCTTCGATCGTCGCCGTGCTGTGCAGGAAGAGCGAGAGAACCGTCAGGCCGTGGAGCTGTCGCTCCCGTTCGCTCTCCGTGCTGTTTGAGGAACTGCCGCCGATAGGCGCCGGTTCGACTGCGTCGACCTTCTTGCGCTGGAGCCAGGAACTTGGCATTACTCCCCCCGATCCGCCACCGGCTTGAGCCGGAGAAAAGTCCGGCCGTTCTCTTGCGGGATCACCTCGCACTCACGGTCCATGGCGAGCCCGACAGCGCTGCCGAGCTGTTCCAGGTTGAGCTCGCGGTCCGTCCGGATCGATACGACGGGCACGCCGTTCGCGAAGCTCACGAGCGAGACCTCCTGCACCCCCGTGAGGCCTTGCAGCGCGCGATGGAGCGGCACGAGATCGACCGTTGACTCGCGGTCTTCGACGGTCATCAGGTATTGGCGCGGCAGCAGGTCGAGGCCATGGAGCTCCTCCTTCTCCTCCGGCTTTTGCTTCTCGCCGCGCTCCTGCTCGAGGCGCTCCCAGAGCCGTTCGAACGGCGCGTAAGCGCCGTCGTTGGGGCCGTTCGCCACAACCGGCTGATCGGCCTCGGCCAGCGGTGAAGGCGGCGCAGCTTGGGGTTCGACGACCTGTAGGTGCGCCGGCGAGCTGCCACTCATGCCAGCCCGCAGCGACTCGAAGGCACGGACGGCGGCGCGCAGGTTCTGTTCCAGCTCGTCGAGAGTTTCGCCCCATTCGGCGAGGAACTTAGCCGCGGTCTCCTGATCGGGCGTCTCTTGAGGCATGGCGGTCTCGCGTTGGGCAGCACCCATCTCCATAAGATGTTCGGCAGGAGCAAGTCTGGAGAGTAACGGCCCGAATCTGGGCGGGCCCTCGCCCCGACCCGCAGTGGACGGCCAATCGGGCGTTGGGTATCATCGCCACGCCGCCCGAATCGGACGCCCAGGAGGACTCGGATGACGACAGGGACTCGGAAGGAGATCTGCGAGCTGGGCGACTTGCCCCGGCTGGGGGAGGTCCCGGCGTCCATGTATGCCCAGGTGATCCGCCGCGAGCGCTTCGGCGAGCCGGCCAAGGCCTTCGCCCAGGAGAAGGTCCCTGTGCCGGAGATCCGCCCCACGGAGGCGCTCGTCTACGTGATGGCGGCGGGCATCAACTACAACAACGTCTGGGCGGCGCTCGGCACGCCGGTCGACGTGATCAAGGTGCACGCGCAGCTCGGCGACGACTCGGGCTTCCACATCGGCGGCAGCGACGCGTCGGGCATCGTCTACGCCGTCGGCGATGAGGTGACGAACATCAAGGTCGGCGACCACGTCGTCGTCCATTGCGGGGTCTGGGACGATGACGATCCGTGGATCAAGGCCGGCGGCGACCCCATCATCGCGCCGAGCGCGAAGATCTGGGGCTACGAGACGAACTGGGGCAGCTTCGCGCAGTTCACCAAGGTGCAGGCGCACCAATGCGTGCCGAAAGCGCCGCACCTGACATGGGAGGCGGCCGCCGCATTCATGCTCGTTGGCGCGACGGCGTATCGCATGCTCACCAACTGGTCGCCGAACACCGTCCAGCCGAACGATGTCGTCCTCGTGTGGGGCGGCAGCGGCGGCCTGGGCAGCATGGCGATCCAGATCACGAGGGCGCTCGGCGGCATCCCGATCGCCGTCACGTCGAGCGATGAGAAGGGCGAGTACACGAAGAAGCTCGGCGCGAAGGGATACATCAACCGCAAGCAGTTCGACCACTGGGGCATCCCGCCGCGCTGGACCGACGCGGAGAAGTACAATGAGTGGCTCCTCAAGGCGCGCGCGTTCGGCAAGGCGCTCTGGGACGCGCTGGGCGAGCGTCGCAATCCGCGCATCGTCTTCGAGCACCCCGGCGAGGACACGATCCCGACATCGATCTTGGTCTGCGACAACGGCGGCATGGTCGTCATCTGCGCAGGCACCACCGGCTACGACGCCGTCGTCGACCTGCGCTACCTCTGGATGCGCCAGAAGCGCCTGCAGGGCTCGCACTTCGCGAACGACGAGCAGGCGCAGGGCATCAACAAGCTCGTCTGGGAGAAGAAGGTCGACCCGGCGCTGGCGCACGTCTACCAGTTCGACGAGGTCGGGCTGTGCCACCAGCTCATGTACGAGGGTAAGGGGCCGGAAGGCAACATGGCGATCCTCGTGAACGCAACGAAGCCCGGCATGACAGACGTGCCGTAGGCAGAACCATAGAACCAAGAACCCATCGAAGTCAGCTTGTGGTTCTGGGTTCGATGGTTCACAGGTTCAGCCAGTTTCCTGAACGGAGAGCATGTTGAGCAGTGACGATAACGTTCTCGGAATTAAGATTGGCGACACGGCGGAGTTCACCAAGACCGTCTCGGACGACGACATCGCGAAGTTCGCGGAGGCGACCGGCGACAACCAGCCGCTCCACCTCGATGACGCGTACGCCGCAAAGACGCGCTTCAAGAAACGCCTCGCGCACGGGATGCTGAGCGCCGGGTTCGTCTCGGCCGCGCTCGGCACCAAGCTCGCGCCGAACGCGACGGTGATCTACCTGAGTCAGTCGCTGCGCTTCCAGCGCCCCGTCTTCCCCGGCGACACGATCACGGCCCGTCTGGAAGTCACCGCTATCGATCCGGAGAAGCGGTTCGTCACCTGCAAGACGGAGTGCGCGAACCAGGACAGCCAGGCCGTCCTGTCGGGCGAAGCGCAGGTCCTGCTCGACCCGCTTCCGTAAGCAACACCTGTAGGGACGGCTCTTGAGCCGCCCTCGACGCCGTTAGGCGTCGCTCTTCCGTAGGCAACAACGTGTAGGGGCGGCTCTTGAGCCGCCCTCGACGCCGAAGGCGTCGGCCGGGACGCTATCAATGTCTCCATCGTACAACCGCCAATCGATCCGTCTACGAGAATTCGACTACGCGGAGGCAGGCGCATACTTCGTCACGATTTGTACGCACCAGCGGAGGCCGACATTCTCCAGCGTACGCCTCCACAACATCGTTGAGAATACTTGGCAATGGCTGCCTGGCCGGTTCTCCAACGTCGAGCTTGACGAGTTCATAGTCATGCCGGATCACGTTCATTTTCTGATCCGGCTGACGAAAGATGAACGCCGTAGGGGCGGCCATCCGGCCGCCCTGGGCGGGCAGACGCCCGCCCCTACCCTGCCGAATATCGTGGGCGCCTTCAAGACGGTCGCAGCGCGGGCGATCAACGCGCGCCGGAGGACAACTGGGAAACCCGTATGGCAGCGCAACTACTATGAGCACATCGTCCGCGACGAACGGGAGTTAGAACATATCCGAGAGTACATTCACAACAACCCGCTGGCCGGCCACACGCACGTTAGCGACGATCTCGCAGCAGCCGTA
>CAYQLM010000018.1:19500-38012 GCA_964418365.1 uncultured Dehalococcoidia bacterium
CCAGCAGACGCCCGCCCCTACGCCGGCGTAGCTCCGTCCGTGCCGGGCGACGCGCCGTTGTGGCTCTGGCTCGATGACCACTGGTGGTACAGCGCTGCGTACTGACCGCCGCGCGCGACCAGCTCGCGGTGCGAGCCGTCCTCGACCACGCGACCGGCGTCCACGACGAGAACGCGGTCTACGTGCTCCGCCGTGCTCAGCCGGTGCGCGACGACGATCGTCGTGCGGCCGGAGAGGAGCCGGCGCATCGCGTCCTCCAGCAGCGCCTCGGTGCCGGGATCGACGTTGGACGTCGCTTCGTCGAGGATGAGCACCGGCGGATCGGCGAGGAAGGCGCGCGCGAGCGAGACGAGCTGCTTCTCTCCCGCCGACAGCCGCGAGCCGCGATAGCTCACCGTCGTTTCGTAACCCTCGGGCAGCGACTGCATGAAGTCATCAATACCCAGCTCGCGACAGGCGCGCATCGCCTCCTCAGGGGAGGCGTCCGGCCGGCCGAACAGCACGTTTTCGAGGATCGTGCCGCTGAAGAGGAAGCCCTCCTGTGGCACCATCGTGATCGTGCGCCGCAGATCGGCGAAGCTCAGCTCACGCAGGTCACGGCCGTCGAGCGACACGTGGCCGCCCGTCGGGTCGTAGAAGCGCATGATCAGCCGCGCGATGGTCGACTTGCCGGCGCCCGTCGCGCCGACGAGCGCGACGCGCTGGCCGGGTTCGATCGCGAGGTCAACGTCGCGCAGGACGGGCACGTCAGCGTAGTAGCCAAAGCTGACGTGCTGGAGATCGATGTGTCCGCGCACGGGCGTCGCGAGCGCCGCAGGCGCGTCGGGCGGGCGCACCGCCGGCTCGACGGCAAGCAGGCCGAACACCTTGTTCAGCGCGGCCGCGCCGGACTGCACCTGGTCGTATACCTGGGAGAGCTGCTGGATCGGGAAGAAGATGAAGCCCAGGTAAATGATGAACGCCGCGACCGTGCCGACGCTCGACTCCACACCAAAGATGCCGCGCCCGCCGAAGTAGAGGATCAGGGCGATCGCCGCGCCGCCGAGCCACTCGGTAAACGGGATGTACATGGCGGAGAGCCTGGTCGTTCGCAGGTTCGCCTCATAGTTCGCCTCGTTGATCTCGGCGAAGCGATCGATATTGTGCTGCTCGCGAGCGTAGGCCTGCACGACGCGCATCCCCGAGAACGTCTCCTGCATCTGCACGAGCACATCGGCGATGCGGTCGCGGACGGCGTCGTAGGCGCGGCCGGAGTAGGCGCGGAAGATGACCGTCGCGACGGCCAGCGGCGGCACGACCGAGAGGCTCACCAGCGATAGCCGCCAGCTCAGATAGAAGAGGATGATCGTCGTCCCGACGAGGAGCAGCAGGGCCTGGACGAGCATGCTGAACGCGCTGTTCAGCAGGTCGGTGATCGCCACCATGTCCGCGGTCATGCGCGCGACGAGCCGCCCGGAGCTCTCGCGGTCGTAGAACGACATCGAAAGCCGTTGGAGGTGCGAGAAGAGCCGCACCCGCAGGTCGCGCATGAAGCGCTGGCCGACGGCTGCGACGGCATACGTGCTCAGCCCCTGGAGCACGTACGCCGAGAGCGCAAGTATGCCGAACGCGAGCGACGCGCGGAAAAGCGCGACGCGGTCGTGGTTATACAGTCCGTCATCGACGGCGTGCTTGATGGCGACCGGAGCGCCGAGACTCGATCCGGCCCAGAGGCAGAGCATCGCCGTCGCGATGAGGACGGCCGGCCAGCGCGGCGCGAGCATCCTCATCGCCCCGGTCAGACCGAAGCCTCTCGGCGTGGCCGTACGCGCTCGGGCGGTCATGACACCAGCTCCAACTGTCCCAGCACCTCACCGTAGGCGCTCGACTTCGAGAGCAGCTCCTCGTGCGTGCCGATCGCCGCCACCCGGCCCTGGTCCATCAGCACGACCTGGTCGGCCAGGGAGATGGTGGAGAGGCGGTGCGAGATGATGATCGTCGTGCGGCCCTCCATCACGCGCCGCAGCGCCGAGCGGATCTCCTCCTCCATCCGCGCGTCGACGCTCGATGTCGCATCGTCCAGGATGAGGACGCGGGGCTGCATGAGCACCGCGCGCGCGATGGCGATGCGCTGGCGCTGGCCGCCCGAGAGCGAGAAGCCCTGCTCACCCACAACGGTGTCGTACGTATCAGGCGACTGCTCGATGAACTCCGCCGCCTGCGCCAGCTGCGCGGCGCGCTGGATCTCGTCGTCGTGCGCCTCGAGCCGGCCGTAGGCGATGTTGTTGCGCAGCGAGTCCGAGAACAAGAACGTGTCCTCGAATACCAGGCCGACGTTTCGCCGCAGCTCGTGCAGCTTCAGGTCACGGATGTCCACGCCATCGATGCTGATCGTGCCCGAGTCGATGTCGTAGAAGCGCGGGAGCAGGCGCGCGACGGTCGACTTGCCGCAGCCGGTCGGGCCGACGAGCGCGACGGCCATGCCCGCGGGCACCCGCAGCGAGAAATCGTGCAGCACCGGCCGTCCGGTCTGGTAGGAGAACCGGACGTGATCGAACGTGACTTCGCCGCGGCCAGCCGGCAGCGACCGCGCGTGAGGACGTTCGCGCACCGTCGGCTCTTCGCGCAGCACGTTCCAGACGCGCGCCGCGGAGGTGATCGCGCGCTGGCCGCTCGCGATCTGTTCGCCCATCATCTGCACCGGCCAAATGAGCATATTGAGGAACTGCATGAACATGACGAACTGGCCGATGGTGACCTGGCCCTGCAACACCAGCCAACCACCGTATGAGATAATCACGAGCTGCCCGACTGACGGCAGCAGTGAGAAGAGCGGCGTGTAGATCGTGCGCAGGCGGGTCACTTCCATGTTGTTCCGGAAGATGCCGTCGGCGACGCGCTGCAGCTTGCCGATCTCGTGGTCTTCGCGGCCGAACGCCCGCACCAGCCGCGCCCCGGCGATGTTCTCCTCGACCACGCCCGAGAGGTCGGAGAGGCCCTGCTGCACCTGAGCCGTCGCCGGGAAGAGGCGCGTGAAGAAGCGCACCGTGATCAGCAGGACGAGGGGATAGACGCACAGAGCGCTGAAGGCGAGCCCTGCATGCACCCGCAGCATTACGATGAAGGCGCCGGTCGCCATCAGCAGCGCGGCGAGGTTGATCGGAATGGCGACGACGAACTGCTGGATCTCGTGCAGGTCGGCGCTGCCCCGCGACATGAGCTGCCCCGTCGCGGTGCGGTCGTAGTAGTCGAAAGAGAGGCGGTTGACGCGGTTGTAGAGCGCGCCGCGCAGGTCGGCCTCCATGCGATAGCTCGTCCGCATCGCGAAGTAGCGCCGGATCGCGGCGGCGAGCCCCTGGATGCCCGCAAACCCGAGGATGAGGATGGCGAGCGCGCCGAGCAGGCCGAGGTGATGTCCGCTGCCCCACTGGACAGCGCGGGCGAGCGCCGACACCTCACCGCCAAAGAGGCCGCCCTTGGCTCCCCTCGGGCTCGCGACGGCGTGGTCGATCGTGTACGCGGTGAGGATCGGGATGCCGAGGCGCGCCCCGCTCCAGATCAGCGCGAAGAGGAGGCCGATGACGAGCGACGGCCATTCGGCGCGCAGACAGCGCGCCATAAGACCTGCGCCAGCTCGTGGATCGAGTTGTTCGTTCGACATAGCTTGGCCAAAAGGGCCTCGTTAGTTTATCGAACGGTTGTCTCAGACGCGAACCGCGCGTCTTCTGCCATGGGAGTAGCGGCCGCCGCCCTTCGTGTCAATGCCGGTGGGCTATACTGGGTGCATGGCAGAAGACGGCCGGAACGGCCACGCCGATGGGCTCCGCGACGACCTGGAGCGCTGGGAGCACGAGGTGCTCCAGCCCGCCCTCGAACGCAGCCCGGAGCGCGCGGCCGCGTTCGAGACGAGCATCGGCCCCGTCGAGCGGCTGTACACGCCGCTGAACATCGAAGACACCGGCTACCACGAGGACATCGGCTACCCGGGCCAGTACCCGTTTACCCGCGGCGTCCAGCCGACGATGTATCGCGGCAAGCTCTGGACCATGCGCCAGTACGCCGGCTTCGGCACGGCGCAGGAATCGAACGAGCGCTTCAAGTTCCTCCTCTCGCAGGGCCAGACCGGCCTCTCCGTCGCCTTCGACCTGCCGACGCAGATCGGCCTCGACTCGGACGATCCGATGGCGGAGGCGGAGATCGGCCAGGTCGGCGTCGCCATCGATTCGCTCGCCGACATGGAGCTGATGTTCGACGGCATCCCGCTCGACCGCGTGAGCACCTCGATGACGATCAACGCGCCCGCGCCCGTGCTCGTCGCGATGTACATCGCCGTCGCCGAGAAGCAGGGCACGCCGTCGGGTGATGTGATGGGCACGGCGCAGAACGACGTGCTGAAGGAGTATGTCGCGCGCGGGACATACATCTACCCACCGCGGCCATCGCTGCGCTTGGCCGCCGATCTCATCACCTACTGCGCGACGAATGCGCCCAAGTTCAACCCGATCAGCGTGAGCGGCTACCACATCCGCGACGCCGGCTCGACGTCGGCGCAGGAGATCGCCTTCGCCTTCTCGAACGCCATCGAGTACATCGAGGCGTGCCGCGCGCGCGGCTACGGGGTGGACGACGTGGCGCCGCGCATCTCCTGGATCTTCAACACGCACAACAACTTCTGCGAAGAGGTCGCGAAGTACCGCGCGCTGCGCCGCATGTGGGCGCGACTCATGCGCGAGCGGTTCGGCGCGGAGGACCCGAGGTCGTGGCTGCTCCGCACACACGTCCAGACCGGCGGCGCGACGCTCACCGCGCAGCAGCCCGAGAACAACATCGTGCGCGCCGCGATCCAGGCGCTCGCATCGGTGCTGGGCGGCGTGCAATCGCTCGCGCTCTCCTGCTATGACGAAGCGCTCGCCATCCCGACCGAGGAGGCGCAGCGCATCGCCCTCCGCACGCAGCAGATCATCGCCCACGAGACGGGCGTCACCGATACCGCCGACCCGTTCGGCGGCTCCTACTTCATCGAGAGCCTGACGAACGAGATCGAGCAGCGCGCGCAAGAGCTCCTCGACCGCGTCGAGGACATGGGCGGCTCGGTCGCTGCGATCGAGTCCGGCTTCATGCAGCAGGAGATCCAGGAAGCGGCTGTCGGCCAGCAGCGCGAGATCGAGGCGGGCGAGCGCGTCGTCGTGGGCGTGAACAAGTTCCGCAACGAGGACGAGCAGCCGCAGACGATCTTCCGCGTCAACGCCGAGATCGCTCGCGAGCAGACCGAGCGCCTGCGCCGCCTGCGCGCCGAACGCGACGGCGACGCCGTCGCAGCGTCGCTCCGGCGGCTGAACGAAGCCGCTCACGGCGAGGATAACCTCATGCCGGCGATCCTCGAGTCGGTGAAGGCGTACGCCACGCTCGGCGAGATCTGCGGCGAGCTGCGCCAGGTCTTCGGCGAGTACCGCGCGCCCACGGTGGTCTAACGCGGCGATCAGTCATTCTGAGCAAAGCGAAGAATCTGGTCGCTCAGCACGAAAGCGGTTCGCACTAGCGCAAGCGCCTCGCCATCAGGCATCAGATGCTTCGCGGAGTTTATCCTGAGCGCAGCCGAAGGGCTCAGCATGACAAACCGGCGCCCTCCCCCACTTCCGCCAGCAACTTCCGAGCCCAGACTCCGTTTGCTAGACTAGGGCGTTTGTTGCCAGGCTGAAGCCTGGCCTTCGTAGTCGTTTCGGGAGGGACTCTTGGGAAGCAAGCAGCTAGAGGGACGGGTCGCCATCGTCACCGGCGCGTCGCGCGGCATCGGGCGCGCGTGCGCCTGGGAGCTGGCCACACACGGCGCAGCCGTCGTCGTGAACTACTTTACGAACGAAGAGGCGGCCGACAAGCTCGTGGGGGAGATCGTGACCTCGGGCGGCAGGGCGATCACCGTGCGCGCGGGCGTCGGCCATCCAGACGACGTGCAGGCGATGGTCCAGCGCACCATGGACGAGTACGGTCAAGTCGACATCCTGGTAAACAACGCGGGCGTGAACCGCGACCGCACACTGCGCCGCATGTCGGTCGATGAGTGGCAGGAAGTGATCAACACCGACCTAAGCAGCGCCTTCTACTGCACCTCGGCCGTCGTGCCGCACATGATCGAGAAGAGCTACGGGCGCATCATCAACATGTCGAGCATCATCGGCCAGATGGGCAACGTCGGCCAGTCGAACTACGCCGCGGCCAAGGCGGGGCTGATCGCGTTCACGAAGTCGGCCGCGCAGGAGCTGGCGCGCTACAACATCACGGTGAACGCGATGTGCCCCGGCTTCATCGAGACGGACATGGTCATCGCGCTCACCGACGAGGTGAAGGCCGCGCTCATCGCCAAGATCCCGCTGGGACGGTTCGGCCGGCCGGAGGAGGTCGCATCCTTCGTGCGCTACCTGTGCACCGAAGGCGACTGGATCACGGGCCAGCAGTTCAACCCCAACGGCGGGATGTACATGTAGCTCGGCTCGAGCGCGAGGCAGGAGACCAAGAGATGACAACGACGCAGACGCGGCCATACCCAACCAACCCGGCGGAGATCACCCCCGAGTGGCTGACCAAAGCCCTCCGCAAGAGCGGCGCCATCAAGGGCGCGACGGTTACGTCGTTCGACGCCAAGGTGATCGGCGAAGGCGCCGGCTTCATGGGCCAGCTCGCCAAGCTCTCGCTCACGTACGACAAGGCCGAGCCGGACGCGCCGCAGTCGCTCATCGGCAAGTTCCCCGCCGCCGCGATGGAGAACCGCGAAGTCGCGATGTTCTTCCGCTTCTACGAGCGCGAAGTCAACTTCTACGAGCAGATCGCGAGCAAGGTGGAGCTGCGCACGCCGCGCTGCTACTTCAGCGCGTTCGAGCCGTCCAACGGCGATTACCTGCTGCTGCTGGAAGACTTAGCGCCCGCCCAGGTCGGCGATCAGGTCGCCGGCTGCACCGTCGAGCATGTGCGGCTCGCCCTTAGCCAGCTTGCCAAGTTCCACGCGACGTGGTGGAAGAGCCCCGAGCTGGACAAGCTCGACTGGATGCCCGGCTACGATGCGGAGTGGTACATCGCGGCAGTTGTGGACGGGTACGGCCAGGCCTGGGAGCCGTTCGTCGAGTTCACCAAGGACTACCTCACGCCGGAGCTGGCCGAGGTCTGCCGGCGTTTTGGCGACGCCATCCCCAAGGTCATGGAGATGGTGGGCCGAGAGCTACCGACGACGATCGTGCACGGCGACTTCCGCCTCGACAACCTGTTCTTCGCTTCGCCGCAAGGCGGGCCCCCGTTCGCGGTTATCGACTGGCAGATCTCGGCCAAGGGCGGCGGCATCTTCGATGTCGCCTACTTCATCGGCGGCACGCTACCAGAGCGCGAGCGCAAGGCGACCGAGCGCGATCTGGTGAAGCTCTACCACGACACGCTTGTAGAGCATGGCGTAAAGGACTACAGCTTCGAGCAGTGCTGGCATGACTACCGCCTATCGGGGCTGTTCCTCCTCGCCTACTCCGTCATCGCGCTCGGCTCGCTCGACCACGCGAACGAGCGCGGTGTCGAGCTCTTCACCACCATCTCGAAGCGCACACTCGCCGCAATCACCGACCTCAAGTCGGCCGAGCTGCTACCCGAGTAGGCGCTGCGCCCCAAGCTGTCTCGCCCCTCGACCGTGGGGTAAACTGGGCGCTATGGAACCACGGGTCCAGTACGGTCAGACCAAGGACGGTGTGAGCATCGCCTTCTGGACGCTGGGCGAAGGGCCGCCCATGATCCAGATGCCGTCTGCGCCCATCAGCCCCTCCCTCCGAGCATGGCAGACACCGGAGGGCCGCCGCTGGTACGAAGGGCTGGCGAACGGCCGCATGCTAGTCCGCTACGACAACCGCGGCTGCGGCGACTCGCAGCGCGACGCCATCGACTATTCTCTCGAAGCAAACATCCTGGACATGGAGGCCGCGGTTGACAAGCTCAAGCTGGAGCGGTTCATCCTCTTCGGATATCTCGGTTCCACGCCCTCGGCCATCGCGTACGCGGCCAGACATCCGGACCGCCTCTCGCGCCTCATGCTCTGGTGCGGCTCGTCGCGTGGCAGCGGGTTTTTCAACACTCGCACGGGTGCGATGGACACGCTACGCGATACCGATTTCGAATTCTTCACAGAGACGATAGCCCTCTCCTGGTTCGGCTGGTCCGCGGCCGAGCAGGCGCGCCGCTACGCAGCCGCGCTGCGTGAGAACACCACACCCGAAGCGATGCGCGCTACATCTGAGGCTGGCCGCAAGGCGGACGTGACGGAACTCCTATCCCAAGTGTCCGTGCCAACGCTGGTGATGCATCGGCGCGACCTGCGTTTACCGCCGCTCGACAGCAGCCGCGAGCTGGCCGCGCATATCCCGAACGCGCGGCTAGCGGTGTTCGAAGGCGACGCCGGCATACCCTACGTCGGTGACTTCGCTCCGGTCCTCGAAGCGATCGATGCGTTCCTGGCTGAGGATCTATCGCAAGGCTCGGGATCATTCGCGAAGCCGGACACCGCAACCCGTGGCATGGTCACCATCCTCTTCACCGACATCGAGTCGTCAACGGCGCTCACGCAGCAACTCGGAGACGCCGGCGCGCAGGAGCTCGTGCGCGCCCACAACACCATCGTCCGCGAGGCGCTCGCCGCGCACGCCGGCAGCGAGATCAAACACACGGGCGACGGCATCATGGCATCGTTCAACACCGCCTCTGGCGCAATCGAATGCGCCATCGCGATCCAGCGCGCCGTCGCCGGAGGCGAATCGACTGATCTCGTCGTGCACATCGGCCTGAACGCCGGCGAGCCTGTCGTCGAAGAGCAAGACCTCTTCGGCACCGCCGTACAGCTCGCGCGCCGCATCTGCGACCAGGCAGAAGGCGGCGAGATCTTCGTCGCCAACGTCGTGCGCGAGCTCGCCGCGGGCAAAGGCTTCCTCTTCTCAGACCGCGGCGACGCCGCCCTTCGTGGCTTCGAGGACCCTGTACAGGTCTGGGAAGTGCGCTGGCGCGAGGATTAGCTTATGGAACCTTCCGTCCAGTATACGCAGACCAGCGACGGCGTGAGGGCGGGCGCTCTTCACCACCTTGCTGGGCCAGTCCGTCGCCCCAGTGGAGCACTGGAGCGTGGGAGAGTTGATCCCGGCGTGAACGCGCCAGGAAGGACCGAGTGATGGGAGAGCGCGCGTACCCAGCCAACCCGACTGAGATCACGGCGGAGTGGCTGACGACTGCGCTGCGCAAGAGCGGCGCGATCGAGAGCTCCCGCGTGACATCGTTCGACGCCAAGGTTATCGGCGAAGGCGCGGGGCTCTTCGGACAGCTCGCCAAGGTCGCGCTCACCTACGATAAGGCCGGCCCCAGCGCTCCGTCATCGCTCATCGCGAAGTTCCCGACCACGGCGCCGGAGAACCGCGAAGTCGCGATGTTCTTCCGCTTCTACGAAACCGAGGTCAACTTCTACGAGCAGATCGCAGAGCAGGTGGAGCTACGCACGCCACGCTGCTACTTCAGCGCGTTCGAGCCCTCCAATGGCGACTACCTACTTCTATTAGAAGACCTGGCGCCGGCCCAGGTCGGCGACCAGGCCGCTGGTTGCTCCGCCAAGCACGTCCAGCTCGCCATTAGCGAGCTGGCGAAGTTCCACGCGACGTGGTGGAATAGCCCTGAGCTGGACAAGCTGGACTGGCTGCCAGGCTACGACGCGGAGTGGCTCATCCAGGCGATGGAGGATGGCTACGCCCAGGCCTGGGAGCCATTCGTGGAGTTCACGAAGGACTACCTTACGCCGGAGCTAGCGGATGTCGGCAAGCGCTTCGGTAATAGCATCCGCAAGATCACGAATATGGCCGGCAAGGACATGCCTACGACTATTACGCACGGCGACTTCCGCCTCGACAACTTGTTCTTCGCCTCGCCGGAGGGCGGGCCACCGTTCGCCGTTATCGACTGGCAGATCTCCTCCAAGGGCGGCGGCATCTTCGACGTAGCGAAGTTCGTCTGCGATACGCTGCCCGTGGCCGACCGCAAGGCAGCCGAGCGCGATCTGGTGAAGCTCTATCATGATACGCTGGTTGGGCGCGGAGTGAAGGACTACAGCTTTGAACAATGCTGGGAGGACTACCGCCTCTCGACGCTGTTCCTGCTCATCTATTCCGTCACCGCGCTGGGCTCGCTCGATCTTGCGAACGAGCGCGGCGCTGAGCTCTTCACTACTGTCTCGAAGCGCACGCTGGCCGCGATCACCGACCTCAAGTCGGCCGAGCTGCTGCCGGAGTAGGCGAAGCTACAGGTCGCTATCCACGCTCGCAGCTGTGGGATAAGATGGTGTCGCGATGGAACCTTCCATCCGGTACACGCAGACCAGCGACGGCATCAGCATCGCCTTCTGGACGCTCGGCGAAGGGCGTCCGTTCATCCTCATGCCAGGCTCCCCAATTTCACCATCCTTGCGAGCGTGGCGGACTGACAACGGTCGCGCCTGGCTAGAGCGCTTGGCCGCGACGCGAATGGTCGTTCGCTACGACAACCGAGGGTTCGGCCTCTCCCAAAAGAACGTTCCGGACCTCTCTGTAGACGCCCATCTTAACGACCTGGATGCCATCATCACCGCCCTCGCTAGCGGCCCCGTCGACCTCTGTGGGTACCTTGACAGCGGGCCCATCGCGATCGCACATGCAGCTCGTAATCCTGAAAGAGTGTCCCACGTCGTCCTCTGGTGCACATCTAGCCGCGGTGGATTGCTTTTTGAGCCAGAAACGCAGAAGGCCATGCGACTACTACTAGAAGCGGACTGGGAGCTCTACACTGAGGCTTTCGTTGCCGGTCTCCGCCGGGGGGTCGGCGGCGACTTCGACACGCATCAGTTCGCGGCAGAGCTGCGCGAAAGCATGTCTCCCGAGATGGCCCGCGCGTTTGCGAGCCGAGAGCCCTACGACGTCCGCGACGTCTTATCTCAGGTCTGCACACCGACCCTTCTTCTTCATCGTCGAGGCATCCCCGCTCCGCCTCTCGACGACGTACAACGGACGGCCGCGGCCATCCCAGGCGCGCGGCTCGTTGTGCTCGACGGCGACTCTATATGGCCATATATCGGTGACGTTGAGGCTGTGATTGCTGCCATTGATGAGTTTCTCGGCGACAAGCCGGCACCTCGTGCCACCGCCCCGGCAGCTCGGAGTGGCCTGGTCACTATACTCTTCACGGACATCGAAGGCTCGACCCCGCTCACAGAGCGCCTCGGCGACGCCGGCGCACAGGAGCTGGTGCGCGCCCACAACACCATCGTCCGCGAGGCGCTCGCCGCGCACGCGGGCAGCGAGATCAAGCACACCGGCGACGGCATCATGGCCTCCTTCTCCACCGCCTCAGGCGCCATCGAGTGCGCGGTCGCGATCCAGCGAGCCGTCGCCGCAAGCGATACCAGCGATCTCGCCGTGCACATCGGCCTGAACGCCGGCGAGCCCGTCGTCGAGGAGCAAGACCTCTTCGGCACCGCCGTACAGCTCGCGCGCCGCATCTGCGACCAGGCAGAGGGCGCCGAGATCCTCGTCGCCAACGTCGTGCGCGAGCTCTCCGCCGGCAAAGGCTTCCTCTTCTCTGACCGCGGCGACGCCGCCCTACGCGGCTTCGAGGACCCCGTGCGCTTGTGGGAAGTGCGCTGGCGCGAAGGCTAGCTGCGCTGCGCCGCCTCGTACTGGCGGCGCACCTCTTCCGCCTTCTCGCCATCGAGGCGTACGAAGAGGCCCTCGGCCTCCGCGAGCAGGTGCCCCTGCCGCGATCGCAGCTCCGCCGAGACTTCGAGGAAACGGCCGCGCTCGCGCGTGACCCAGCCCGTCACCTTCACCTGCTGGCGCAGCGGCACCGAGCGCCGGAAGCGCATGTTGAGCTTCGCCGTCATCGCCCAGACGCCGGCCGCGTACGCCGCCCAGCCCATCGCTTCGTCGAGCACCGTCGCGACACCGCCGCCGTGCACATAACCCGGGAAGCCCTGCAGGTAGTCCTGCGGCGTGAACTCGGCGAACGCCCTGCCCTCTTCGACGCGAAACTTCAGGCCCAGGCCGCGCGGGTTCTCGCTACCGCAGCCGAAACACAAGCGCGAAGGGTTGATCTCGCTAGCCAGCGGCGGGCACCTCCGCCGTGCCGCTGATCAGCAGCTCGCCCGACTGATTGCGCACCTCGACTGCGAAGACGGCCATCCCGCCGCGGTCCGACTGTCCGCCTGAGGCGGACGCGCTCGCTGTGATCGCGTCGCTCGTGCGCGCGGGCGCGCGGAAGCGCACGCGCAGCCGTCCGCGCCTGAGCCACCTCTCGCCGAACGCGGCCGCCATTATCTCCGACATCGAGGCGAGCGTGAGCATGCCGTGCGCGATCGTCCCGCCGAACGGCGTCGCGCGCGCGAAGTCCTCATCAACGTGGATCGGGTTGTGGTCGCCCGTCGCGTCCGCGTAGCGCTGCACCTGCTCCTGCGAGAGCTGCTTCGTAATCGATGCGACGCTGCTCACGGCGTGCCTCCGGTGACGACCACCGTCGTCCGGCCAGACAGCACCGGCTCACTATCACCCGACGGCGTCAGCTCGAAGTCGAGACTGATGATGACGACGCCCGCGCGCTCCGATCGCTGCGCCACACGCCCCGAGAGCGTGAGCGTCGCGCCGATCGCCACGCCACCGCGCACGTCGATGTCCTGGCCGGTGTGCAGCGTGCCCGCAGGCAGCTCCAACAGCTCGAGCAACGCGCCGAGCGCTCTCGCGGCGGGGCAGAGCGGCGGGGCAAGCCCGCTCTCCGCGTAGACCGCGTTGCTATCCTCGACGGCGTCCAGGTAGCGCGCGACGTCATCGCTTGTGAGCGTGAACGTTGTTGACGAGAACTCGTGGCCCTTCGGCAGTTCGGAGAGGAGTACGCGAGCGGAGGCGGGCATCGGGTCTACGCGGGCGCGAGACCGTCCATATACTTGTGGCCCCAGTCGCCGAGTGAGCCGAGGGCCTGTGCCAGCTCCCTGCCGCGAGCCGTCAGCTCGTACTCCACCCAGGGCGGCATGGTGCCGATGATGTTGCGGTTGACGATCTGTAACTCTTCGAGCCCCTTCAGCCTGTCGCGCAGGGTGCGCGAGTTGCAGCCGCCGACGACCGTCGCGAGCTCGTTGAAACGCCGCTTGCCGTCCGTCAGCTCGTAGATGATATGCGGCACCCACTTCTGTCCAAGCAGCGCCAGGGTGGCGCGGACGGGACAGTACTCGGCGTTCGCGGTGAAGAGCAGCTTCCTATCGAGCGACATAGCAGCCTAGGGAGAGCATACTCCTGCTCGAGCGGCGCTGACAAGTCGAGATGCTCCCGGTCACGCGATGGCCGCCAGCGCCTCGGTGTGGTCGCGGGCTTCCAGAGGCGGATTGTGCCACGTTGTCTGCTAAGCCCCGTCCCAGTGAAAGCGCCGCGCCTAAGGGGCGTAGGCTGGTAGGTCTGTCGTTCTAACCGGCACCCGGCGGCGGCTGGGCGACGCCGAGCTGCACGAAGAGACCGAAGGCGTCGATCGTCGACCAGTGCTCGACGATCTTGCCGTCTGCGATGCGGTGCACGGCAATGCCCTCCATCGTCACGTCCCTGTTCGTCGGGGGGATACCCAGGAAATCACCCGTGTGCTTGCCCGAGGCCCTGACGCGAGTGACCACCTTGTCGCCCTCGGCCACCTGGTCCAAAACTTCGTGTTTGAAGTCCGAGAAGGCATCGAGAGCGACGTTGAACGCCTTGTGCGCGCCTTCGATGCCGGGCGGGAGGTCTGGGAACGGCGGCGGGTTGTGGTCATCGTAGCCTCGAGCGACGAACTCGTCGAGGATGGCCGGTTCGCCCGTATCGATCTGCTCGAAGAAGCGCCGGACCAGTTGCTTGTTCTGCTCTGACATGCGTAACCTCCTTTAATGGAACCGAATGGCCGAGCAGCGCGAGCGTCGCGCGCACCGGACAATACTCGTCCTCGCGGGTGAAAAGGAGCTGTCTATCTAGCTCCATACGAACTCAAGCATACGCGTGGCACCCGCGGGTTGACAAGCCCATAAGGCGTCTATCAAGCCAGCGCCGCGAGTGCTTCCTTATGGTCACGAAGCTGCCCGGCGTTGTTGTGAACGACGTATTGGATGATCCCATCTTTGTCGATCACGACGGTCATGCGCTCGGCGACGCCCACCGCCTCGAGCCAGCAGCCGTAAAGCTTGGCAACCTCGCCCTTCATGTCCGCCAGAAGCGAGTGCTTGAGCCCTTCCTTCTCGATAAAGGCTTTGTGCGTGAAGGAGCTATCGCGGCTGATGCCAAACACCTGCGCGCCCCTGTCCTGGAACGCGCTGTAGTCGTCACGGATGGCGCACATCTCCTTGGTACAGCCGCCCGAGAAATCGAGCGGATAGAACACCAGCACGACGGGGCTGGCCCGCAGCGACGACAGCGTGACTTCCTGGTTACTCTCATTTCGCAGCGTGAAGTCGGGCGCTTCCTGTCCAACACTGACATTGGCCATAGGTATCACCTCCCTGTGTAGGATACGGGATATTCTACGCCGCTGCCTCGACCTGTTCCATCAGGTAGGCGTGCATGGCCACCGCGGCCCGGCGCGCGTCCGCGATCGCCGTCACGACGAGGTCGGCGCCGTTCACGCAGTCGCCGCCAGCGAACACGCCCTGGCGGCTCGTCTCGAACGCCGGCGGCGCGGCGACGACGAGGTCGCGCTTGTGCTCCACGCCCGACGACTCGGCGAGATCCTCGTCCGAACGATAGCCGATCGCGATCACCACGGTGTCCGCCTCGACGGCGAACTCCTCGCCAGTCGCAACGGGACGTCGCCGGCCACTCTCGTCCGGCTCCCCCAGCGCCATGCGACTGAAGGTCACGCGCGCGATGCGCCCGTCCTCGCGAGCCTCGAAGCGCAGCGGCGCTGCGAGATACTCGAAGCGCACGCCTTCCTCGCGCGCATGGACGCGCTCCTCCGCGCGACCGAGCTGCTCGGCTTCGGTGCGGCGATAGCAGCAAGTGACCTCTTTCGCGCCGAGACGCACCGCGGTGCGCACGCAGTCCATCGACGTGTCGCCGCCGCCGATCACGAGCACCTTGTCGCCGGCAACGAGCGGCTCGCGCATCGACGCCGGCAGCTCTTCCGGCCGCAGGTTGCCGCGCACGAGGAAGTCCGTCGCGATGATTACGCCCGGCAGATCGGCGCCCGGCGCGTCAAGTTGGTTGCCCAGGCTGGCCCCGTGGCCGAGGAAGACGGCGTGGTAGCCACGCTCGAAGAGCTGGTCGACCGTGACGTCCTTGCCGGCGTGCGTGTTCTGCACGAACTCGACGCCGAGCTTGCGCAGGTACCCGATCTTCGTATCGAGGACTTCCTTCTCCATCTTGAAGTTCGGGATGCCGTACAGCAGCACGCCGCCCGGCTCCGGCCAGGCGTCGAACAGCGTGACGCCGTGGCCCTTCTTCGCCAGCTCCTCGGCGAGGGCGAGGCCGGCCGGGCCCGCGCCGACGACGGCTGCGCGCCTGCCCGTCGGCTCCGGCAGCGAAGGCACGTCGTAGCCGCCGCCAAGCCGGTACTTGTCGGCGACGAACGCCTCCAGCCGGCCGATGGCCACGGGCAGGTTCTTCTTGCCGACGACGCAGTCGCCCTCGCAGAGGCGCTCCTGGGGACAGAGGCGGCCGCACATCTCGGGCAGGTTACTTGTCTCGTGGAAGACCTCCGCCGCGCCGACGACATCGCCCTGCTCGAGCTTCCAGAACGCCCCCGGGATATCGTTGTGCACCGGACAGGCGTCCATGCAGGGCGCGGCGGGGCACTGGATGCAGCGCATCGCCTCCATCTTCGCCGTCTCGATGTCGACGGGAAGGTAGACCTCGTTCCAGTTGTGGATGCGGGCCTTGGGGTCCTGCTTGGGGAATCGCTGAGGAGGGATCTGCAGGCGCGCCTTGCGGTCGACCTTGAGCTCCGATCGGTCAGTCAAGAGCGCGATGTCCTTCCGCCGGGTCTTGGGAGTCATGGAGAGTTATCGACCCGCCGCTCAAGCTTATCGAGGGCTACTCGAACGGGCAAACGCGCCGCTATACTCGTTCGACGATGCGATTGCTCCTCATCCGCCACGGCGAATCGGTCGCGAACGCGGAGGGAAGACTCCAGGGCCACCTCGACGTGCTGCTGAGCGACCGCGGCCGGCGTCAGGCCGAGTGCCTCGCCGAGAAGCTCGCGCCGCTCGGCGTCGAGGCGCTCTACACGAGCCCCCTCCGGCGCGCGGCCGAGACGGCGGAGATCATCGGCGCGAAGCTCGGCCTGCCCGTCGAGGAGCGGGCGGCCCTGATGGAGCGCAACGTCGGCGTGCTGGAAGGCCTCACGCGCGACGAGATCATCGCGAAGTTCCCGCACTACATGGCGGCGCGCACGGCGCTCCGCCCGATCGAGATCGAGGGCTTCGAGCAGGACGAGGTATTCGCTTCGCGCGTCAAGGAGACCCTGGCCGAGATCATCGAGGCGCATCGCGGGCAGACGATGGCAGTCGTTACGCACGGCGGCATCATCTTCTCGTTCTGCCGGCAGTCCCTCCGGATCCCGACCGTGCGCCCCGGCCCATTCGCGATCGACAACGCCTCCCTCACCACATTCCAGATCGCGGACGGAGACGGCCGCGCCCCCGGCCGCGCACCCGTTCAGCTCCTCACACTGAACGATGTCTGCCACCTCGACGGCGTGCGCCACGCATGACGCTCCGCGCCAGCACGATCCTGCTCGACGATGGCGGCGTGATGAACGACAACACGCTGCGCGGCCCCGAGTGGCAGCGTCTCGTCGCCGAGTTCCTCTCGCCCCGCCTTGGCGGCGCGCCGGAAGCGTGGGGCGAAGCGAACGACGTCGTGTTCACGCAAATGTGGCGCGAGTTCGAAGCGCTGCTCCACCCCGTGCTCGAAGCCGACAGCGACACCTACTTCGACTTCTTCGGCGAGCAGCGAGCGCGCTGGCTAAGAGACATGTGCGAGTACGTCGGCGGCGAGGCGCCGAACGCGGAGGAATGCTACGCGCTGGGTCTGGAGACCGAGCAGTACGTTCTGCCACGCGTTCGTGCTGGTTTCCCCGGCGCAGCGGACGCGATCCGGGCGTTGCATGCGAAGGGTTATCGATTGGGCACGGCGTCCGGTGGCCGGGCGTTCGAACTGGAGGGTCATCTGACTGGGCTCGGGGTGCGGGAGCTATTTCCGGAACGACTGTACGGCCCCGACCTGGTGCGTGCGGTCAAAGGAACAAGCCACTACTACGAGCGCATCTTCGCGGACGCCGCGCTTGATCCGGCCGACACGATAGTCGTCGACGATGCGGCCTGGGTGCTCGACCGCGCGGCGGCGGCCGGCGCGCAGACCGTGCTCGTCTCGACGAAGCCGCAGCGCAGCCGCTATGCCCACACCGTAATCGCGCTGCTGGCGGAACTGCCAGCGCTGATCGAAAACGCTTGACACGTCTGTCATTCTGAGCCGCAAGCCCGCCGATAGGCGGGCGCGCGAAGAATCTCGACACCGTTCAGTTGGAGCCGCCAGATCCGTAGGGGCGACCTTCAGGTCGCCACAAGCGTTCGTTGCTGGAACAAGGCAAGTGGCGACCTACAGGTCGCCTCTACTCTTCGCTCCGCTGCATTAGCCGCTCGCGCGTCGTGACGACACCTTCGTCCAGCAGACGCGCGATCGCCGCGTCGTCGTAGCCCAGCTCGCGCAGCACCGCCGGCCCGTGCGCGCCGAGCGCCGGCGGCGGCAGCGCTGAGCCGGCAGGCGTGCCGCTCATGCGCACCGGCGTCGACGGCATGCGCAGCGCGCCGAGCACCTCATGCTCCAGATCGATCATGAGTCCATTCGCGCGCACGTGCTCGTTGTCGTAGATCTCCTCCGGGAAGTGCACCGGGCTGCAGGGCACGTCCGCGGCATCGAGAAGCTGCAGCCACTCGTCCGTTGACCTGTCGCGCATCGTCGACTCGAACACGCCGACCGTGTTGCGGTGCGTCTCGCGCACCGCGTCCGAGAACCAGTCGTAGCTCATGCCGTCCACCGTCGGGTCGTCGATGCCAAGCGCATCGCGCAGACGCCGGCGCTGCGCGTTGTTCAGACAGGCCACGGCGATCAGCCCGTCGCGCGTCTCGTAGATGCGGTAGTAGTTGTTGCGCCCGCGCCCTGCCACGTACTGCGCGCGCAGCTTGGCGGCCTCCTCGTAGCGAATGCCGCGCTGGCGCGCCTGCGCTAGCTCCTGCAGGAAGCCTTCGCGCACCGGGCGGTCCTGCTCCTCCACCGACAGCAGCGGCCGGTACTGCGCCGCGACGCCCGATGCGAACAGGCTCGTCTCGATCCGCTGTCCCCTACCCGATTCGACGCGCGCGTAGAGCGCGCTCACGACCGAGTACGCCATAAACATCCCCGTCGTCAGGTCTGCGACGGCGATCGTGGTGATGTAGCTCGGGATCCCGTGGTCGATCTTGTTCTCGTACAGCACCATGCCCGTCGCCGCCTGCGAGAGGATGTCGA
>CAYQLM010000019.1:0-37824 GCA_964418365.1 uncultured Dehalococcoidia bacterium
TGATGGCGTTCTTGGTGACCGCCTCCTTGATCAACCGCGCCGCGTGCTCGATGCCGCGCTTGAGCGCCATCGGGTTGGCGCCGGCCGCGACGTTCTTCATGCCTTCGTGCACGATCGCCTGGCCGAGCACGGTCGCGGTCGTGGTGCCGTCGCCGGCGACGTCGTTCGTCTTCGACGCGATCTCCTTCGCGAGCTGCGCGCCGATGTTCTCGAAGGGGTCCTCCAGCTCGATCTCCTTCGCGATCGTCACGCCATCATTCGTGATGCTGGGCGCGCCGAACTTCTTGTCGAGGACGACGTTGCGGCCCTTGGGGCCGAGCGTGATCTTGACGGCGTCGGCGAGGGCGTCGATTCCCTGGACGAGCGCTCTGCGGGCGTCTTCATCGAATACCAGTTGCTTGGCCATGCGTACACCTCATGTGTCGGGATTAGCACTCTCAGGGTGAGAGTGCCAACTACTGTTGTACAGCAACCGAAGGCTGAGGATCAAGGTGCGGATTCGTCATTCTGAGCCTTCGGTTCCGCTCAGGATGAATTCCGCGAGGAATCTGATCCCTCGAGATTGCCGCCACATTTCGCGCCAGCAAGGACTAACCCCTCTAGGTCGGCCGGCCCGCTAGATTTACGCCATCGAACCGCCAACCCTGCGGGCGGCCATGAAGGCCGCCCCTACATTTTCTTCTCCCACGGCGATATGACAGAGGCCCTCAGCTACGAGGCAGGCCCGCCCGTGAGCAAGCTACGGAAGGCATCCGGTTCGAGCTTGAGGACGGCCGCGTATCGGCGGGCGTTCTGAAGGCAGGCTTCGTCGCCGGTGGCGCGATAGCGATTGAAGTTGTCCAGCATCTTGTCGGCGATGAGGCGCAGGTCGAAGCCCATGACGTAGCGCGCGCTCAGCTCGTTCAGCGCATCAACGTAGACCTCGAAATACGACGAGAGCTTCTCGAGCAGCGGGCGCTGCTGCGTGAGGTCCGCCAGCTCGTGGCGCGCGGCGAGACGGTAGCAGCGCTTGCCGGTCGCGACGTAGTACGTGCGATCAATCGACGGCACAGGGGCGCGGACGCGCCGTCGCCGGCGGAGCGCGCGCGGGAAGACGCCCGCCACAAAGAGCGAGTTGTCGGCGTATCTGCGATACGCCTCGAACCAGTTCTGGACGCGCGTGCGTTGCTGCGTCTCGCGCATGAGGTCTGACAGATAGGGCCAGCTTGGCTTGCCATCGGACGCAACTGGGAACAGCTCCTGCGTGTAGAGGTAGCGGTCGAGGAGCTGGCCGAGGTATTCGACGACGGCAGCATCGGTGCTGCGGCGCTCGACGTAGAGGACCTTGATAACGAAGAGATCGAACAGCGCGCGCGTGGAGACGTTTGTGATCTCGCCGATGTCGTCGTAGAAGACGCTGAGCAGCTCGTTGACGCGCCGCGAGAAAGCGCCGCCGGCGATGTTGGTGCCGTCGCGCTCGGCGATCTCGTTCTTCAGCTCGCGAACTGCGGACTCCAGCATGCGAACGCTCCTGGTGATTCTAGCAAAGCATCGGCAGATGGGAGGAGGGTGGGTAGAGGGCGTGCTGCCAACGAACCTCGGCGAAGAAGAAAATGTCGGGGCGGCCTTTTCAGGCCGCCCGCAGCGTTGGTCGTTCGAGGACGCTGTCTTATCTGCCGGGTGGATCCAAGGTCGGTCCTTGCATCCCAGATCGCGCGGCATTCTCGAAAGATCAGATTCCTCGCGGAGTTCATCCTGAGCGGAGCCGAAGGGCTCGGAACGACACGGCGAGGCAGGCAGAAAGGCGCGCACGGATTCACACGAACAGATTCTTCGCTGTCGTTCGGCTTCGCCCAACTAGCCGCTCAGAATGACGGATAGGTCTACGCCACGGCGGCGGCCGTCTGCGTTCGCTGGCCGATGGGCACGAAGTCACGCTTCTCGGCGCCCAGGTAGACCTGGCGCGGGCGCGCGATCTTCTGCTCCGAATCGAGCAGCATCTCCTGCCACTGCGCGACCCAGCCGGCCGTGCGCGGAATGGCGAAGAGCACGGGGAACATCTCGACCGGGAAGCCCATCGACTGATAGATGATGCCCGAGTAGAAATCAACGTTTGGGTAGAGCTTGCGTGTGATGAAGTACTCGTCCTCCAGGGCGATGCGCTCGAGCTCGAGCGCGATGTCCAGGAGCGGATTGCGGCCGGTGACCTCGAAGACCTGGTGCGCCATACGCTTGATGATCGAGGCGCGCGGGTCGTAGTGCTTGTAGATGCGGTGGCCGAAGCCGAAGAGCAGGCCGTGGCCCTCCTTGACGCTCTTGATGAACTCCGGGATGTTCTCCACCTTGCCGATGTGGTTGAGCATGCGCAGCACCTCTTCGTTCGCGCCGCCGTGGAGCGGGCCGTAGAGCGCGGAGGCGGCGGCCGCTGTCGCTGAGTACGGATCGACGTGCGAGCTGCCGACGGAGCGCATGGCGTTAGTGCTGCAGTTCTGCTCGTGGTCGGCGTGCAGGATGAAGAGCAGATCGAGCGCGCGTTCGAGCACGATGTTCGGCTCGTACTTTACCTCCGACATGCGGTAGAGCATGTTGAGCAGATTGCCCGTAAAGCTGAGATCGTTGTCGGGGTAGCGATACGGCGAGCCGCGGCTGTGGCGGTAGGCAAACGCCGCGATGGTGGGCACCTTGGCGATGAGGCGGTGGATCTGTTGGAGGCGCGTCTCCTCATCGAAGATGTCCTTCGATTCGGGATAGAAGGTGGAAAGCGCCGCTACGGTGCTGACGAGCATGCCCATCGGATGGGCGTCGTGATGATAGCCGTCCATGAACTTCTTGACGTTCTCGTGGACGAAGGTGTGATAGGTGATGTCGTGACGCCACTGCACGTACTGCGCGGGTGTCGGCAGCTCCCCGAAGATGAGCAGGTAGGCGACCTCCAGATAGGTGCTCTGCTCCGCGAGCTGCTCGATCGGGTAGCCACGATAGCGCAGGATGCCGCGGTCGCCATCGATGTAGGTGATGCTGCTCTTGCAGGAGGCGGTGTTGGTGAAGGCGGGGTCGTACAGCATCAGGCCGAAGTCATCGTCCTCGACTTTGATCTGACGGAAGTCGGCCGCGCGAACCGCGTCGTTCTCGATAGGGATCTCGTACTTGCGACCGGTGCGGTTGTCGGTGATCGTGAGGGTGTCGTCTGCCATTGGAGTCTCCTTTCGGAGAGATAGCTACCGTCTATACCATCCTTTCATAAGATCGGCAGCCAGGCAAGACGCTGCCAGGGCCTAAGGCGGGAAGTTCACGCGAATGTAGCAATAGGAGCGAGGGCCAAGGGCCAGGGGCCAAGGGCCGAGGGGGCCAAGGGATACACTTCTGCCATGCCAGATGAGCGAGCCACGTACGGGATTCTCTCGGTAAACGTCGGGCAACCGCGCGCGCTCAGCGTAGTGACATCGGACGGCGTTGAGCACACCGTAGTTACGGCGATCTGCAAGTCGCCCGTCGGCGCTCCCGTGCGTGTGCGCCTCTGGGGCCTTGAGGGAGACGGACAGGCCGATACGCGCGTCATCGACGGGCGGCAGGTCCACGGCGGAGAACGCAAGGCCGTGTACGTCTATCCGGCCGGCCATTATGAGGCGTGGCGCAACGAACTGTCCCGCGAGCTTCCGTACGGTCAGTTCGGCGAGAACCTCACGGTCGAAGGCTTCCTGGAACACCAGGTGCGTGTGGGAGATGTGCTTCGCGCCGGTACGGCGCTGCTGCGTGTCACCCAGCCGCGCGGCCCGTGTTACAAGCTCGACATTCGCATGGGGATGCCGGAGTTCAAGGAGCAAATGCGCCAGACTGGTCGAACGGGTTTCTATACCAGCGTCGTCGAGCCGGGAGTCGTTGGCCCCGGGGACACTATTCAGCGCGTCGAAACGGATCCGCAGCAACCGACCGTGCTTGACGTGCACCGAACACGGCAGTCCGAATAGCCCAACGCCCAGCGCTGCCGGAGACGGCGCCTACCTCGCCGCTGTTGCGAAGGCGAGCAGGTCCGGCCCAGCCGCAATCAAGCTTACATGCGTCCATATGATATAGTACGGGCGTTGCGACTTCTGCGGGGCACCTTGACGGAAAACCGCGCCAGGAGGAACTTATGTCAATTGAAAAGTTGACGTTCAGCGTGATCAAGGCGGACTGCGGATCTATCGGCGGACATACCCGCCCGTCTGCGCGCATGATCGAAACCGTGGAAAAGAAGATCGCCGGCGAGTCATGGGTGATCGATCACCTCGTGACGTTCACGGGCGACGACATCGCGATCATTACCACGCATACGCAGGGTTCGAATGCCGCCACCGTGCACAAGGCGTGCAGGGCCGCGTTCGACGCGGCCGCAGCGGTGGCTACGGATGAGGGCAACTACGGAGCCGGCCAGGACCTGTTTCCTACCGCGCCCAGCGGCAACGTCCGGGGTACCGGCCCTGGCGTCGCCGAGATAACGTTCAAACTCCTTCCTTCGCATCGCCCGGCAGAGTCGATTGCCGTTTTTGCCGCAGACAAGTGCGGTCCAGGCGCCTACAATCAGGCACTTTACTATGCCTTCGCGGACGCGGCGCGTTCATCGGGCTTCCTCCTGAGCCCGGACGTTGGTCGCGGTTTCACATTTGTCGTCGAGGACATGAATCATAAAGTTGAGCACGGGGCCGCGCCAACGCACCGCCAGGTGCGGCTCAATGCGCCCGAGGACAATCTGAGCATCCTGGCCTTGCTCCGCCAGATCGACCGCTACGGCGTCGCGAGAATCGAGAGCAGGGCGTTCCCCGGAGAGATCGGCGTCTCGGTTAGCACTGACCGGCTGCACAACATCACGGGCACGTACCAGGGGAAGGACGATCCGGTCATGATCGTTCGAAACCAGCGTATCTTTCCGGCACTCGAGGAAGTCGTCGACCCGTTCCGGCTCGTTCCTCTCATCACGGGGGATACTCGCGGCAGCCACACGATGCCGCTCATGCCGGTACCGATCCGGACCGAAGTGGCCGGCGCCTACTGCTTGCCCATCGTCAGCTGCCTCGGGCTATCGGTGAACCGCGATGGCAAGTTCAGCAGCGGTATTGTGGATATCTTCGGCAACCTGGCCTGGGACCGAGCGCGGGCGCAGGCGCAAGAACGCGCGGAATGGATGCGCCAGCAGGCGCCGTTCGGCGTCGCAATGGCCTCGCAGGAAGAGATCGCCTACACGGGCCTTGCCAAGCTCGAGGCCGCGCTCGAGGAGCGATTCGAAAACGTCCCTGACTGATTCGCCCGGCGATCCGACCCCGGTGTTTGCAGCTTAACTGTCGTGCTGGTTGCGCTTGAAGTTGCCGATGAGCTCCACCTCAATCGGCACACGAGTAGTAGACGCGTGTTTCGCTCCTTGGAACGCCCGATAGCGGCGCTTCGGGAGGTGTCAAGGCAGCCTGTTCGCTTCAACGCAAGGAAGGCGCTCCCTTATAATGAAGCGACTCGGTCCGCTTCAGGAAGGGACTCCGGATGTCCGTCAAGGTATGGGTCGGCAGATTCGCGATCGTTGAGGGGCAGGCGCAGGAGGAAGGCCCCCTGTTGCGTTCGTTTCCGCGTCAGCGTCCCGACGAGGACGAGGATGAGCTGTACGTACTGGTCGAGCCGGCGACGCCGGGCAGCCGGCAGTACTGCGGGCAGCTTGTCGACGCCGTTGGGCGGATGTACCAGCAAGACACGCTATCGATAACGGGCGCGGCGCTGCGAGCGCTGCGGGCCGCCCACCGCCAGCTGTACGAGTGGAACCAGCGAACGCTGCGCGAGCAACACGTGGGCGCGGGCCTCAGCAGTCTGGCGGTACGAGACCGGACGGCCTACCTGTCGCTGGCCGGCCCATCGGTGGCCTATCACGTAGGCGACGGGCGCTTCCGGCGGATCGCGCCGGAAGGCCCGGCGGCCGAGCCCCTGGGTGTGACGGAGTGGGCGGAGCCGACCTTCGATAGGTACCAGCTTTCGCCCGGCGATCTCCTATTAATTGCGTCGCCGCGGATCGATGAGCTGATCGGCCAGGATGAACTGCGAGCGATCTTGCTCAAGGGCGGCGACGAGGCGCTCGTCGAGCTCTTTCGCGCCGTGCGGGAACAGCAAGAGTTCGCGCTCGTGCTGCTGGCGTGCGTGGTGGAGCCCGAGGGCGACGCGCTCCCCGCCCCCGCCGTGCCGGTTCCGCAGGCCCGGCCCCCTCAAGTGGAAGAGCCGCCAGCGCCCGAAGAGCCGGCTGCCAGCTGGGCTCCGGTCGACGCAATCGGGCCGCCGCCGTCGTTGGAGGAAGACATCCGGCGCGAGCAACCGCTGCCCGAACCGGTCGCCAGCTACTCGCAGCCGAAGGTCCGCCTGAAGGGCAACGAAGCGGGCGTGACGTACCGCCACCCAACGGGGCTCGGCGCGGCGCTACCTCGCATCCCGCCGCTCGCCATCGTGGCGGCGATCATTGTCGTAATCGTCGGGCTGCTGGCATGGTACATCGTCCCGCAGGCGCTGCAGCAGAGTAAAGACGACAAGTTCAACAACGCCGTGAGCACCGCGCGGAAGGACCTGGCGAACGCGCTCGCCACACAGGATGTCGCGCAGCAGCGCACGCTGCTCCAGGCGACGAAGAATGCGCTCGACGATGCCGAGCTCGCGCGGCCGAACCAGGTGGAGGTGGCGGACTTGCGGTCACAGGTAGACACGCAGCTCCACAAGCTCAGTGCCAGCCTGCTCCTGCCCGATCTGGAACAAGTGACAGACCTGAGCGGACGGCTACCCGGACCGATCTCGCCGCGGGACCTCGCGATCGGGGGCGGCGGCGCGTACTTCCTCGACCGTCAGGGTGGGCGCGTGATCGCGATCTCGCTGCTCGGCGCGAATCCCGATCCGGTTCCACTCTTTCAGGCGGGCGACCTGATCGGAGACCAGATCGTCGGCCGGCCGGAGCAGATCGCCTGGGCGGAGGGGCTGCAGAGCCTGCTTGTGCTGGACGACGCGAACCGGCTGATCGCGGTGGCAGCGGGCGCGCCCTCGCGGCTGCTGCCGGTACGCGACGCCGACACGTGGGGATCGGCGGACGGCATCGCCTACGTCGGCAGCGACCTCTATGTCATGGACCGGAAGGGTAACCAGGTCTGGCGCTATCCGCCCAGCGAGAACGGCTTCGACAGCGAACGCGAAGGCGTGCTCTCCGGCTTCGATCTCGGCCAGGCCGTCGAGATGGCGGCGGCCGATGGCTTGTACTTCCTCACGACGGACAACAACATCGTGCACGCGGGGCCGGAAGGGACGCAGCCGTTCAGTCAGGCGGGCATCGATATCCCGCTGTCGTCGCCGGGGTCGGTGTTGCCGCTGCCGGACTTGGGTCTGGTGTTGGTGGCCGACCGGGGCAACAGCCGCCTCGTCGAGTACGGGACGGATGGGTCGTTCAAGCAGCAGCTGGTGAGCCCGAAGTTCACCGACCTGCGCTCGATCGCCGTCGACGAGCCGAACCGGCTGCTCTATATCCTGGTCGGCGGCGCGCTCTACCGCACGCCGCTGCCGCCACTGCCGTGAAGATCCTGGGTATCGAGACCTCGTGCGACGAGACCGCCGCCGCGATCGTCGAAGATGGGCGGCGTCTGCTCGCAAACGTGATCGCGTCGCAGGCGGCGCTGCACAATCGCTACGGCGGCGTCGTGCCGGAGGTCGCCTCACGCCAGCACCTCGCCGCGATCCTTCCCGTCGTCGAGGCGACGCTCGCGCAGGCCGGCCTGCGACCGCCCGAGCTGGACGCGATCGCGGTGACGTACGGGCCGGGCCTCGCCGGCGCGCTGCTCGTCGGCGTGAGCGCGGCGAAAGCGCTCGCATACGCCTGGGATCTGCCGCTGATCGCCGTCAACCACTTGGAGGCGCACCTCTACGCGAACTGGATCGATGACGGCAGCAGCGGCGAGCCCCCGCCTTTCCCGCTGCTGGGGCTCATCGTGTCGGGCGGGCACACGGACCTTGTGATCATGGAAGACCACGGCCGGCTGCGCAGGATCGGGCGGACCCGCGACGACGCGGCGGGTGAAGCGTTCGATAAGGTTGCGCGCCTGCTTGGGCTGGGCTTCCCAGGCGGACCGGCGATCGAACAGGCGGCGACGGGCGCGGACAAACCATCGCTGCGGCTGCCCCGCGCGTGGTTGGGGGAGAGCGATGACTTCAGCTTCAGCGGCCTGAAGACAGCGGTGCTCCACGTGGTGCGCGGCGAGCAGGGCCCGCCGCCTGAGATCCAAGAGACGGCGGCGGCGTTCCAGGACGCGATCGTCGACGTGCTCGCAAGCAAGACGGCGCGGGCGGCGCAACGAACTGGTGTGCGCGCGGTGCTACTCTCCGGCGGTGTCGCGGCGAACGGCCCGCTGCGCCGGGCGATCGAGCAGCGCGCGCCCGTCCCCCTCTACGTGCCAGCGCCGGCGCTCTGCACCGACAACGGCGCGATGATCGCGGCCTGCGCTGCCTATCGCTTCGAGTCGGGACGCGCGGGCTGGGAGCTTGACGTCGCGCCGGGCTTGCCGGTGGCGTGAGCTAGCAATCAGCAATCAGCCGTCAGCTATCAGCTCCTTCTCCTCAACCTGATGAGCTGACCGCCGATAGCTGACAGCTGATAGCTACGAAAGGACGCATCTGCCGCAGCCGCCCTGCGTGCACTCCGTCTTGTACAGCTCCAGCAGTCCCTGCTGCGTGCGCGCGTCGATTGGCAGCGCGCCGTCCGCATCCGTAAGGTTCGTCTCCAGGAACGCGAGCGCGCCGTAGCGCGCCGGGCGCGGCAGGAGGGCGAAGCAGGCCCGCGCTCGTTCCGCCGCCCGCGCATCGCCTTGCGCTGTGGCACAGGCGGCGGCCCAGGGGAGCACGGCGTTCACGAGCAGCTCGATCGCGCGCGAACGGCCGATGTAGGGGTTCGCCGACCACGCGGCGATCAGCGCTCGCGGCCCGAGTCCCGCAGCAAACGTGGATGGTTCGTCGAAGAGCGCGCGATGGCGCACCAGGAGCCGGGCGAGGCCCTCGAGCCGGCGCTCGGGCCGGTTCGCCGGCCGGCCGGCGCTGCGCTGCTGCGCGTCCCCGGCAGCGGCGAGCAAGGCGGCGCAGGCCGCGTCCGCGCGCTGGTCTTGCGGCAGATCTTCCATCAGCGCCGCGAGGGCGCGGAACGGCAGGTGCGCAGCGATGCGTTCGAAGAGCGTACGGTCGCCGCCGTAGCCGAGGCCGCCCAGCAGCGCAGTGTACAGCGCTTCGGCCGGGCCGAACGCCCGCAGCGCGCCTGCCAGCGCCGCAACGCGCTCCTCGAAGCGCCCGTCTCCCAGCTGCTGCAGGAAGCGGAGCGCGTGTGCCCGCCCGAGGCGCACGAGCGCGTCGTGGCAGGGCTCGCGCCAGAGGCGGGGCGAGCTGAGCCAGCCGGCGAGCTCTTGCGTCCGCTTGCACACCCACGGCGCGAGGGCGACCGTCGGCGGCCGCTGGCCGTTGGCCAGCGCCGCGTCTTCGCCTTCGTCGTCCTCGAACACGACGTGGAGCATGACGCGGTTGTACGCCGCGTCGCGCTGGTGGCCGTGCGCGCGAAAGTCGCTGCCACGCACGTGCAGCTCGACGTCGCCGCGGAGCATGCCGCCGGACGGCGCCGCGATGATGGCGTCACGAAAGTCCGGTCCCGCCCCCCGGCCGGCGCGGCCGGGATGGAGCACGCGCAGCGGCACGCCGTGCCGGGTGGCGAGCGCGGACGCGGGGAAGCGCTGGCCCGCCCAGAGATGAGAGAGCTGGGCCTCGGTGAGGCGTTCGTCTGTTGTTTGTTGCTTGTTGCTGGTACGGCCTGCGTTGTAAGCGGAACGTTCTTCGCGAACCACGATCGCCTTCATGGGACGAACCCTTCAGAACCAGAGAACCACCAACCAGCAGCCAGCGACCAACAACTAAGCCCGAACCAGCAACAAGCAACCAGCAACTAGGCCCGGTACTCGAAGCCGGCGCGCTCGGCGACGAGCGAGAGCAGCCGCTCCGACGCGCCGCGCGGCCGGTACTGGCCGGTCTCCCACTCGCTCACCGTCTGCTGACGGATGTTCAGCTCGTCGGCCAGCTCCCGCTGCGTGAGACCGAGGTGCTCGCGCAGCGCGCGGACCTGGCCGGCGTTCCAGGCTCGCCGGTTACGCTTGCGCCGCGGCCGGTATTCAGTCACGCGATTAGTCTACACGGAACCGTGTATGATCGCAACTTAGCCCGTTGCGAAACTAGCGTACCGTGCCCAAGACGGTATTGAGCGGGAAGCCCACTACTACCGGCTGTCGCTTCTCTTTAGCAGCCTGCTTGTATTCTTCCTCGCGGCAGACGAGCACGATTGAATCGGCAACCCGGACAACAATCCGCTCGATTTCCCCCTCATAGCTGCGTAGCCGTACCTTCTCGCCAGACTCCATAGGGAGCACCTCCTGGCAAGATTTTCTCTCATACCAACCCCACCGTCAAAAAAAGTCGGTAAACGGTATTGACATGAACGGTATTCATGCCGTACCATGAGGTTACGGTATGCCGGTATGCGGTATAATACCGCGAGAAAGAGGTGCTCGGTATGGCAAACGAGGATAAGAAGGCGGCAGTCTACGTTGCCTTCTCTACATTCAGAACCAGCCTTGATGCGCTCAAGCAGGGAATTCCTGCGAAGATCGATCCTTCGGTATGGCCGACTCAATCTGGCGGCGTCCGAGCCCAGCTCATATCTGCTTACAAATTCCTCGGGCTAATTGACGACGAGGGCAATGTCACGTCTGAGTTGCAGACTCTCGTGCAGGCTGACGAGGCAGATCGGAAGTCCCTCGTTGGCCTGATTATGAGGCAAAGCTACCCGACGCTCGTTGAATTGGGGGAATCGAACGCATCGTCTGCCCAATTGGAAGAAGCCATGCGCCAGTACAACGTGCAGGGGGACACGCTGCAAAAGGCCATCCGCTTCTACCTATCAGCGGCCGAATACGCCGACCTTCCGCTGTCGCCTCATTGGGGCAAGAGACGCGTCAAGGGTACCAGTACGAAGGCCGCGAGTCGGCGTTCTGGGCGCAGAGGTGGTCGTAGTTCTGATCCTGTAATCAAGCCCCCAACACCGCCAACGCCGGAGCAGAACATGATGATTGTCGATTTGCCCAGCGGCGGGTTGGTGCGGCTTGCCGTGACGGCCGACCTCACCAAGCTGTCGATGGATGAAAGGTTCTTTCTGTTCGACGTGATCGACAAGATGAGGGCATTTGAAGAGAAGAGCAAAGGGGGTGAGACACCAGAGTAAGAAAGGAGAGGGCGGCAGTGCACTTGCAGGTCGCCGCCGCCCTCTCAAACCCATAGCGCGGGCCAGGCGTTAGGACCGCAGCGGGGTTTCGAAGCCCCGCTCAGAGAGTTCGAATCTCTCCTGGCCCACCACTACTGGTAAGCGGCACCAGCAGGGCGGCAACCCTACTGATGCCTTCCAAACATGAGAGGTGTTGGCTCCCATGCAGGCAATCAATTCTACCACGGCGCGGCAACGTCGTGGCCCATTCGAGGAACTAGAACGACTCTTTGAGGCCCTAGACGATGACACGCTCCTAGCTTCGCTACAGGCAACGCGCTGGACTGGCCGACCGGGGTTCCCGCTTCGCGTCATGTGGCGGTCGCTCGTTGCATCCTTCTACCTGGGCATCATTCACGACACCGACCTAGTACGCGCCCTTGCATCGAATCCGCTGCTGGCTTCGGCTTGCGGCATAGAGTCGCCCGGTGGGGTGCCCAGCAAGTTCGCGTACTGCCGCTTCCGAAAGAAGCTGGTCGGCTTCAATGACGTGATCGCTGGTGTGCTCTCATCCGCCGTAGAACGGCTCCGTGAGGCTCTACCCGGCTTTGGAGAAATGGTAGCGGTTGACGCGACTGACGTGCGGGGCTGGGCGAACGGCTTTCACCCGGACACCGACCCGGACGCTAAGGTTGGGGCGAAGAAGAAGGGCGGCACTATGTACTACTGGAACGGGTACAAGCTCCATCTCGCCGTCGATGCTGAATCCGAGCTGCCAATCTGGTTCGAGTTGACGCCGGCAAACGTCTACGACGGCAAGCACCTAGAGCCCGTTCTGCACGATGCAAAGCACCGATTCGGTTGGCTCGAACCGAAGCACGTCCTAGCCGACAAGGGCTATGACAGCGGGGACTGCTTCCGATTCGTTGGTGCGGCGCTCGGCGCGATCCCCGTAATCGACGTGCGGCAGTACAAATCTCGGCAACTGCGGGAGGCGCAACCGTGCGAGGCGATGCCGATGATTACGCGGACCGGCACTCACTACCGCTGCGAGCGACTGCCTTACGATCCGCTTTGCCCGCGTTTTGGTACGTGCCCGCTGCTCCCTATGTTCGCGGACTCGGCTCTCAACGAGCCAGAACCCGCGCCCTACTACGAGCGCTATAGCCCATTCTCCTACGGCTCCCGCGAATGGAAGCTGCTCTATAACAAGCGCGTCTCGGTCGAGCGGGTGTTCAGCAGACTCAAGACCTACCGGAAGCTTGACGCCGTGAGGACTCGGCGATTGCCGAAGGTGTGGCTACATGTAGCCCTGAGCCTCCTAAGCATGGCGGTAATGGCTATGGTAAACACAGATAACCTACGCAAATGCGTAGCTTAGACTCGAAAGCTAGTAATTCGTAATATTCGTGGACTTGACAAAGCTTGCTTTCTGGTCTAAAATCCCGCACTCTAGCAATAGATAATGCTAGGACAGACTGCCTCCAGAAACTCCCCGCCGGAGTCGATACTTCTGGAAAGCCACCGGCAGAAGAAGCCAGGGAAGGCCCTAGAATTCAACTAGCGGGGTTTGCAATGACGCAAGTACTGGAGAGAGTTCCGCACGCCGAATCGGCGAGACTTCGCGAACTGATGAAGCCGTTTCGTGAGGCGGGTGACTTTGTTCGCGACAACTTTGATTCGCTTCTGAACGCATACGCCGACGAATGGATTGCAGTCTCCGATAATCAAGTTATTGCACACAGTCCGACGCGGTCTGATTTGAAGGCGCAGATCATGGAATGCGGCCTACTCGGATCGCCGCTGTATATCACGTTCTTGACCAGGCAGAGGCGAACGCTGATACTCTAGCCCACGATGATCCGTGGGCGCTTCAATGGCTACGGCCAAGCCGAGGTTGACGCGACTCTATTGCTTCCCGGCGTTGCAAGGCTGGGCGGAGAACAGCATCGTCTCTTTCTTCCCCTCATAATCGACACTGGCGCGGATCGGACTATCCTGGTGCCGAATTATGAGCCGTACGAATACATCGACTTTGCCAACTATCCTAGAGACTACCCGGGAGGCTATGGCGGACTAATCGAAGTGCGTTGTGTTCCGGTTCAAATCGAGCTGGAGAATCAGGACGGAGAATTCGACCGACTAACTAGAACAATCGAAATTGCTAACCCTGCGTTTGTAGGGAGTGGTGAGGGCCTTCCATCGGTGATGGGCCGCGACATACTCGACTTCTACAAGCTGACTATTGACAGATCGGTGAACTTCGTCGGCCTCGATAGGCCGCTAGGCCCCACTCCTTAGGAGTTTCGCAACGGGCTAAACTAGGCCGTTGCGAAACTAGTTAGCTTCTGGAATGCCAGCGTCAGGATATGCAGCGGCGAGCGCGGGGAGAATGGTACGCGAGAAACCCGCTGCTACTAGGTGCGGTCGCGGGTCCGAGTTGTACAACTCGCCGAAGGATGACCAGGGCGCGATCTCCCCAAACTCGCTCATGATGGCCTCAATTTGCCCAGCCTCTTGTTCCGTTACCCCCTCTGCGTTAACGAAAAGATAGAATTCCTCGGGCTTCTCCAGCCAGCCTCTGACGGCTACACCCAGGCCAACAATCTTTTCTCTGGGCCATGTGTCGAGACGCTGCACCGCCTGGGCAGCGGTCAGAACATTAGGGCAGCGATAGACCCACTCCCGATTCATTGCGGCTCAGATTGTCTCATGAAGCGCCGGGCCGCGACAAGTTTTCTCTAGCGAGGCCCCGGCCAGCTAAAGCGTAGCCTCTACGGTTAGCTCTGCTCCGCCCTCCTCCAGGGCCTCTAGGCCTGCTTCAGCCACTTCCCGCTGAAGGGTTCCGCTCCTCTCGAAGGGCCTCAGATAGAGCAATAGGGTCCGCTCTAGATTCCGAACGGCCAGCTCCTCCGAATGGCCATGGGCTGCAAGCCCTAGCCGGACCAGTCGAGCTGCGTACCCGCTCTTCACCCTGCCAACGTTGTGCTTGAATACTACCTTCACGTGGTTCCTCCCTGGCCGCAGATTCAAAGCTATTATCGCTGGTCACGGCGCGGGAGACGAGTACCGTAACCACACCAACTCTTAAGATGCCGCTTGACACGCGACAGAGGCGGCGTAAACTACAGGTACGTTGAGATATTGGGAGGGGTGATACCGCATGGTCAACGAAGCTGACACGAATCGGCCTTACGCTCCGCCTTCAAACGTTGTGGCGCTTCTCCATCGGCTACGTTCTCGGAACCTCCCGGAGCAAGTCGATGCGGAGTACCTGCGGGATGCGGGCATCTCAGAAGGGACAGTCAACCGCGCCCTGTTTGCGATCCGCTTCCTGGGGCTCGTGGATGAGGCTGGAGCCCCAACGCAGGCGCTCCGAGCGATCAACTCAGCGACGGATGAGGAGTACCAGGCTACGCTGGCAGGCCTCGTCAGAAACGCCTACGCAGACGTATTCAACGTCATCAATCCAGCCGAGGACCCGCAGGAGCGCATCCTAAACGTGTTCCGCCGCTTCACACCCGCCTCACAGCGGAGCAGGATGGTGATCTTCTATTTGGGGATGTGCCGCGGGGCTGGCATCCCAACGCTCGACACGCCGAGGCAGCGCGGGATGGCCGAGCCGAGAGCCGCAGCGAGACGCTCAACGCGTCCACGTGAGCAGCGAGCGGATGGATCCGCGCGTCAGACGCCTCGCCGCAGCGGCAGCATGAACCCCGCCCTCGAAGGCTTGATCTCAGCCCTACCACCCGAGGGGACGGCGTTCAGCGAGCACAGGCGGAAGAGATGGCTGGAGATGGCAGAAGCCACGCTAATCTTCGTCTATGGCGAAGCGAACAACGGTGAAGGCAACGAGGATGCCGAACAGGACGGGGGTGAGGCCTAGCATAAACGAACGGCGGAGCGCCCACGTGGTCAACGCTTACGCTCCGCCGCCCGTACTGGCGGGATCAGGCGATGCGTGGCCTAGAAATGAGAATGCCACCAGTTGCCCGGTGGCTTCTCTCCCTGCGACCGAAACCGCAGGGGCGGTATCGATTTAGATTGTATCTATTAGAGGCCTGTTGTCAAGTCTCTATAGTCACATTCGACCTGGATAAGGATAAAATTAGGGCCTAAAAGGAATGGTGGTTTCTATGGGTACGAACGTATATATCGATGGATTCAATCTCTACAATGGAGCGGTAAGAGCAACTGTATTCAAATGGCTCGATTTGGGAGCTATGTGCCAAACTCTCTTACCAAAACACAATATCCATCGAATTCGCTACTTCACAGCTGCTATATCAGGCTTCCCTCACGATCCCGATGCCCCTTCCCGCCAGAATCTATACCTTCGTGCACTGCGAACGATCCCACACCTCTCGGTTCACAAGGATGGCTGGTTCTCGTCACACCCCCTTTGGTTGCCGGAGTATCCTATTGTTCTCGACGCAAATCGGCGTCCGAGATTTGTTCGGGTTCAACGAATGGAGGAGAAAAGGACTGACGTAGACTTAGCCACCCATCTCCTTATGGACTGCTTTTCTAATGACTTTGACGAAGCGGTCGTAATCTCAAACGACTCCGACCTCGTCCTACCTGTCGAAAGGGTCAGGACACACTTCGGGAAGAGGATCGGGGTCATTAATCCACACGAGAAGTGGAAGATGAGTGGCCATCTAATAAAGGCTGCAAGCTACCACTTCAGGACGATTAACAAGAGCGTCCTGCGCAAGTGTCAGTTCCCCCAGACGCTAAGCGACGCAGACGGAACGATAACTAAGCCCGCTTCCTGGTGAGAGTTTCGCCACGGGCTACAACAACAACAATCACAGGGCCAACGGTCGTAGGGTCTCGGTCAACCCTGGTTACTGGCTCCCTGTTCCGGGTTCCTCAACTCTGAGACCAGCGCCAGCTCACAGCGAAGGGGGTCGTGATCACTGAACGGCTCGCCAGCGGCTGCGCGGAACTTTTCGGCTTCGAAGCGTCCAGCCCTCAGGCCCTTGACCCGTGGCCCCTGACCCTTGACCCGTAGCCCTTGGCCCTTCGCCCGTAGCCCCTGGCCCCTGGCCCCTGACCCCATGTCTATCCGATGAGCTGCCGGGCCGCCTCGTACGGATCGAGCTCACGGCGCGCGACGGCGCGCACGAGCGCGTCGAGGTGGCCGTCCCGCTCGGCGGCGCGGAGGACGTTCGAGAGGAGCTGCTGCCGGACGACCGCGAGGAGCCGGCGGCGCGAACGCTCGGAGCGCAGGTGCTCCAGCTCGCCGGAGGTCTGGAGGCGGCGCCGGTGCTCCTCGATCGCGTCGCCCAGCTCGGCGACGCCGGCCGCCTTCGTGGCGACGGTGCGCAGGACGGGCACATCGAGGCGGCCGCGGCTGGCCTGCGCGACCACGGCGCCGAGCTGGGCGGCGAGCGTGTCAGCGCCGGGAAGGTCGGCCTTGTTGACGACAAGGAGGTCGGCAACCTCCATCACGCCCGCCTTCATCGCCTGGACGTCATCGCCGCCCGCGGGCGTGAGGACGAGCACCGTCGTCTCGGCGGCCGAGGCGACCTCGACCTCGTCCTGGCCGGCGCCGACAGTCTCGATGATGACGATCTCCTTGCCCGCGGCGTCGAGGACATCGACGACTTCGGCGGTCATGGGCGCAAGGCCGCCCAGCTCGCCGCGCGTGGCCATGCTGCGCAGGAAGACCTCGGTGTCCTTGTGCAGCTCCTGCATGCGGATGCGGTCGCCGAGGAGGGCGCCGCGCGTGAAGGGGCTGCTGGGGTCGACGGCGACGATGCCGACGCTGCAGGAGCGCTTGCGGAACTCCTTGGCGAGCGCGCCGGTGAGTGTGCTCTTGCCGACGCCGCTGCCGCCGGTAATGCCGACGACGTGCGCGCGGCCGGTGTGCTGGTACAGCAAGGCGAGGGCGCGCCGCCCGTCTTCGGTGGAGTTCTCAACGAGGGTGATGACGCGGGCGAGAGCGCGCCGGTCCCCGCTGAGCAGTCGCCGGACGAGTTCGTCTACCTGCGTCCGGCCGGGTGCGGCGTTCACCGCCCGCCACTCGGCGGGGCGCCGGCGGCGATGGGGCCGCGTTCGGCGGCCCAGCGCCGGACGTAGTCGATGATGTCCTGGGTGCTGGAGCCGGGCCGGTAGACCTCGCGGAAGCCGAGCTGCTTGATCGCCGGGATGTCTTCGTCGGGGATGATGCCGCCGGCGAAGAGGAGGACGTCATTCGGGTCGATGCCGCGGTCCTTGAGCGCCTGGACGACGCGCGGGAAGAGCTCCAGGTGGGCGCCGGAGAGGATGCTCAGGCCGATGACGTCGACGTCTTCCTGGAGGGCGGCCTCGGCGATCATTTCCGGGGTCTGGCGGATGCCGGTGTAGATGACCTCCATGCCGGCGTCGCGCAGGGCGCGGGCGACGACCTTGGCGCCGCGGTCGTGGCCATCGAGGCCGGGCTTGGCGACGAGGACACGGATGGGATGGTCAGTCTCTGGCATGGCAGAACGATTATGTCGGCGAGAGGGGGTGCGGGGCAAGGGGCGCTTGATTGCTTGATTGAGAGCGAACCTCTCCCCACGCTGTTCTGAAGAACAACCGCTTACGAGAGATCGCCCCTCTCCCTGAGGGAGAGGGGGACGGGGGTGAGGGGCCGAGCAGGCCGGTGAGGGCGACCACATAGGGTCGCCCCTACGTGATGCGCGCCGGCGGACGCGCAGGGCGGCCAGATGGCCGCCCCTACCTGAGGGCGAGGCACGAGCGATAGCGGCGTCTTTCGCGAGGGATCAGATTCCTCGCTGACGCTCGGAATGACGGAACGGCGGCGGGCGGTTCACGAACCGCCCCTACCGGCATTGCCATGACATGTCTTCCCGCCAGCCGGAGGGAGCTCTGTCTCTACGAGGTCTTCGACAGAAGGGAGGCCGGTGAGGTAGAACCGGAGCGTGTGGAAGTACTACGTGCTGCGGCTGGCGTACCTGCTACTCGGCAGGTTGTCGCTGCCAACGCTCTATGGCATCGCGCACATCGTGGGCAACGGAGCGTTCTACTTCCGGCGCAAGGCGCGCCGCGGCGTGATGGCGAACATGCGCCAGGTGATGGGACCGGAGGCATCGGAGCGGGAGATCCGGCGCGAGGCGCGCGAGGTGTTTCGGAACGCGACGCGCTACTACGCGGACCTGCTGCACCTGCCGCACCTAGACCTCCAGAAGTTCGCGCGGGAGCAGCTCGATCTGGAGGGGACAGAGTACCTGAAGGCGGCGCAGGACTCGGGGCGCGGGGCGGTGGTGGTGAGCGCGCACTTCGGCAGCCCGGAGATGGCGGTGCAGGGGCTGGCGGCGGCGGGCTTCATGCTGTTCGCGCTGACGGAGCCGCTGAAGCCAAAGGCGATGTCGGACTTCATCCACTGGCTGCGATCGCGGCACGGGCATCAGTTCCGGACAGTGAGCTTCGGCGGCGTGAAGGAGGCGGTGCAGCGGCTGAGGAAGGGCGGGCTCGTCGCGCTGATGCTCGATCGCGACGTGGGCGGCACGGGCGTGCCGATGGAGTTCTGCGGCCGCGAGACGAAGATCCCGCTGGGCGCCGTCGATCTGGCGCTGCGCACCGGAGCCGATCTGATCCCGGCGTGGGCCTGGCGCATCGATGGCTTCCGCTTTCACGCGCGCATCGGGCCGCCGCTGGAGATCGTGCGCACAGGCAATTTCGAGCAAGACGTTCGGAGCAATGCGCGGCGGCTGCTCGCGCTCTTCGAGGGGCACCTGAAGGCGTACCCGGGGCAGTGGGCGGTGCTGGAGCCGATCTGGGACAAGGACGGCCGCGAGCCGGCTGCGAAGAAGAGTACGGTACAATAGGGCCGAGCTTCCGTGGGAACCGCAGACCTGCACATCCACACTTCTCTGGGCGACGGCATGGCGGACATCCCGGAGCTCCTCGATCACATCGAGGAGAAAACGGAGCTCTCGGTCGTCGCAATTACGGAGCACGATGGGCTGCAGGCCGCCTTCGCCGCGCGGGAGGCGTGGGCGAATGGACGCTATCGCTTCGAGCTGATCGTGGGCGAGGAAGTGACGACGATCGAGGGGCATCTGCTGGCGCTGTTCGTCGAGGAGCCAATCGAGAGCCTGAAGCCGCTGGCGCCGACGCTGGAGGCGATCCACAAGCAGGGCGGCCTCGCGATCATCCCGCATCCGATGAGCTGGCTGACGCGCAGCCTGGGCCGCCGCACGATCGACCGCGTGGTGCGCGAGCGGCAGGACGGCGTGTATTTCGACGCGATCGAGCTATCGAGCAGCCCGGCGGCGCGCATGGGCGAGAAGCAGGCGCAGCGGCTCAATCGAGAACGCTACCATCTTCCCGAGGTCGGCAGCAGCGACGCGCACTTCGTCGAAGCGGTGGGCACCTCGTACACAACGTTCGAGGGCGCGACGGCGCTCGAGCTACGGCGGGCAATCGAGGCGGGCACGACGCGCGCCGTCGTCGGGAAGCACCCATCGTTGCGGCAGATCGGGCTGCGGCGGGTCGTGCGGCAGCAGTGCCGCGGCATGATGGCGACGCCGCGACAGATGGGCTGGCTGCCGACGATCGGCAGCTTTCTGCGCCGGGCGCGGCCGTGAAGATCGCGCTCGTTTCGCCGTACGACTGGACAGTGGCGGGCGGCGTGAACAGCCACTGCGCGCACCTGCGCGACCAGTTCATCGCGCGCGGGCACGAGGTGACGATCGCAGCGCCGGCGTCGCGGCCGGTGCGCGAGCGGGGCGTGATCACGATCGGCAAGCGGCCGCTGAGCCTCCCCGTCAGCGGATCGCGGGCGCGCATCTCGCTGTCGCTCACGCTCGGACCGGCGGTGCGGAAGATGCTGGCGGAGCAGCGGTTCGACATCGTGCACGTGCACGAGCCGTTCATGCCGGTGCTGCCAATCCACTTCTTGCGCTACTCGGACGCGGTGAACGTGGGGACGTTTCACGCGACACGCGACACGAGCCATTTCTTTTACACGTGGGGCAAGCGCCACGTGCGACGCTGGTTCCGCCAGCTCGATGGCAAGATTGCGGTATCGGTGGCGGCGGCGCGCTTCGTGGAGCAGTACTTCCCGGGCTACTACAACATCATCCCGAACGGCGTAGACATCGCGCGATTCGCGAAGGCAACGCCCCTGGCGGAGTACCAGGACGGCAAGCTGAACATCCTGTTCGTCGGGCGGCCTGAGAAGCGCAAGGGGCTCGACCACCTGCTGCGAGCGTATGCGCGCGTACAGGCGGAACGCTCGGACACGCGGCTGATCGTCGTGGGCGCGGGGAAGTTCCCCCGGTACCAGCGCATGGCACGATCACTGAAGTTGCGCGACGTCGAGTTTCGCGGCTACGTTTCGCACGAGGAGTTGCCGCGCTACCACAAGTCGGCGCACGTGTTCTGCGCACCAAACACCGGCTACGAGAGTCAGGGCATCGTGCTGCTGGAAGCGATGGCGGCCGGCCTGCCGCTCGTCGCGAGCAACATCGAAGGCTTCGCCGCGGTGCTCACCCACGGCGTCGAAGGGCTGCTCGTGCTGCCGAGCGACGAACGCGGGCTCGCCGACGCGCTGCTGGAGCTGCTCGAGTCGGAAGACACGCGCGCGCAGATGGCGCAGCGCGGTACGCGGCGCGTCGAGGAGTTTAGTTGGGACCGCGTGGCGCAGCAGGTGCTTTCGTACTACGAACGTCTGCTGCACGAGCGCGCGCTGGGCGGCGAGCAGCAGCGCGAGCCCGCGCGTACGGGCTGACGCGGATGGCGAGACCGAAGCCGTTCACGCTCCTGCCGCGCGCCGTGCCGCGCCGGCTGACGGACCCGATCGTGCTGCGGATGGCACGCGCGGGCATCTCGCCGAACCAGGTGACGCTGGCCGGCTTCGCCGGGAACGCCGGCGCGGGCGCGCTGGCGGCGCGGGGCCAGTTCCTTGCGGCCGGTGTGCTGATGCTTTTCGCAAGCGGGCTGGACCTGCTCGACGGGGCGCTGGCGCGCGCGACGGGGAAGGCGAGCGCGTTCGGCGCGGTGCTGGACTCGACACTCGACCGGCTGTCGGAGGCGGCGGTGCTGGCCGGACTGGCGTACTACTTCGCGGAGCGCGGCGACCGCGAGCAAGTGATGCTCTGCTTCGCAGCGATGGTCGGTTCGATCCTGGTGAGCTACGTGCGGGCGCGCGCGGAGTACTTCGGGCTGAACATTAAGGAAGGGCTGTTCACGCGGCCGGAGCGCGTGATCGTACTCGGCGGGGGGCTTATCATAAGCCAGGTGCGCATCGCGCTGTGGGTGCTGGCGATCGTCGCCGGCTTCACGGCGCTGCAGCGGCTGTATGTGGTGTGGGAACACTTCCGGCGCGAGCCGCCACCGATCGACGGCGCGCCGCGCGAGGAGCAGCAGACGTGATCCCGCTGCGGGAGCAGGAGTACATCCGGCAGCTCTTCAGCCAGGAGCTGGAAGGCAGGGTGAAGATCGACTACTTCACCCAGCGGCCGTCGGCGATCTACCTGCCGGGGCGCGAGGAGTGCGCGACCTGCGAGGACACGCGCAAGATGCTGGAGGAGCTGGCCGCGCTGAGCGAGAAGATCCAGCTCACCGTGCACGAGCTATCGGAGGCGCAGGACGAAGCGAGGAAGCTGAAGATCGATAAAGTGCCGGGCATCGTGATGCGGGGGCCGGTGAACCGGCCGCTGCGCTTCTTCGGGATGCCGGGCGGCAACGAGTTCCCGAACTTCATCGAGGCGATCGCGGCGGCGTCCAAGGCGAAGCTCGAAGTGGGCGACGAGACGGCGAAGGCGCTGAAGAAGCTGAGAGACAAGGTCTCGATCACGGTGTACGTCACGCCGACGTGCCCCCACTGCCCCGGCGTCGTGCGCGCGGCCTACCGCCTGGCGCTGGCGAGCGCGCACGTGGAGGCGGCGGCGGTGGAGATTGGCGAGTTTCCGCGGCTGGCACAACAGCTCGGCGTGCGCGCCGTGCCGATGACGGTGATCAACGACCGCGCCGTCGTCGCGGGCGCGATCGACGAGGCCGGGCTGCTGCAGGCGGCACGCAAGGCTGTCGAAGGGGACATAAGCCCGGCGACGGCGCAGGCGGGCGCGACGACGGTGGCCGCGCCGCAAGCGCCGCAGGCGCCGTCGCCGGCGAGCGGACTGATCCTGCCACGCTGAGATGATCGCAACGGAAGCGTTCGGGCGCGAGTCGAATGGCATCGGCGCCCGCATCCGGCACCTCATCGACGGGCTGATCGAGCTCGACTTCACGCACCCGCTCGCGTTCGCATCGTTGGCGTTCTTCTACGTCGCTTCGCGGATGCCCTGGGTGGACCACGGCTACGGGACCGATCCGGACGCGTGGCGCGTAGCGCTTTCGGCAACGTACCTGCGCGATCACGCAGACTACACGCCGTCGCGGCTGCCGGGCTACCCGCTGCACGAGTTCCTCACCTCCGCCTTCGTACGACAGGGCTGGGTGTGGACCAACCTGAGCACCGTCGCAATCTCGCTGGCGGGCGTGCTGATCTTCGCTGCGCTGGCGCGCAAGCTGGAGCTGCCGAATCGCGGAGCGCTGGTGATCGGCTTTGCGTTCGCGCCCCTGCTCTGGATCAACAGCACGACGACGATGGACTACATGTGGGCGCTGACGTTTGTGATGGGCGCCTACCTGGCGCTGCTGTATGACGCGCCGGCGCTCGCGGGAGTCAGCCTTGGCGCGGCGACGGGCTTCCGGCTGACATCCGGCCTGATGCTACCGGTTTTCTGGCTGATGATCGTCCGTAGCAAGAAGCAGAACCAGATCCGGCCGCTCACCGCGATCTCGGTCGCCGTAGCGCTCGCCGCGTACACGCCGGTGCTGATGGACTACGGGCTGAACTTCTTCAACTTCTACGACCAAAAGATCCCGGCGAGCGACCTCATTCGCACGCTAGGGAAGGACGGCCTCGGCGTGATCGGGGCGCTGGCGGTGATCGTTGCGTTCGCGCTGTCGTGGCGACGGCTGCGATGCCTGCCGCGCGATGTCATCGAAAGCCCGCAGGTGATGGCGTGGATAGCCGTGATCGTCCTATACTTCCTGTCGTACACGCGGCTGCCGCACGAGATCGCGTACCTGATCCCGCTCTTCCCCTTCGGCTTCTTCCTGATGGCGCGCTACATGAACAAGACGGTGCTTGTGGCATGCCTGGCGGCCATCGTCGTCGCCGGCTTCGTCGATATCACGACGCCGGGCACTGACTCAGGGCTGGGAACGAGCGAACTGACGTCGGCGCGCATCGGGCGCGGGATGGTGCTGTCCGACCTGGACACGATGCGCAACCAGCGGGCCTTCGCGGACGAGGTGCGCGAAATGACGGTGACGAATCGAGACATCAAGCGCCCGGCGGTTGTGATGGTGGGCTTCATCTATCCGGAGCTGGTGATGCTGAACAAGGACCAGCTCCAGATCGGCACGATCGAGAAGGACATCACGGCGATCAGCCAGCTTTCGGACAAGGGGCTGGCGACTGACCGCGCGCACAACGTGAAGTACGTGTGGCTGCTGGACTACCGCACGATGCAGGAGTTCCAGCGCCAGGGCGCGACGATCTATGTCACGCCGGACGCGGAGCGGAGCACGTACCAGGTGTACGGCTACCGGCCGGAGTACTTCGGCGCGGTGGTGCTGCCACTCAGCCGCGAGAACCCTTCGTTGGGCAAGGGCGCTGCCTCGACGAACCGGTAGATAGCCCTCACCCCTAGCCCCTCTTCCCCGAGGGAGCGGGGACGGAGATGCATGCGCGAGGAAGGGCGGAGCTGAAGCCCCGCCCCTACGAGGTTTTCCAGCAGACGGGTCGCCGTCGCGAGGGATCAGATTCCTCCTCCTGAGGCGGACGCGTCGCGACGCTCGGAATGACAAGTGCTGCGACGGTTAGCGGCGGCGGGCGAGCACAACTCCGAGCCCGAGGAGGCCTCCGGCAACAACGATCGTGCCGATGATGACGCCGGCGATGAGGCCGAGGGGTTTGCCGCTGGAGCCGTCGTTGCTGGACTGCGTCGCGGTGGCGGCCGGCTGCGGCGTGGGCGCCGCGGTCGCGACCGGCGTGCGGGGCGGCAGGCCGTTGCCGGCGCGCCAGGCGTTCTCGAAGCCGTCCTCGTCGAAGCCGTAGACCTGCTGGAGAGCGCGGCCTGTCGTCGAGCCGGTCTTGAGCGCGACGAAGAGCCGCGCCAACTTCTCCTGCCCGTAGGTATCGACGAGGAACTTCACGAGCGACCACGCCTCGCCATAGAAGAGGCTGACGGTGGCGGCGCTGGCGCCGCTCGATGCGGAGCTCATGCTGCGCACGGAGATGACATCGCCGGTGCGGATGGCGGCGTCGATCGCGTCTCGCTGGTCCTGCAGCGGCTGGGTCTGGGCATGGACGGCGGTGCCTTCGCTGAGCCAGTCGGGCTCGTTGTGCGCGTACGGGCCGGCCATCGCGGCGCGCTGGACGATGTGGGCGACCTCATGGCGCGCGATTTCCTTCGGACTGTAGTCCCGCGACACCATGGCGGTGTCTGAGTAGACGACCTCACCGAGCGTGATGACGCCGGGCGCGTTGTTGGCGACGATGGCCGGCTGCATCTCCTCGGCAGTTTCGTAGTAGAAGATCTTGAGCGGGATATCGACATGCGCGTTGATCAGCGTGCTGGTCTGATCAATGCTCTCGCGGCCCGCCTCCAGCACGGCGCGGGCATCGCTCTCGCTGCCGCTGTAGTACCAGAGCGTGAGGCTGCCATCGGTGATCGTCTCCCAATCGTAACGCGTGTCCATGTAGGTGACGGCCTGTGACGGCGTCTCCTGTGTCTGACCGCCTGACGTGAGCGACCACGAGTACGTGACGACGCCCCCCGGGATGAGCGGGTTGCTCTGGCTGTTGACGAACCGGAACGTACAGTAGACGGTCTGGCCGCTCGTGCACCGGGGGACGGCCGTCGCGCGCACGCCGTCGGGGGCGACCTGGTAGGCGATACGGATGTCGTCGAGCGTACCGCCGACGGTGGCGTCCAGGGTGAAGGTGATGCCCTGCGGAAACGAGATCTCGGCATTGGTGTTGGTGACATCGATCGCGGACTGCGCGCGCGCGCCGAGCGTTGCGCCGAGCAGCAGCATCGAGAGCACGAAGATGGCGGCTAGCGCGCGCTTCATGCGCTGTCGGAACCGATCTGGGACTTAAGGTAGGCGGTCATGAAGGGATCGAGGTCGCCGTCGAGGACGGCTTCGGCGGAGCTGGTCTCGAACTCGGTGCGGTGGTCCTTCACCATCTTATATGGGTGGAGGACGTAGCTCCGGATCTGGTTCCCCCACCCTGCCGCGATGTGCTCGCCCTTGAGCTTCGATCGCTCCTGCGCCTGACGATCGACCTCGCGTTCGAGCAGGCGCGCCTCGAGCACGCGTAGCGCGCTCTCCTTATTGCGCGACTGCGAGCGCTCGTTCTGGCAGGTGACAACGAGGCCGGTGGGGATGTGCGTGATGCGGATCGCGGTCGAGTTCTTCTGCACGTTCTGGCCGCCGTGGCCACTGGCGCGGAAGGTATCGATGCGCAGCTCGTCCGGGTTGATCTTCACCTCGGCGGCGCTCTCCGCCTCCGGCAGCACTTCGACGAGCGCGAACGACGTGTGGCGCGCGTGGTCCGCGTCGAAGGGCGAGAGGCGGACGAGGCGGTGCACGCCGCGCTCCGACTTGAGGTAGCCGTACGCGAGAGGACCGCGCAACTCCAGCATGACGCTCTTGATGCCGGCCTCTTCGCCCTGCGTCATGTCGAGCACTTCCGTTTGCAGTCCGCGGCGCTCGGCCCAGCGCAGGTACATGCGCAGGAGCATCTCGGCCCAGTCCTGCGACTCGGTGCCGCCCGCGCCGGCGTGTATCGCCAGGATGGCGCTGCGCTGATCGTACGGGCCCGCGAAGGTGAGCTCGAGCTCGAGGCGGTCGAGCTCCGCGGCGATGGCCTCGACTTCGCGGGCGATATCGTCCGAGAGCTGCGTGTCACGTTCGGCGTCGGCGAGATCGACGAGCTCGCGCGCTTCCGCAACGCGGCGCTCGAGCGTGCGCCAGGTGTCGACGCGGGAGTTGAGGTCGGACAGGCGCTTCATCACGGCTTGCGCCGGCTGCGGGTCGTCCCAGAAGCCTGGCTGGGCGGACTGCTGCTCTAGCTCGCGCGCTTGCTGTTCGAGGGTGGGGACGTCAAAGACGCATCAGAACGTGGCTGATGCGGTTCGCGAGGTCATCGATGCGGGTGCGGAGCTCACTCATGGTAGTTCGAGTGTACCGCAACGGAGGTTCGGAGTATGTAGGGGAGATCGGGCCAACAAGAAAAACGCCCGACTCGCGGACGTTACCTCTTGCACCAGCTGGCTCGGAACACTTGTGGAATCTTTAGCAATGATCCCACCCCTCCTCGCGCGCGGGGGGGCGCCCTATTATTCGCTGGCGCTCTAGTAGCGTAGCAGGCTGAAGGAGGACCTGTCCACCATAGGGAAGGAACAGGAACGCGGGCGTTGTGGCACGCATCGGCGGGCGAGTGGCGACCTGAAGGTCGCCCCTACAGTGTGGGAGCAGGCAGGCGGCCGGCGGCGGCGAGGTGGGCGAGACGCGTCGGTTCCGGCAGGCGGTAGCCACGGCAGCAGCGCAGCACCCACGCCTCGGCTTCGGCGAGAGAGATGCGGTGGCCGAGCGAAACGAAAAGCGGCCTCACGCCGTCGCGCGTGCGCAGGACGGTGCCGATGACCTCACCGTTGTCGAGCAGATCGGCGCGGCTTCCGGCGGCGGCGGCGGGCAGGGCATGCTCACCGATGAGCCGCGGCTTGGCGCAGCCGATCGCGGGCACGTCGAGCAAGAGACCGAGGTGGCAGGCTAGGCCGAAGCGCCGCGGGTGCGCGTAGCCCTGGCCATCGACGAGAAGGAGATCGATCGGGCCGGCGATCTGACGGAACGCTTCGCGGAGGACCGGAACCTCTCGGAAGGAGAGGAGGCCGGGGACGTAGGGGAACGTAAGCGGCGCTTCGACAACGGACGTATCAACCACTTCGAGGTCCGGGTACGAGAGGACGACGACGGCGCCGGTGGCGCGTTTCTCGATGCGGTCGACCGAGCAATCGACGCCGGCGATGCGCCGGACGTGGGTGGGCTTGCCTCTGGTGACGATGCGCGACGCGAGCTGTCGCTGGACGGCGATGGCCTTCTTGGGCGAGAGGTCCCACGAGTGGAGATCGAGGAGGTTCATGCGGGGGCAGTATAGGGAAGGTGGAGGCGGGAAGCGGGATGCGAGAGGGCGCGTCCTTCGACAGACTCGGGATGAGCCCATTCGGCTGGGTGTTCGCGGTCTTGGGCGAGCAGATTCTACCGAGGAGCGAGAGATTCCTCGCTCACGCCCGCCTGCGGCGTGCTTCCCGCTCGGAATGACACGTTCGTGACCAGGGAATTGACCGAATACGGGGCCTTGGTTAGACTATCTGGGCCCATGTACGCGATAGTTCGAACCGGCGGTAAGCAGTACCGCGTCGAAGAGGGACGCAGCGTGGTCGTCGAGAGCCTTCCGGGGGAGGAAGGGGCGACGATCGAGCTGGGCGAGGTGCTGCTCATCGCGGAGGACGGCTCGGTTACGATTGGGACGCCGATGATCGGGGGGGCGCGGGTGCTGGCGCAGGTCGACCAGCAGGGCCGGAGCCCGAAGATCATCGTCTTCAAATACAAGAATAAGGTCCGGACGCGGAAGAAGCAGGGCCATCGACAGGGATTCACGAAGCTGACGGTACAGGAGATCCTGAGGCCGGGCGAAGAGGCGAAGGCGAAGCCGCCGCGGGCCCGCCGCAAGAAGGCCGAGGAAGAAGCCGAAACGCCGGAGGCCGTCGCCGAGGCGCCGGACATTGCCGAGGAAGCGGTGGCTGAGGCGATCAGCGAGGCGCCTGCTGTCGAGGAAGTAGCGGAGGCGCCGAAGCCGAGGACGACGACGCGCCGGGCCGCCGCCACGGCGAAGAAGAAGCCGGCGGCGAAGGCCAACGCCGAGAAGGCGGAGAAGCCGAAGCGTCCGACGGCGAAGAAAGCCTCGGCGAAGGACGACCAAGACAAGAAACCACCCGCGCGCCGGCGGATCCTGCGGCGCAAGAAAGAGGACTAGGCGATGGCCCACAAGAAGGGTGGCGGTAGCACGCGCAACGGGCGCGACAGCCAGTCGAAGCGGCTGGGCGTCAAGCGCTACGACGGCGAGCTGGTACGCCCCGGGACGATCATCCTCCGGCAGCGGGGGACGCACATCCACCCCGGCAAGAACGTCGGGCTGGGGCGCGACTTCACGATCTACTCGAGGATCGATGGGCTCGTGAAGTTCGAGCCGTACGCGAAGCACCGCAGGCAGGTGAGCGTCTACGCTAAGCAGGGCTAAGCTCCCTCGCCCCTAGGCCCTCTCCCAGAGGGAGAGGGGAACGGACGAGAATACGACCGACTTGACAGGTGCGGCATAATGGAGATGAAAGGTTGCCCTCACCCCTGGCCCCTCTCCCAGAGGGCGAGGGGAAGGACGAAGGAAAGAACCAGGACATGAAAACAGGAATACACCCCGAATACGTGGCTGCGCTTGTGCACTGCGCCTGCGGCAACACGTTCCAGACGCACGCGACGAAGGCGGACATCCACGTCGAGGTGTGCAGCGCGTGCCATCCGTACTTCACGGGCGAGCAACGCATCGTGGACACGGCGGGACGCATCGAGCGGTTCAAGCGGCGCTACGGGATCAAAGAGTAGCTGGCGACCGTCATGGTCGCATTCGCAGCAGCAATGGGGCGATCACCTTTCGGCGTCCCATAACCAGCACAACAACCGTCATCAGATTCCACGCGATGCTATCAGGGCGACCACATCGGGTCGCCCCTACGCGGGTATGCACGCTCGTCCTTCGACAAGCTCAGGATGATAATGCTGGGCGCTCGGACGTGCGTGGTAGCGTCTCGCCAGACGCACCCAGATTCTTCGCTGACGGTCGCCTACCGGCGACCTAACCGCTCGGAATGACAAGGTGATGGGCTGCCGATCGACTAGCTGCTCAGAATGACGGGAGGTAACGCGAGGCCATCATCGGACCAGGCGTACGAGCGCTTGGTGCGTTTGCCGGTGCCGCGCGAGACGCTCGACTGGGTGGCGAGGCAGGTCGGGCGCACCGCGCGAGTTGTCGCGGTGCGGCGGATGTACGGCGGCAGCTCGACGGCGATGCATGCGGTCGATGTCGCCGACGCGCGCGGCGTCCGCCTCAGGCGGATGGTGCTGCGGCGCTTCATCCGTCCGAACTGGAAGTACCCGGGGCTGGCGCGACGGGAAGCGCTCGTGCTCGCCGCGCTGGAGCGCGCACGATATCCGGCGCCGCGGCTCGTCGCGTTGGACGACGGGCCGGCGGAGTGCGACGCGCGCGCGGTGCTGATGACGCGGCTGCCGGGTCGCGTCGAGCTGGCGCCGAAGAACATCGATAGTTGGCTGCGGCGCATGGCGGAGGCGCTGCCGCCGATCCACGCGATCGCGCCGCCGGACGGCCTGCACCGCTACCGACCGTACTACGACCCGCGTGCGCGCGACGTTCCGTTGTGGTCGAAGGAGCGGCGCGCCTGGCGGGAGGTGCTCGATCTGGCACGATCGCGGCAGCCGCGCACGACGCCTCGGTTCATCCACCGCGATTACCATCCGGGGAACATCCTGTGGCAGCGCGGACGGATCACGGGCGTCGTCGACTGGATCAGCGCCGCCGCCGGGCCGCCGGAGATCGATATCGCGCACTGCCGGGTGAACCTGGTACGGCTGCACAGCCTGCAGGCGGCGGATCGATTTCTCGCGCACTACGCAGCGGCGACGGGAACGCGCGCGGAAGGCTACGCGCCGTACTGGGATGCGATCGCGCTGGCGGACTCGGGCAGGAATCCGCGCATCGATACGCAGCTCGAACGCGGCGCGCCGTCGGGGCTGACGGCAGCGAAGATGCGGCGGCGGCTCGATGAGTTCGCGGTGGCCGTGGCGAGGCGAAGTTGACCCGCTCGCGGGCGGCCGGTATCGTGCACACGATGGCATCGACAAACGGGAACGCGAGACTGCCGGCGACGCTGGGCGGACAGGCGGTCGTCGAGGGCGTGATGATCCGCGGCGCGAAGGGATTCGCGGTGTGCGTTCGCAAGCCGGACGGCGAGATCGTCTGCCGCTCCGAGCGCACCGACGCCGCCCCGAGCGCGCGCACGGTGCCGGTGCTGCGCGGCATCTTCGCGCTGGGCGATACGCTCACGCAGGGGATGCGCGCGCTGGTGTGGTCGGCGCAGGTGGCGGCAGGGCGCGAGCCCGAGGAGCCGAGCGAACGCCAGGTGCGCTTCTCGACGGCGATGTCGCTCGGGGCGCTGTCGGCGTTCTTCTTGCTGGCGCCGGCGTTGACGGGCAAGCGCAGCGAAGGGATCGCGAAGCGGCTGAAGCTGCCGCCGCGGCTGGCGGGCGTGACCGAAGGCTTCGCGCGCGTCGGGATGCTCGTCGGTTACATGCGCACGATCGGGCGGCTGCCGCAGGCGCAGCGGCTGTTCGGCTACCACGGCGCGGAGCACCGCGCGATCCAGGCGTACGAGGCGGGCCTGCCGCTCGAGGTCGATACGCTGCGCCGCTTCCCGAACGCGCACGTGCGCTGCGGGACGAGCTTCCTGCTCACGACGACGGTGATCTCATCGATCCTCTACGGGCTGGTCGGGCCGGAGACGGCGAGCCGGCGGCTGCTGTCGCGGCTGGCGCTGGCGCCGCTGGTGGTCGGCCTCAGCTACGAGACGATCCGGCTGGCGAGCACGTCGAAGAGCCCCATCTTCAAGCTGCTCTTGCGCCCGAACATGCAGCTCCAGGCGCTGACGACTCGCGACCCGGACGAGCAGCAGATGGACGTGGCGATCGCGGCCGTGCGCGCGGCGGTGGCGTTGCACCAGGGTTAGGGCCAGGGGCCAAAGGCCGTGGGACAAGGGCCAGGGGCCAAGGGCCAAGGCGGAACTACGTAGCCGGCGAACCAAGTGGCGCCTGAGGGCGAGGGGTAGCTATCTGCAGCCGCGCGGCGTAGACTAGGGCCATCGATTTGGTGGCAGGCGCCCCGCACGCTTGCATGATGGCGAGGCTTTCGTGGCAAAGCAGTTCTTCATTTACGGGGTAGCACATGCAGAAACAACAAGCCCCAACAATGGGAAGGCCCAGTTTCCCGGGCGCCCGGCGCGTTCCGATCGCCCTCATTGTTACTGCAATCGTCGTCGCCGTGGTTGTTGGCGGGCAGTTTGTCCCGCGACCGGGGAAGACCGCTGGCAGTCTGGCCGGCGACGCGAATTGCGACGGGTTTGCCAACCCGATCGACGCTGCAATTGTGCTCCAGTTCAGCGCGGGTTTGATCGGTTCGGTTCCTTGCCCGGAGAACGCGAACGTCAGCAGTGACACCGTTGTCAATCCACTGGACGCGGCGCTGATCCTGCAGTACGCCGCAGGCCTCATTCCTTCGCTCGGGCCGCCGGCCACGCCGATGCCCACGACGCCTGCGCCAGCAGCCACTCTGACGCCGCCGCCTACGGCAACACCCACGCCACAGGCGGAACCACCAGTTGCTGTGGCCGCCGTGTCCGGCGGTGGCTACCATACGTGCGCCCTCACTACCTCGGGCGGGGTCAAGTGCTGGGGCCTGAACGACGGTGGCCAGCTCGGCGACGGGCAAGCCTGCGGGTCCTCCTGCACTGCGCTGGTGGACGTCTCCGGCCTGCGCAGCGGCGTCGCGGCCGTCTCGACCGGCGGCTTACACACGTGCGCCGTCACCACGGCAGGAGGTGTCAAATGCTGGGGGTGGAACGACCATGGCCAGCTGGGGGACGGGACGACCACGGATAGCACGACGCCCGTGGACGTGATGGGGCTGACCAGCGGCGTCGTGGCTGTCTCTGCCAGCATGAGCTCCGGTTCTCCTTTCAGCCCGGCCCACACCTGTGCCCTCACCAGCGGGGGCGGCGTCAAGTGCTGGGGCTGGAACCGCGACGGCCAGCTGGGGAACGGGACCAGCACCGACAGCTCGACGCCGGTGGATGTGACGGGACTGAGCGGTGGCGTGGCGGCGGTGTCGGCCGGCAGCCAACACACCTGCGCCCTGACAACTACGGGGGGCGTCAAGTGTTGGGGCTCGAACGGCTATGGCCAACTGGGGGACGGTCGGGCTTGCGGCGGCGGGAACTGTTGGACGCCCGTTGACGTGACGGGGTTGACCAGCGGTGTCGTGGCTGTCTCTGCTGGCACCAATCACACCTGCGCCCTAACAACGACGGCGGGGGTCAAGTGCTGGGGCGTCAACTATGTCGGCGAGCTCGGCATCGGGACGATCACCGGGCCGGAGTCCTGCTCTGGATCGCCCTGCAGCACCACCCCGGTGGACGTGACGGGGCTGACCAGCGCCGTCGCCGTCTCGGCCGGCGGCGACCACACCTGCGCCCTCACCAGCGGAGGCGGGGTCAAGTGTTGGGGCTACAACATCGTCGGCGAGCTCGGCCTCGGGACGAGCACCGGGCCGGAGTCCTGCTCTGGATCCCCCTGCAGCACCACTCCCGTGGACGTGACGGGACTGACCAGCGGCGCCGCCGCCATCTCTTCGGCGGGCGCCGGCCACACCTGTGCCCTCACCAGCGGGGGCAGCGTCAAGTGCTGGGGCTGGAACCGCGACGGCCAGCTGGGCGACGGAACAACAGGCGCCGGGGCCTGCGAATGCAGGACGACGCCGGTGGACGTGGTGGGGCTAGGGGGCCCGGCTGGCGCGTCGGGCGGGGCCGGTAGGGCGAACCGGATGCAGGCCGACATTCGTGGCCACGACATCGCATAGTGCGGTGAGATTCCTCGCTCGCGGTCGCCTGGGGCGACCTTTCCGCTCGGAATGACAGAAGTGGCGCCCCTGGCGACCTAACCGCTCGGAATGACAAAGGCCGGCGGAAGCCGCGTCTTTCGCGAGGGGCCAGATTCCTCGCTGCGCTCGGAATGACAGTGGCAGCTTGGCGGGCTGGCCGATCGCTCCGGAGGCGGCTGGTTCCAGGGTTCTCTGGTTCCAGGGTTGCGCGTTCGCGCTGCTTGACAACGCCCCCCTTCGGGTGTACTGTAGGGCTGCCTGAGGAGATAGTGAGTCACCACTAACTATCATGCCGAGAGCCCGCAAGCTTCCCGCCCAGCATCGAAAACGGCAGATTATTGAATCCGCGCGCGAGGTCTTCGCCGCGCAGAGCTACGCCAAGGTGGGCACGGCGGACCTGGCCAAGGCGGCCGGCGTCTCGGAGCCGGCGCTCTATCGCTACTTCTCCACGAAGAAGGAGCTCTTTCTGGCGACGCTGCGGACGACCGGGCCGAAGCTGCTCGACATCTGGCAAAACATCGCGTCGGACGTGGAGGACCCGCTCGAGACGCTGTGGGCGGTCGGGGTGGACTACTACGACCACCTGCAGAGCCATTCCGAGAACATGAAGATACAGTTCCAGGCGCTCTCGGAGGCGGACGACGAGGAGATCCGCCTCGCGCTGCGCGAGAACTTCGAGGGGTTCGTGCGCTTCGTGAGCGAGACGCTCGAAGACGGAAAGCGGCGCGGCATTGTGCGGCGCGACGTCGACTCGCGGCTGCTGGCGTGGCAGTTCCTCGGCCTGGGGATGACGCTCGACCTGATGCAGCTCGTCGGCTGCGCGGACGAGTTCGACCGCGGGAAGGCGGAGCAGTGGGGCAAGCTGTACCAGGAGCTGGTGCGCGCGCAGCGGCCGAAGAGCCGCGTCGGGCCGGGCGTACGCGCGGTGTCCGAGCTGATCCCGGCAACGCTCGAGGTGTAGCGACGGAGGAACTAGGAACCTGGAACGAGGAACGCAAGGGAGCAAGAGATGGACTTCGCTGACAGCCAAGAAGAGGCGCAGTTCCGCAACGACGTGCGCGATTTCATCGCGACGGAGCTGCCGGGCGGGCTGAGCCGTCGCGGGCAAGGCGGCGCGATGTTCGGCGGCGGCAGCGGCCGGTTCGCGCGCGAAGACTATTGGAAGACACTGGGCGGCTGGCTGACGAAGCTCGCGGACAAGGGCTGGATCGCGCCGGCGTGGCCGGTGGAGTACGGGGGCGGCGGCCTAACCGTCATCGAGCAGTTCATCCTGAACCAGGAGATGGCGCTGCGAGGCGCGCCGCGCAGCCCGAACATCATCGGGTTGGGCTGGGTGGGCCCGACGCTGATCCTGTACGGCACGGAGGAGCAGAAGCAGAAGCACCTGCGCCCGATCCTGCGCGGCGAGGCGTACTGGTGCCAGGGCTTCAGCGAGCCGGGCGCGGGCTCGGACCTGGCGTCGCTGCAGACGCGCGCGGTGCGTGACGGCGACGACTACGTGATCAACGGCCAGAAGATCTGGACGTCCGGCGCGCACGGAGCGCAGTGGATGATCCTCCTCGCGCGGACAGACCCGAACGCGCCCAAGCACAAGGGCATCAGCTACTTCTTGCTCGACATGAAGTCGCCGGGGATCACGGTCCGGCCGCTGCTCAACATGTCGGGCAGCCACGATTTCAACGAGGTGTTCTTCGACAACGTGCGCGTGCCGAAAGAGAACCTGATCGGCGAGGAGAACCGCGGCTGGTACATCGGCACGGCGACGCTCGACTTCGAGCGCTCGGGCATCGCGACGGGCGTGAGCCACGCGCTGGCGGTGCGGGACTTCGTCGAGTTCGTCAATGAGCATCGCAACGACGCGACGTGCACGATCACGCGCGACCCGCTGGTGCGCTACGAGCTGGCCGACCGCGCGATCGAGGCCGAAATCGAGCAGGTGCTGAGCTACCAGGTGATCGGCATCCAGAAGCGCGGCATGGTACCAAACCACGAGTCGTCGATCGCGAAGCTGTTCTCGACGGAGCTGGACCAGCGCATCGCCAAGACTGGGCTGGCGCTGATCGGGCTGTACGGGCAGGTGCTGCGCGACAGCGGCGAGTACGCAGCGCTGAACGGGCGGATGCCATCGTGGTACATGTACGCAACGACGAGCACGATCGGCGGCGGCACGAGCGAGATCCAGCGGAACATCATCGCCCAGCGCGGCTTAGGCATGCCGAGGGGTTGAGAGATGCGAACTGGTCTAGAGAGTTCGAAACTCGATGCTCGAGGCTCGACTAGAGCGCCGCTACGCAGTCATCGCGATCTGAACGCATAACGCTCGATGGACTTGCTCGTTCAGGTCCATGAGGTCTGCAAGAAACTGCCGGGACAAGAGCGCTTCGACCTGGGAGACCAGATGAGACGAGCTAGCAAGTCGATCCCGGCGAACATTTCGGAAGGATTCGGCCGGAAGGCTTCGGAAAAGGAATTCAAGCGGCATATGAAGATGGCGATGGCCTCGGCAAACGAAATGGAGACGCACCTCGAGGTTGCTGGGCGCTTGGGCTACTTGGAAGGCAAGGAACTGAAGGTCCTCCTCGACGGTTACAACCACGTCGGGCGGCAACTGAACCGGTTGATCACAAACTGGAGGCACTTCTAGAAGCGTCGAGCTTCGGGTCTCGAGCTTCGAGCAAGGGAGGCAGCACTATGGACTTTAGAGACAACTCAGAGGAGTCAGGCTTTCGGCAGGAGGTGAAGACGTTCCTCAAGAGCGAGATGCCGGAGCGCTTCCGGGGGATCATGGGCGGGGGGATGATGGGCGGCGGCGAAGGCGGCGGCGACATGCGCTCGCGGTTCGAGGAGATCAAGGAGTGGCGCGAGAAGCTGGCGAACAAGGGCTGGATCGCGCCGGCCTGGCCGAAGGAGTACGGCGGCGCCGGGCTGACCGTGATGCAGCAGTTCATCATGAACGAGGAGTTCGCCGAGGCGCGCGCGCCGGTCGTCGGTGGCATGGGGACGTCGATGATCGGACCGACGCTGATCATCCACGGCAACGACGACCAGAAGAAGGAGCACCTGGGACGGATCCTCTCGGGCGAGGTGCAGTGGTGCCAGGGCTTCAGCGAGCCCGGCTCCGGCTCCGACCTCGCGTCGCTGCAGACGCGCGCGCTGCGCGACGGTGACGACTACATCATCAACGGCCAGAAAATCTGGACGTCCGGCGCGCAGTACGCCCACTGGATGTTCATGTTGTGCCGCACGGACCCGGACGCGCCGAAGCACAAGGGGATCAGCTACTTTCTGGTCGATATGAAAGCGCCGGGGGTCACGGTGCGGCCGCTGGTCAACCTGGCGAACGGCGCGTTCTTCAACGAGGTGTTCTTCGACAATGTGCGCGTGCCGGCGGCGAACCTCGTCGGCGAGGAGAACCGCGGCTGGTACATCGGGACGACCACGCTGGACTTCGAGCGGTCGAGCATCGGCTCGTCCGTAGGGATGCGGCAGCAGGTAGACAACCTGATCCGCTTCGCGCAGGAGCACAGGGACGACCATCAGTCGTCCGTGGCGTGGAACAGCACGGTGAAATATGAGCTGTCGGACCGGCTGGTGGAGACCACTATCGCGAAGATGCTGTCGTATCGCGTCGTCACGATGCAGGCGAAGGGGTTGGTGCCGAACTACGAGGCCTCGATGACGAAGCTGTTCGCGTCGGAGCTGAACCAGCGCATCGCGCGCACAGGCATGAAGGTAGCCGGGCTGTACGGCCAGCTACTTTCGGGCAGCGAGCACGCCGCAGCGAAGGGACGCTACGGCGGCTCCTACATGCAGACGCTGGCATCGACGATCGCCGGCGGCACGAGCGAGATCCAGCGCAACATCATCGCGCAGCGCGGGCTCGGGCTGCCGAGGGACTAGGGATTGGATGCTCGAGGCTGGAAGCTGGAGCCTGGATGGTGCGGGTCTGGAGACCCGCACCTACGAGCGCCGGTAACCGGATCGAGACCGTAGGTCGGGGTCTTCAGACCCCGACAGAACAGGCAACGCGAGAACTGGAGAAAGGAAACGACATGGACTTTGTAGACAAACCGGAAGAAGCGACATTTCGGAAGGAAGTGCGCAGCTTCATCGAGAGCCAGGCACCGAAGGCAGCCAAGGGGCTGAGCGGCGAAGAAGCGCTGGTCGCGAACTGGGATGACAACCAGGCCTGGTTCAAGAAGCTGGCCGCGAAGGGCTGGATCGCGCCGGCGTGGCCGACGGAGTACGGCGGCGCCGGACTCACGACGATGCAGCAGTTCGTGCTGAACGAAGAGCTGGCGCTGCACCGCGTGCCGCGACCGATGCACCTGATCATTGGCCTCGGCATGGCCGGCCCGACGATGATCGTGCACGGGACGGAAGAGCAGCGGAAGAAGTACCTGCCGGGGATCATCGGGGGGACCGACGTCTGGTGCCAGGGCTACAGCGAACCGGGGGCAGGATCCGACCTGGCGTCGCTGCAGACGCGGGCCGTGCGCGACGGCGACGACTACATCATCAACGGTCAGAAGATCTGGACGTCGCTGGCGCACATGGCGAAGCACATGATCCTGCTCACGCGCACGGACCCGGACGCGCCGAAGCACAAGGGCATCACGTACTTCATCGTCGACATGAAGTCGCCGGGGATCAACGTGCGGCCGCTGGTGAACATGGCCGGCTCGCACGAGTTCAACGAGGTGTTCCTCGACAACGTGCGCGTGCCGAAGGAGAACATCAT
>CAYQLM010000020.1:0-20188 GCA_964418365.1 uncultured Dehalococcoidia bacterium
CGACGTAGCCCAGACGCGCCTGCACCTCCGCGTGGCCGACGTCGTGCCAGTAGCCGATCAGGTCCGGCGGGTAGTCGGCCAGCAGCGTCGCCGCTTCTTCGGCCAGCGGGAACTCGTGGTGATGGAGGCGATTCTCCAACCCGATCGCGACGCCTCGCTCGCGCGCATACATCGCCAGCTCGGCGAGCGTCTCCTGCGCGCGCTCGAAGTACGGCGGCGCTTGCTCCGCCCGCCGCTGGAGCGTCTCGCGCCGGAGCGACTCGTACTCGTCGCCGGTGCGCGTGCCGGAGTCGAACAGCTTGCGCTGCTTGCGCTCCGACTCCAGCATCTCGTTGCCGATGGCGCCGAGATGGACGACGACGAATTGCACGCCAGCCGCCGCCGCGCGATCGATGCTGCCCTTCGTGTGCTCGATGGCGAGCCGGCGCTCCTCCTCGTCCAGCGCGGCGAGGTTGAGCGAGCTGTTGTACTTGCCGTTCACCGTCACGCGCGGCGCCGGCGCGTGGATGCTGGAGAGGCGCGAGCCCGAGCCGTCCAGCAGTCGCTCGAAGCGCGGCGCGTCCGTCGAGTGGCTCACCTCGACCGCGTCGAAGCCGAACGCCTCCGCCGCGCGCGCGAAGTCGTGCATGTCCGCGAATCGCTCCTGCTGCGCGAACATCGTCGAGAGCGAGTAGCGGACTTCAGCCATGAGCGGCCTTCGTCACAACGGCACCCCACTCTTCCGGCGCGACATCGGCCACAGATTGCGTGAACGTCCAGAGATGGCCGTCGAGGTCGCGTACCGAGTACTGCCGTTCGCCGAACATGTGGGTCCGCAGTGGGATCAGGTTTCGCGCGCCTCGCTGTTTCGCGTGCTCGTAGTGCCGGTCGACATCGTCGACCTGCACCATTACGCTGTGGCTCAGTTCATCTGGGCGTGGCGGCCGAAACACAAGTCTATCGGCCGAGCCGTGGCCCACTCGCGGCCCGGTTACGAAGATCGCGCCTTCGCCAACGGCAAGCTGTGCGCTGAGGTCGTCGCCCGATCCCCAACGCAGGATCTCCCTAAAGCCGAAGACGTCGCTCAGCCAATCTATCGCCTTGCCGACGTCCTGGTAGATCAGCCGCGGCACAATCGGTCCCGGCGACGCACAACGGTTCTTCATCATTGCCGTTACTCCGTCGTAATCCGGACCAGCTCGATCTGCTCCGACCCGCCCTGCACGAGCGTGCCCGAGACGAAGCCGATTCCCGGGGCGTAGTTCTTGTGGTCCACCTGGTCCGGCTCCAGAGGCGTCGTCTCCTCGGTCACAAGCACTCCTGTGTACGAGCCGTACGGCACGGACACCGACGCGTTCAGGTCGATCACCTTGGCCATGTCCTCCGCCTCGCCGGCGTAATACTCCTGGCGATAGCTATCGCCCACCTGGGGCGCCGCCTCCATGACGATACCCGGCTGCGCGCCGTCGACGCCGGCTTCCCACGAGCCGGCGGTGCTCTTCACCTGGCCGTTCTCGTACGCTTTCGTGTCCTCCCCAAAGTACCAAACGTTTCCGGCGCTGTCCTGGGCATACCAGTCGTCGGTCTCCTCGATAAGACTGCCTTCCTGCGTCACGACATCGCGCACGACGACGCACACCACGCCCGAGATCGTCTTCGAATCATGCGTGACGGTGACCTCAGTGTGCGTCGCGACGCCGTCCTCCACGCCTTCGAAGATATAGATCGTGCCGGGAGTCAGCGGAAAGTAGCGGTTCGTAACGTGTTCTGAGAACTGGGCCGGTACGACCGTCGGCGCGTACGACGGCGTGGACGTCTTCGACGCGCGGCCGTTGCCGCCGGAGCTGCACGCGACCGCGGCGAGGCTCGCGAGAACGATACCGACCGCTACGCTGCGAGACATTCTAAGCGTCGTCATCTCCTGACACCTCCGGCAAGAAGTCTAACGCCTCCGCATGAAGACGTGATGAAGCGAAATGCCCTCTGCTGCGCGAACTTGGTCGAAAGCGAGTAGGCGATGCGATCAGCTATCCCTCACCTCCGTCCCCTCTCCCTCAGGGAGAGGGGCGATCTGTGTGCGACAGGGCGGACGTTGTCGACTCGGGGTGAGGGTCTGCGCGAACATGGTGGAAGAGCGAGTGGCGGACAGGGCCGGTCACGTTACGCCTCCACCCCCGCGCGTCGCCACGCCATCACCAGCAGCAGCGCCGCCAGCCCGAGTGGCATCGCTTGCGCGATGAGGTTCGCGGCCTGCTCGCCGTCCGAGAGGCTACCTTGGTGTCCAGCGTGAAAGACAAGGTGCGGCACGCCGTTCACGAGCACCGCCAGTAGCCCGGCCAGCACCGCCGCCCGCGACAGCGTCGCCGCTGCGATCGCCAGCACCGCGGCCAGGGCCAGGTTCATGCTGCCGTAGTCGCGCACAAGGTGCTCGTTGTATGGCGGAAGCGACGCTACCCACCTGTGCCCAATTCCCGGGAAGTCATGGAAGAACGACCCGGGCGCGAACAGGCCCCACCCGCCGATGACCGCCAACGACAGCGCCAGTATCACGAGCCCGATCCGCAACGCGTTCTCGCCCGTCATGTCCCCTCCCTCCGCACTTCCCGCTTGCCCATGGCGATCGCGGCCATCGCGCTCGCCACTAGCGCCGCCAGCAGGCTGATCTCGAAGCCGAACCAGCCCTTGCCGCCCAGCGCTGGCGTCAGCGCCCCGGCCGCGATGCCCGCCGCGACGGCGACCGGCAGCGCGAGGAACACGCCTTCGCCTCGTCGCGCGATCAGCAGCGCGTACCACGGCGCCAGCGCGATGGCGCCCCACAGCGACAGGATGCCGAGCATGCCGAGCGCGGGCCAGTAGTCCATCGATCAGCCTCGCACGTCCGCCAGCGCGCGCCGTACGCGATCGCACCGCTCCACCAGCACGGCGCGATCGATTGGCGTCACGCGCGGTGCTTGGAGGAACGCCTCGTTGTTCCAGACCGGCCACTGCGGGTTCGCGTCGTCCTCATATCGAGGGAACAGGTGCCAGTGCAGGTGCGACACCGAGTTGCCCAGCAGCTCGTAGTTCAGCTTGCGCGGCGCCAACGCGCGGAACACGGCCTCTGCGACGAGCGCCATCTCATCGAGGAAGCGCGTGCGTTCGTCGCGCGGCAGATCGTGCAGCTCCGGTACGCACGTCTTGCACACGAAGATCGTGTAGCCGGGGACGTACTGGTTGTCAGCGAGCACGGCGTATCCCGTGGTCAGCTCGGCGATCAGATAAGGGTTGTCGGGCGTGAACTTCGCGATGCGCTCGCAGACCTCGCAGCGATCTGCCATCGCAGCTTAGCGTCGCGTGGAGTGCGGGATCTCTTGCAGCGGGATGACAGGATCGGGCGCGCTGCCCGTCGACCCGTTCGCGTGGCCGTTCGTCCCCGCCTCCATCTCCGCGATCACCTTATCGCCCTCTTCGATCAGGGCCGAGAGGAAGTCCTTCTCGTCGACGGTCTTCACGATCTCGCCCTTGCGGAAGATCACCCCGCGGCCCTTGCCGCCCGCGATGCCCAGGTCGGCCATCTTCGCCTCGCCCGGGCCGTTCACCACACAGCCCATCACCGCGACAGTGATCGGCTTGCCGAGCTTTGTGAAGTGCGCCTCCACCTTGTTCGCGAGCGGGATCAGCTCGATTTCGATGCGCCCGCAGGTCGGGCAGGCGACGAGCGTGGGGCCGCGCTGGCGCAGGTTGAGCGTCGACAGGATGTCCCAGCACACCGGCAGCTCTTCCTTCGGATCGGCGGCGAGCGAGACGCGGATCGTGTCGCCGATGCCTTCCGACAGCAGGATGCCGATGCCGATCGCGCTGCGCACGGAGCCCGCGCGCGGCGTGCCGGCTTCCGTCACGCCGAGGTGGAACGGATACGGTACCTTCGGCGCGAGCGCGCGATATGCCGCGACCATCGTCGGCACGTCGAACGCTTTGAGGGAGATCTTGATTAGATCGAAGTCCATGTCCTCCAGGATCTTGATCTCCCAAAGCGCCGCGTTGACCATGCGCTCGTGCATCGCGGGCGGCATCTCGCCGTCGGCCAGCGGCGGCAGCGGCGGCAGGCTGCCCGCGTTCACGCCGATGCGGATCGGCGTGTTGCGCGCCTTCGCCTCGCGCACCACGGTGCGCACTTTCTCGGGGTCGCGGATGTTGCCGGGGTTGAGCCGCAGGCCGTGGAAGCCGGCCTTGAGCGCGGCGAGCGCCCAGCGGTAGTCGAAGTGGATGTCGGCGATGAGCGGCGCCGGCGTCTGGCGGACGATCTCGGGCAGCGCTTCTGCGGCCGCCCTGTCCGGCACCGCGACGCGGACGATCTCGCAGCCGAGGTCGGCCAGCTCGTGGATCTGGCGCAGCGTCGCCTGCACGTCCGACGTGTCGGTCGCGCACATCGACTGCACCACGACGGGCGCGTCGCCGCCGACCTGCACGTCGCCGATGAAGACGGGCTTCGTCTGCCGCCTCTGCGTCATCGCCTACAGGGTAGCGAGTTCAAGGGCCGAGGGCCACGGGCCACGGGCCAGAGGGTGATTGGCTCTAGTGACCGACTAGTGCCTCGGAAAGGAAGGTAACCGGCATAGTCACAGCGAGCACGCAGACGAGGAAGATGAAGACGCGCAAAGAGAGCACCCACACGCGCAGGGCTGTTGGGTTGGCATTAGGCAGGCTGAACGTGAGCGGCATGCGCCGCGATGCCCAGATTCCCAGCCACACACCTCCTCCAAGAGCAAGGACGTTGGCGATGACAGCGATGCCGACTCCGAACGCGTGCACGGCTAGAATAAGGAAACCCTCTACCGGATGATCCCCTTGCCGGCGAAGAGGCGCGCGACGTCGAAGTAGGTGATGACGGCCGCCAGCGTCAGCATCGCGACGAGGCCGACGAAGTGCACCATCGCCTCCTTCTGCGGCGCGATGCGCTTGCCCCGCCGGACGTACTCGAGAAGCACGAAGACCACGCGCCCGCCGTCGAGCATGGGCAGCGGCAGGATGTTGAGCACGGCCAGGTTCATGCTCAGCAGGGCGGCGAAGTCCATCAGCGACTTCCAGCCCGCCTCCTTGACCACCTCGCCCGTGAGCTGGGCGATGCCGATCGGCCCCGTCACCTGGAAGCCGCTGTCGCCGCCGACACCGCCCTTGATCCGTGAGATGATCTCGTTGCGGGCGAGAATGAGCGACTCCCACGACTTGTGGGCGCCATCCGGCACGGCCTTCCAGGGCTGCTCGTGCTGCGTCTCGCTGATCGGCACCGCGACCGTCCTCGGGACGCTGGTCTCGCAGGGCGTCAGGTCCTTCTCCAGCTTGGCGCGCTCAGCTTCGGTGAGCGGCTGCGTCGTCGTGTACGCCGGCCCGATCACGATACCTGTCGGGCCCTGGCCGATCGTATGGTCGACGCTCGCGCCGGCAGCATGATTGCTCGGCGTGGTGCCGCTCAGCGCCCGCTCCGTGAGGAAGAGAGTCGACGAGTCCTTGACGCAGTACGAGAACTTCTCCTCGTTCGGCAGCCCGCGGTCGATGATCAGGCCGTTGCCGTCGTCGAACCCCTTCGTCGACGCGACGGTCACCTTGATCGGCACGGCTGCTGCGGCGCTGATCGGGCTGTTCGCTCCGAGCGCCGTCGTGTACGTGTACGGAGTGGTGGACCAACGCGCCCTCACCGGCACGTTGACGAACTGCGCGCCGCTCGCGCCTTCCGTGCGGCGCACTCTCATCGTGATCGTCTGGCCCATGTTGAGCCGGATTTGGTAGCCGAGCTCGCCGGTGTTCTGCACGTTGTGGCCGTTCACGGCGAAGATGACGTCGCCCTCCTTGAGCCCGGCGTGCTCGGCCGGGCTGCCGGGGATCACGCCGCCGATCGCCGCGCGGCTGATGTCGACGGTACGCGGGATCATGAGGGCCAGGCTGAACAGGAAGATCGCCAGGAAGACGTTCATGAACGCGCCGGCGCTGAGCACGACGAGCCGGATCCAGCGTGGCTTGGCGGCGAGGCTGCGTGGATCGCCCGGGTCTTCCTCGCCGAGCAGGCGAACGAAGCCGCCTAGCGGCAGCGCGTTGATCGTGTACTCGGTGTCGCCGCGCTTGATGACGCCCAGCCGCGGCGGATAACCGAGGCCGAACTCGAGGACCTTGACGCCGGCCAGCTTCGCGGTGATGAAGTGCCCCAGCTCGTGTACGACGATCAGCACGACGATGATCGCGAAGAAGGGCAGGATGTTGTGGGAAAGGACGTCCATTTAGCTGTTCTTCATGGTAGCGCAACGATCGCCAGCAGGCCCGCTCGTTGGACTCGCGAGGACGAGATGCGGAATAGCGCCTGGGAAGCGAGAACGCGGGGTAGGGGCGTTCAATTGAACGCCCCTACGGTGGAAACGATCGGAAACGACGACACGATGAAACCCTTCCAGCGCCATTGGAACAACTCGAAATAAGGGACGGTCGTCACACTTTCGCGCGGACCCAGTCCTCGGCGTAGGCGCGCGACCACGCATCCGCCGCGAGCACGGCTTCGAGATCAGTATCGGCCGCCGAGTCATGCGCGGACAGCGCGCCGTCCAGCAGCCGAACGATGTCAGTGAATCCGATGTGTCCCGCCAGAAAGTGCGCTACCGCCACTTCATCGGCCGAGGCCAGCGCCGCAGGGTACGTACCGCCCTTGCGCGCCGCATCGAGCGCGAGCGCCAGCGCCGGGTAGCGCGCGTAATCGATCGCGCCGAAGTGCAGCTCGCCCGCGCGCGCGAGATCGAGCGGTGTCATCGACGCATCCGCGACGCGCTGCGGATAGCAGAGCGCCACGCGGATCGGCAGGCGCATGTCGGGCTCGCCGAGCTGCGCCTTCACCGAACCGTCGGCGAACTCCACCAGCGAGTGCACGATGCTTTCGCGGTGCAGCACGATCTCGATGCGCTCCAGCGGCACGTCGAACAGCCAGCGCGTCTCGATCGCCTCGAAGCCCTTGTTCAGCAGCGTCGCGGAGTCGACCGTGATCTTTCGCCCCATCTGCCACGTCGGGTGCTTGAGCGCCTCTTCCGGCGTGACGCGCTCGAGCTGTTCGGACGTGTAGTCGCGGAAGGCGCCGCCGGATGCTGTCAGGATCACGCGCGCGATCTCGTTGCCCTCTTCGCCCCAGAGGCACTGCCAGATCGCGCTGTGCTCGCTATCGACGGGCAGGAGCCTGCCGCCGCCCTCGCGCGCCGCGCGCATGACGATGGCGCCGGCCATCACGAGCACTTCCTTGTTCGCCAGCGCGACGGACTTGCCCGCGCGCAGGGCGGCCAGCGTCGGTCCGAGGCCCGCTCGACCGACCGTGCCCACGACGACGAGGTCCGCGTCCGGATGCGCGGCCTGCGCTTCGAGCGGCGTCCAACGCGCGTCGAATGCGGAGCGGTGGGCCTCGTCCGCGCAGCAGATGAGCTTTGGCTTGAACTCACGCGCCTGCCGCTGCAGCAGCTCGGCGTTGTTCCCGGCCGCGAGGCCGAGCACCTCGAAGCGATCGGATAGGCTGCGGACGACATCGAGCGTCTGCTGGCCGATGGAGCCCGTGGAGCCGAGAATGACGAGTCGCTTCTTGTTCACGTGCGGCTGAGCCGGTAGCGCTGCGGCTTCTCATCCGTGCGCTTGCTGATGTTGACGCCCTTCTTGCCTTCGCGGTGCTTGATGAGGATCTTATCTTGCATCGTTTCGTCAGGGCCTGTAGGGGCGACCTTCAGGTCGCCATGTGCGTCTCGGAACACGAGCCAGTGGCGACCTAAAGGTCGCCGCTACGGTGCTTGTGCTCTGCGGGTCAGCCTTCAGGCTGACAGCGACAGGCTAAAGCCTGTCCTTCGCAAATCAGCTACGGCACGACCCAGAGTACGAAGTAGTATACCACCGGAAACGCGAACAGCAGGCTATCGAGCCGGTCGAGGAAGCCGCCGTGGCCGGGCACGATGCGCCCCGCGTCCTTCACGCGCATGCCGCGCTTCAGGATCGATTCCGCGAGATCGCCGAGGATGGCCGCGATCGGCAGCAACACAGCGAGCGGGACGATGAGCGCGGCCTCGAGCCGGATGCCAAGCAGGTAGTTCGCGAGCACGACGGCGGCAAAGCCGCCCGCGAGCCCGCCCAGCGTGCCTTCCACCGTCTTGCCGGGGCTGATCGATGGCGCGAGCTTGCGCCGCCCGATCGAGCGGCCGACGAAGTACGCTGCCGTATCGACGGCAAAGGTGCCGAAGACGACAAGGTAGACCCAGTCGCGCCCGTTCGGGATCTTGCGCAGCAGGACAAAGTGGCTGCCCAGCAGCCCGACGTACAGAATGCCCGCGACGGCGTAGCTCCAGTCATCAAGTGCTGAGGCGGGGTCGGCGCGCAGCGTCACCCACACAAGCGGGATCAGCACACCGCCGATCGCGAACCACAGCACCCAGTCGATGCCGACGAACGCGCCGGCGGCCATGGCCGCAGCGATCGCGGACGCGAGCAGTGCCAGCGGCGCCGCCCCGTGATGAGGCGTCTGAAACTCATACGCGGCAATGAGGATGATCAGGCAGCTCGCCGCGGCATACCAGGGCCCGCCGCGCCAGATGAGGAGCACGATGATGGGGATGCCGACCGCTGCGCTCGCGACGCGCTGTGCGAGCATGCGCTGCGCCGCCTACGCTTTCGCGCCGCCGCGATGGTTCTTGCGACTGGTCCCGTTCTCTTCCACTCCACCGAAGCGCCGTTCCCGCCCTCCGAACGCGACCAGCGCGCGCTCGATCTCTTCGACACCGAAGTCAGGCCAGTAGACGGGCGTGAAGTAGTACTCCGCGTAGGCCGTCTGCCAGAGCAAGAAGTTCGAGAGCCGCTGCTCGCCGGCCGTGCGGATGACGAGGTCGACGTCGGGCAGGCCAGCCGTGTCGAGATACGACGCGAAGCGCTGCTCATCGATTCGACCGGGGGCCACGCCGTCGCGCACGATCTTACGCACCGCGTCGATGATTTCCTGGCGGCCGCCGTAGTTGAACGCGACGTTGACCGTGATGCGCGTGTTGTTCTTTGTCAATTCGATCGCGTCTTCAACGCGCCGTTGCAACGCGGGCGACAGCGGGTCGAGGTGGCCGATGTGGCGTAGACGCACGCCGTTCTCGTGGAGCTGCTGCAGCTCGCGGTCGATGAAGTGGCTGATGAGACGGATGAGCGCGTTCACCTCGCGCTTGGGGCGCACCCAGTTCTCGGTCGAGAACGCGAAGAGCGTGAGGACGGGCACTTGGTAGCGCGCGAACGTTTCGATGGCGCGGCGGATGTTCTCGGTGCCGGCGCGGTGCCCCGCCTGCCGCGAGAGTCCACGCTCCTGCGCCCAGCGGCCGTTGCCGTCCATGATGATCGCCACATGCTGCGGCCGCTGCTTGAGCTCCAGCAGCGGCCTGGGCTGCGCGGCGGGCTTGGCCAGCTGTCGGACGCTCACACCTCCAGGAGCTCCTTCTCCTTCTCCTCGCCCAGGGTATCAGCGTCGGCGATGAAGCGGTCGGTCACCTTCTGAAGGTCTTCCTGCGCGTTGAACTCCTGGTCCTCGGAGATCTCCTTGTCGTGGCGAAAGTCGCGCAGCATCTCATGGGCATCGCGGCGGATGTTGCGGATCCCGACGCGCCCCTCTTCGATCTTCTTGTGCACCATGCGCACCAGCTCCTTGCGCCGGTCCTCGGTGAGCTGCGGGATGACGAGGCGGATCACAGAGCCGTCGTTGTTCGGGTTGAGGCCGAGGTCCGACTTTAGGATCGCCTTCTCGATCGCCCCGAGCGAGCCCTTGTCCCAGGGCTGGATTGTCAGCAGGCGCGCCTCCGGCACCATCACACTTGCGATCTGCTTCAGCGGTGTCGGGGTGCCATAGTAATCGACGCGGATCTGATCGACGAGCGCCGGGTTGGCGCGGCCGGTGCGGATGGTCGCCAGCTCGCGGCGAAGCGCCTCGATCGCCTTGCCCATCCGCTCCTCGGCGTCGGTGATCGTCTCCTTGATGATGCTCGCGTCGCCGCCGGCCATCACGCCCTCGTCAGCACGGTCTGTCCGCTGCCGATATGTGTGCCGATGCTTTCGCCCCGCACCGCGCGCAGGATGCTGTCTGGCGCTGCGAGGTCGAAGACGATAATCGGCAGCTCATTCTCCATGCAGAGCGACAGCGCCGTGCTGTCCATCACCTGCAGCCGGCGGCTGATCGCTTCCATGTAGCTGAGGGTCTGGAAGCGGCGCGCGGTCGGCTCTTTGTTCGGGTCCGCGTCGTACACGCCATCGGTGCGGTGCTTCGCCATCAGCAGCACCTCCGCGCCGATCTCGATCGCGCGCAGGGCGGCCGCAGTGTCTGTTGTCATATACGGATTGCCCGTGCCCGCCGCAAAGATCACCGCCCGCCCCTTCTCCAGGTGGCGGATGGCACGGCGGCGAATGTACGGCTCGGCCACCTGCTGGACGTTGATCGCCGTCTGCGTGCGCACCGTGACGCCGCTCTTTTCGAGCGCATCCTGCAGCGCCAGGCTGTTAATAATCGTTGCCAGCATGCCGCCGTAGTCCGCCGTCGCCCGGTCCATGCCGTTCGCCGATGCGTCGGCCCCGCGAAAGATGTTTCCTCCGCCGACGACGATGGCGATCTCGATCCCCTGCTCCTGGGCCGCGCCGATCTGGCGCCCGATGCGAGAGACGGTCTCGGTATCGATGCCGTATGGGGCATCGCCCATGAGTGCTTCCCCGCTCAGCTTGAGCAGGACGCGGCGGTAAGATCCGCCGGCCATGAGCAATCGCCTCCTATTGCCCGAGCTCGAACCGGGCGAAGCGGCGGACGCGGATGTTCTCGCCCGTTCGGGCGATCACTTCCTTCACCAGCTCCTCCACGGTGCGGGACTCGTCTTTGATGAAGGGCTGACGCAGCAGACAGAGCTCGGCCGGATCGCCTTCGGCGCCGGACGGCAGGTCTTCTTCGGAGACCGACAGCGGGTTCGACGCGACGATCTGCATCGCGAGATCGCGTGCCAGGCGCTTGAAGTCGTCGGTGCGCGCGACGAAGTCTGTCTCGCAGTTCACTTCCACCATCGCGCCGAGACGTCCGCCCGCGTGGATGTAGCACTCGACCATGCCCTGCGCGGTCTCGCGGTGCATGCGCTTCTCGGCCAGCGCGATGCCGCGCTCCTGCAGCACCCCCACCGCGCGCTCGAGATCGCCCTCGGCTTCCTGAAGCGCCTTCTTGCACTCCATGACGCCGGCGCCGGTTCGTTCGCGGAGCTCTTTGACTAACGCTGCCGGGATCTCCCCCTTGTCGCTCACGCCACCGGCTCCGCTGCTTCCGCCGGGGCCTGGTAGCCGGGCGTGTCCGCGGCGGTGTCCTCGTAGCCGACCATCATGACCCCTTCGATTGCCGCATCGGCGACCTTGGCCGTGATCAGCTTGATGGCGCGGATCGCGTCGTCGTTGGACGGGATCGGGTAATCGATGAGGTCTGGATCGCAGTTGGTGTCGCACATCGCGACGACGGGAACGCCGACGCGTCGCGCCTCGGCGACAGCGTTCGACTCAAGGTCGGGATCGATGACGAACACGGCGCCGGGCAGGCGCGTCATCTCCTTGATGCCGGAGAGGTGCCTGTTCAGCTTCTCGATCTCTTTGTCGATCTGGAGCTGCTCCTTCTTGTGGAGCCGGCCGTAGTCGCCGCGGGCGCGGGCTTCTTCCCGTCGCAGGAGGTATTCGCATCGGGTGCGGATGGTGACGAAGTTCGTGAGCGTGCCGCCCAGCCAGCGGTTCGTCACGAACGGCATCGAGCCGCGGCGGGCTTCCGCCTCGACGACCTCGCGGGCCTGCTTCTTTGTCCCGACCAGGAGGATCTGCTGGCCGTTTCGCGCCACTTCGCTCACGAAGTCGAGCGCCACCGCCAGCCGGCCGACCGTCTGCTGCAAATCGATGATGTGGATGCCGTTGCGTTCGGTGAAGATGAAGGGCCGCATCTTGGGGTTCCAGCGCCGGGTCTGGTGCCCGAAATGAACGCCCGCCTCAAGCAGCGCCTTCATGCTGACCGGTGTGTCCAAGCCTTGCTCTCCTCGTTGCAGACGACAGGGCGGCGCTCCGCCCCGTCATTCGAATCCATGTCGAGTTGCTTTAGGACTATAGCACAGGCCCGAATTCGAAGCTAGAACCCGAATCGCGACCGCCTCCGGCCGGCCGCAGCGGCACGCCGGGCCAGCCGCTAGCCCTTCAGCGCGCCGCCGAAGATGCCCCGCACCAGGACGCGCTGGAACGCCGCGACGAGCAACAGCATCGGGATGAGCGAAACGATGGTGCTCGCGAACGCGATGTTGATCTTATCGAGCTGCTGCGTCTCCGCGCCGATGCCGATCTGCACGGTGCGCATGTGCGGGTCGTTCGTCACCAGCAGCGGCCAGAGGTACTGGTTCCAGGCCTGGATGAAGGCGAAGATCGCCAGCGTCGCGATCGCGCCGAGCGAGAGCGGCACGACGATCGTCGTGAGGAAGCGGAAGTGGCCGTAGCCGTCCATCTCAGCCGCGTCCCGCAGCTCGCTGGGGATCGTCAGGAAGTACTGCCGCAGCAGGAACGTGCCGAAGCCTGTCGCCAGGAACGGCGCGGCAAGACCCGTATACCCATCGATGGTCGTCAGCGGGCCCGGCAAGAAGCCGAGTTTCGGGTCCAGCCATTGCATTGTCTGGAAGTTCGGGATGATGGCCACCTCCAGCGGCACCATCATCGTCGCCAGGAAGAGCGCGAACAGCACGTTACGCCCGGGGAAGCGCAGGTACGCGAACGCGTACGCGGCCAGCACCGACGTCATGAGCTGGCCGAGCGTGATGATCGACGACACGACCACGCTATTGAAGAGGTAGCGCTTGAGCGGCGTGCCGGCGCCCGCTGCGCCGCCGTGCGAGAAGTAGTTGCCCCACTGCGGGTGATGCGGCCAGAGGCTGGGCGGCGGGTTGTTCAGGAACTCGCTGATCGGGTGCAGGCTGTCGACGATCGTCGCGTACAGCGGGACCAGCACGATCGCCGCGCACGCGATAAGCACGACGTAGGCCGGTATTCGTCGCGCCCAGCGCTGGACAAGCAAGTCGAATCTCAACGCTGATCGCCTCCGTAGTAGACGCGGCTGGATGCGAGACGGAAGAGCGTCAAGGTCAGCGCGACCATGATCACGAACAGCGCGAGCGCTTCGACGGACGCTGCGCCGGTGCGGAAGTTCTGGAAGCCCTCTTGATAAATCGAATAGAGCAGCGTGTTCGTGCTGCCGGCCGGGCCGCCGCCGGTCAGCAAGTTGATCTGGCCGAATGCCTGGAACGAGAAGATCAGACCGATGACAGCCGCGAAGAACAACGACGGCGACAGCATGGGCAGCGTGATGTTCCAGAACGTCGACCAGGGGCCGGCGCCGTCGACCCGGGCGCTCTCGTAGAGCTCCTCGGGGATCGTCTGCAAGCCCGCGAGCAGGATCATGGTGAACAGCCCGATGTTCATCCAGACCATCACCATCGAGACCGAGAGCAAAGCCCAGTTCGGATCGGTGAACCAGGCCGTGAACGCGCCGAAGCCATGGTGCTGATGGACGGCCCAGCCGCCATCCTGCAGCCAGTTCTTTTCCGAGATGCCGGCCTTCCCGATCAGCTCGTTCAGCACGCCGATGCTCGGGTGGAGCAGCACCAGGAAGAGCACCGATGCCACCGCGACGGACGCGGCGATCGTGGATGAGAAGATGGTGCGGAAGATGACGACGCCGGGCAAGCGCTGGTTCGCCAGCGTCGCCAGGAACGTTGCGATCACGAGCGACGGCACCACCGTGTACAGCGCGAAGGTACCCGTGATCAGCAGCGTCGTGCGGAAGTCGCCGGACGCGAGCACTTCGTGGTAGTTCTCGAACCCGACGTAGATCTGGCGCGTGTGGAAGGGGTTGCTCTTGAAGAACGCCAGGTACACCGACTTCCCGAGCGGATAGAAGACGAAGGTGCCGAAGATCACGATCGATGGCGCGAGGAAGGGCAGCGCCGTGAGCAACTGCCGTACCGGCTTGGCAAGTCCGCGCCGCGGTTGCGCCGTCGCCGTCACGCGTCGATCCTCCGGCCACTCGCCGCGTCAAAGAGGTGCAGGTGCTTCGCGTCGACGCCGAGGCGCAACGACGCGCCCGTGGCCACTCGCACGTCGGACGGCAGCCGCACCGTGAACGAGCCCTGCGGCAGCGTCACGATCACGTGCTGCTCGCTCCCCAGCGATTCGACGAGGTCGACGTTGCCCTCGAACGTCGCCGCCGAGCCGCCATTCGCGCCCTCCAGCGTTACAAGGTGCTCCGGCCGGATGCCGGCGCGCAGCTTGGTCACGCCGGAGCCGCTCACTGCGGCGGCCAACGTCTCGGTGAGCTTGATGAACGTATCGCCGGCGCGCAGGCCGCGCGCGCCGTCCTGCTGCGCGGGCTCCGCATCGAGGAAGTTCATCGCCGGACTGCCGATGAACTCCGCGACGAAGAGGTTCGCCGGCTTGTCGTACACCTCCTGCGGCGGCGCCACCTGCTGCAGCCGCCCGCCTTCCATCACCGCGACGCGCTCGCCCATGGTCATCGCCTCCACCTGGTCGTGCGTGACGTAGATGAACGTGCCAGCCAGCTCGCGGTGGAGTCGGACCAGCTCCGCGCGCATCTGCACGCGGAGCTTCGCATCAAGGTTGGAGAGCGGCTCGTCCATCAGGAACGCCTGCGGCTGGCGGACGATCGCGCGTCCCAGCGCGACGCGCTGGCGCTGGCCGCCGGAGATCTGCCCGGGCCGGCGCTTGAGCAAGTCCGCGATGCCCAGCGTGGTGGCCACGTCGCGCACCGCGCGGTCGATCTCGGTCCGCGACTTCTTGCGCATACGCAGCCCGAACGCGATGTTGTCGTACACGGTCATGTGGGGATAGAGCGCGTAGCTCTGGAAGACCATGGCGAGGTCGCGGTCTTTCGGCGCGACCTCGTTCACCATCCGCTCGCCGATGTAGACGGAGCCGGCGCTCGGGTCCTCGAGTCCGGCCACGATCCGCAGCGCGGTCGTCTTCCCGCAGCCGGACGGGCCGAGGAGGACGAAGAACTCGCCGTCGTTGATTTCGAGAGTGAGGTCATGCAGCGCCGTGAACCCGCCGAAGCGCTTGCTTATGCCCTCGAAGAAGACTCGAGCCAGGGTGCCCCTCCTTCCCAAGCGCCCTCATCTTATCGTGACGAACCACCAGCGTCACGCTTTTTCGCTAAGGCGCTATGGCGTTATAGTCTTCCCGTGATCCCGATCATCGGCCATCGCACCTGTCCGCTCGATGCGCCGGAGAACAGTCTCGCCGGCATTCGTAAGGCGGCCGAGCTCGGCGCGGACTGCGTCGAGATCGATGTGCGCCGCTCGTTCGGCGGCATGCCCGTGCTCCTCCACGATTGGTCTCCGCGCCGGACGACGGGCCTGCCGGGACCGGTAAGGCTCTATCCGCTCTGCGTCCTGCGCCGCCTGCGCCTCCAGCACACCACCGAAGGCCTGCCCACGTTTGAAGAGGCGCTCGGCGCGCTGCCGGATGGACTATCGATGGCCGTGGAGATCAAGGACGCGACGGCCGCTCGCCGCACGCTCGATGTCATCAAAGCCCAGCACAAGGAGGCACGCGTGCTGATGTGGTCGTACCGCGAGCAGGCGGTGCGCTACTTTGCAAAGCACGCGCCGGAGATCGAGTCGAGCTTGCTGCGCGACAACACCGATCCCGATGGCCTGGCGCGCTTCCTGCTGGACGCGACGGCCTTCCGTGCGCGCGGCATCTCCGCGCACTGGGCGGCGATCAACCCGCAGTTCGTCGCCGCTGCACACGAGCGCAGCCTGAAGGTGTACTCCTGGATCCACGACCTGGCTACCGTGGCCAAGAAGGCCGGTTGCGGCCTCGACGGCATCGTCACGGACCAGCCGCGCGAGGTGCGCGCGATCCTGCAGGGCGCAGTCCGGCCCTAACGGCCGCCACAGCCAGCGCATGGGCACATCCCTCCCAGCGGCATCATGCCGAGCCGTGTCGACGTACCGCCGGTCGCGCTGGTCACCCACATCGGACCGCCCCAGGTGATATCGAACTGGTAGTGGTTGATGACGTGGGCCCAGATGATCCAGGTGATCCAGCGGCAGACGCCGTAGAAGTAGCTCGCTCGGTACAGCGCGATCGCCGCCGCCGAAGGCAGCACGGCGGACGCCCAGTTCCAGATCGGATCGGCGGGCACGATCGTGGTCTCGAAGTACGAGCGCGTGAGCGTGCGCCAGCCGAGCGTTGCCAGCACCACCCACACGCCGTCCCAGACGAACCCCGGTCCGCTGAAGTACGCGCCCGCGTCGTTGAAGCGCCCCGTCTGGCCCGCGTACTGCCAAGCGCCGATCGCGAAGTGGTGGGTCCATGGGAAGAAGAGCATCGTCCCGACGGTATCGCCCGTGTCGGTCAGCGCGTGCGACCACTGGCCGATCAGGAAGCTCAGCGCCCAGATCTTCCGTCGCGTGACCAACAGCAAGAGCCCGGCGACGACCACGCCGAACAGCAGCGAGTGCGTGAAGCCGACACCCGGCCAGCCCCGGTGGAACTGCGCCGGGTCGTCGGCCTTGATCTTCATGCCAAAGACGCTGATGCCATAGACAAACCACTTCGTGAACATGTCCGGCGCGTAGGAGCCGATCAGGAGCGGGATGATCGCGACGCGCTTGCCGAGGTGGCGCTGGATCACATAGGGCTCGAGGTCGTGCGCTACCCAGCTCATCTGCGCAGACGGTGGTAGACGTACGGGACGACGAAGAAGACGAGCATGAGCACCGCCGCGCCTTCCACCCAGGAGAGGATGAAGCGGGGAAAGAAGACGCTTAGCGTGATGTACCCGGCGCCTGCGATGACGTAGACCGAGAGCGTGCGCAGTCCCTGCGGCATGTCGGCTGCAAGCTTAGCGCGCTGCCGGAACGCCCCGCTAGTAGTGGACGATGACCCGGCTGCCCACGCCGACGAAGTTCCAGAAGAACTCCGCGTCGGCGTAGCGCATGCCCACGCAGCCGTGACTCGTGCGCTGATTGCCGAAGACTGAGTCGGGGCGCCAGTAGTTCAGGTGGAGCGCGTGGCCCTGGCCTGTGAAGTATTGCGTGAATAGGACGTGGTTGAGCACGTAGTAGTCTTCCGCGCCGATGGCGGCCGAGGTCATGGTTTCGTCGTAGACGCGGTAGAGGATGTGGAACTCGCCGGCCGGCGTCTCCCAGCCATCCTTTCCTGTCGTGACGAGCGCGGTGTAGTAGGGCGAGTTGCCCACCATCGCCGTCACGGTCTGGCTCGAGATGTTGACGTCAACCCAGTGCTCTCCGGGCCCTATCGGCAGGCCGGGAACGTAGTAGGGCGTATTGGTCGGCGTCGGCGATGGTGTGGATGTCGGCGTGGGCGTCGGCGTGGCGGTCGCTGTCGGCGTCAGGGTGGCCGTTGGCGTTGGAGTCGGCCCGGGTGACCAGGCGAAGCCAGCACCGAAACAGCCCGTGATGGCGACCACGGCCACCATCACTCCCGCCAGCAGCGCCATCATCGCGCCAACGACCGGCCGGCGCCGGGACGGCCCGCGCAGCGCCTCGTGGACGGGCGGCTCGCGTGGCTCGGCTTCAGCCTGCGTGCTCATCGCCACACACCGGAAACGGGTCTGCGCTCGTCGAATTTCATCGCACCTTCAGGCTCAGTTTACTTCTCCGGATCGCAATGTTCCATGACGCTCCGATTGACACAGGATCGGCCTCCGGCATAATGGGGTTAGCGTTGCGCTCGAAAGGGAGGCTAGAGGCCCCGCCATGATTTCCCGCCGCGCCCTGCGTCAGCCCAGAGTGGCGCTTCCGGATGCGCTGCTCTCCTTGGCCGCATCGCTTCAAGATGCCGGCGGGCGCGACGAAGCGCTCGATCGGCTCACCAGCGTCCTCGCGGCCCGCGAGATCGGCTGCGCGCTGCTGATCCAGACGCACAACGACGACGGTCTCCTCCTGGAACGCTCGACGCTGCCGCTGCCGCCCGACGTTTGGGGTCGGCCGCTCCGGCTGCCGTGGTTGACATCGGCCATCTTGCGCCACCGCCCTTCTCTCCAGCGCGACGTTGCGCCCGTGTTTACCGAGGCGGGCGCCGGCCGCTCGTTGCTCACCGACCGCGCGCACGGCCCGCTCATCGCGGCGTCGTTCGCCGCCGGCGGCAAGCGCGGCGTGCTCTGCCTGACCGGCCGCGAGTTGGACGAGCGCGCCGTGCTCTCGGTCTGGGCGCTCGCGCTGCAGGTTGGCTCTGTGCTGCAGCCGGCTTCGAACGGCGCAACCGCCGCGGCGGAGCCCGGCGACCTCTCGCTCTTTCACGAGCTGACGCGCCGGCTCAGCCACTCGCTCGGAGGCGAAGGCGTGGTCCAGGCCGCGCTCGAGGTGCTTGCTCCGTCGCTCGGGTTCCAGGCGGCCGCCGCGGTGGGCTGTCGCGGTGCGGAAGACGTCACCACCGTCTACACCACGACCGAGCTTGACCCCGGCGCCGCGAGCGCCATGGCGGCCGGAGCGCTCGACGCCTTCCTCAAGCTCACGGGTAGCGAGCACCGTGACCATACGCGACCTCCGTTCCAGATCGAACGCCTGCCGGCCAGCGGTGCGCAGGCGTCGCGGGATACGCGGGCGGGCAGCACACTCGACGCGCCGCTTGTCCTAGAGGGCGGCGTGCGCGGCCTGCTGCGCATCATCTCGGCGCACGACGATCACTTCGATGCCACCAAGGAACGGCTCTTCTACACCGTCGCCAACCAGATCTCGCTCTCGCTGGAGCGCATCGACGCGCAGCAGAAGGCGGAGCGCGCGCAGCTCGCGTCACTCGCGGAGAGCCTCGACGACGGCATCGCGCTCGTCGACGAATCGTTGCGGCTGACGTCGCTCAACCGCGCGGCGAAGGAGCAGATCGCCTCCCTGCTGAGCCGCGGTGTGCGCGAAGGCGACTCGCTGGCCGACACGCCGCTGGCGGAGCTGGCACACGCTGCCCTCTCGACACAGAAGCCCACGCAGCGCCGGGAGCTGCCCGGCGGCGTCACATCGGGCGCGCGCCGCTACGTCGTCGGGATGGCGGCGCCGCTGGCAGGCTCGCCGGAGGGATCGGCGGCCGTCATCGTGCTGCGCGACATGACGGAGGAGCGCCTGATGCAGGAGCGCCTTCTGCAGTCCGAGAAGATGGTCTCGGTCGGCCAGCTCGTCTCCGGTGTCGCACACGAGCTGAACAATCCTCTCACCGGCATCATGGGCTTCGCGCAGCTGCTCCTGCAGCGCGATCTGGACGACACGACGAAGCGCGACATGGAAACGATCTATGCGGAGGCGGAGCGCGCGGCCAAGATCGTGCAGAACTTGCTGTCGTTCGCGCGACGCCGGCGCGCGGAGAAGGAGCTCGTCAACCTGAACTCACTGCTCGAGCGCGTGCTGGAGCTGCGCAACTACGACCTGCGCGTGAAGAACATCGATCTCGAGCTGGACCTGGACGAGAAGCTCCCCGACACGATGGTCGACGCGGACCAGATCCAGCAAGTCTTCCTCAATCTGATCATCAACGCAGAGCAGGCGATGCTCTCCGCGCGCGGCGAAGGCAAGCTCACCGTGCGTACGCGGCGGCACGACGGCTCCATTCGCATCAGTTTCCACGACGACGGGCCGGGCATGGAGCCCGAGACGCTCCGCCGCATCTTCGATCCGTTCTTCACGACGAAAGACACCGGCGAGGGCACCGGCCTGGGGCTTACCATCTCCTACGGCATCATCGATGATCACAGCGGCCGCATCTGGGCGGAGAGCCAGCCCGGCCGCGGCGCAACCTTCATCATCGAGCTGCCGATCGTCCAGGGACGCGAAGCTCCACGCGGGCCCGTGGTCGAGGAGCCGGAGTCGGCCGTTACGCCGCGCTCCATCCTCGTCGTCGACGACGAGGCGAGTATCCAGCGCTTGCTCGGCAGCATCCTGGAGCTGGACGGCCACCACGTCGAGACCGCTCGCAACGGCCGCGAGGCGCTGGAGCGGATCGGGCGGCATCGCTACGATGTGATCATCACCGACATCAAGATGCCCGACATGGACGGCCGCGAGCTCTACCAGCGCCTGCTCAACCTCAACCCCGCGCTCGCGCACCGCACGATCTTCATCACAGGCGACACCGTGAGCCCCGACACGCGCAGCTTCCTCCAGCAGGTCAACAACCCCTGCCT
>CAYQLM010000020.1:20288-37640 GCA_964418365.1 uncultured Dehalococcoidia bacterium
GACTGGGGCGCGCTCTGGCTGAACGAGCGCATCTTGCGCGACTGCGGCATGGGCGACCGCTGGCGGCCCGAACGCTGGCCAGCGCGCGCAACGGTCCGCGCCGCCGCGCGGCGTTATCGAGACGAGATGGCGGGGCTCGTTACGAGCGCTACGGACGGCTGGAAGGACCCGCGCTTCTCGATCACGCTGGAAGCGTGGCTGCCGCTCCTGCCGTCACGAACGAAGCTCATCGTCTGCCTGCGCAGCCCGGCGGCGTACGCCGAGTCCGTCGTGCGCGTGTACGGCCTCGTCGATCGCGCGGCGGCCGAGCGGCAGTGGGCGCGCCTCTACCAGCGACTGCTCGCCGTGATCCGTGAGCACGCGCTCGAAGCGATCTGCATCGAGTACGACACGCTGGTCGAGCAACCCGAAGAGACGGTCGCGGCGCTCGCCTCGTTCATCGGCCGGCCGCTGTCAGCAGAGCACGTGAACGCGCCGCTGCGCCGCCACGTGTCCGCGGTGCCGGAGCGCTATCGCGCGCTGTACGAAGGGGTGCTGCAGCTATCGCCGGAGCGTCAAGGGCCACGGGCCAAGGGCCAAGGTCAGCGCGCGCGCGAAGACGCCACCGGCGTCGAGATCCCAGCCGCGGAGGCCGACCGTCGCGCCGGGGAGGTCGCGGAGAATGTGCGCAGCGCACGACGCGTCTGGGAGGCGCAGGTCCACATGCCGAAGCCAGCCGCGAGCGCAGAAGCGCGCGCGGCCTCCGAAGCATATCGATCGGTGCTCTGCGAAGCGCAGCGCGAGCTCGCTGTGCTGTCTGCCCCACCCCACGTCGCACGGGAGATCGATCTGCAGCGCATGATCGTCGAGTTGACGCTCGCGGCGTTGGCAGAGGACGATCCCCGCACGATGAGGGCGGCCGTGCGCGCCTGGAAACGTTTCGGCAGGCCGTCTACTGCTGCGCTGGCGCCCAGCGCTTGAGCGCGTCCTGGGCCAGCGCGTAGGGGCCGGGCACAGCCTGCTGCCAATCGCCCGGGAGGATCATCTGCACAGGTGACGCGCGGTGGAACTTGAAGCGGTAGTACAAGATGTTCGGAAGATCGAACTGGATGTAGCTGGCCGATTCGTTCAGCTTCGACCGCAGCGCATCGATCACTTGCTGGGGCACCTGGCCCGCCGGATACGAATCGCCTAGGAGCACGAGGGCGTCGGTTTCGTTGAGCTGGCCTGCGCGCAGCCACTCGGCGCGTGCGCGGGCGAGATCGCCCTTGGCCGAGTACCAGCGGCCGAGCGCGGTGCGCGCCGGACCAAAGTCGGGCTGGCGCTGCACCGCGTCATCGATCAGCGCGAACGCTCCTTCCAGATCGTCTTGTTGAATGAGCGCCTCCCCGAGGGCGACCTTCGCGGCTTGATCGCTCTGATCGTCCAGCACGTGCTTCGTGCAGTTGGAGAGCGCGTGAGTATCGGCGGCGCCAACGGGCGCGCCCGCGTTGATCAGATCGAGTACGGCGCACGCGTTGAACACGAGCACCGAGTGGCTGAGGATTTCGTTGAAGTGGTCCTGGCGGAACTGGCTGCCGCGCCAGAACGGAGAGTTCGCGAGGTTGAGATCGAGGTAGAGCGCCTGCGCGTACACATCGATCGCGTCGCTATCCCAGCCCGTCTTCTCGAGCGCGGTGCCCGCCGCCACGACGATCGCGACATCGCTGTTCGAGTAATGGATCGCGGCGAGCGCCTGCTCGCGCGCCTGCTCCCTATCGCCCTGCGCGGCGAGCAGGAGCGCCAGGTTCACGTGGCCGAGGCCGCTGCGCGGCTCCAGCTCCAGCCCGCGCTGGAGCTGCCCTTCGGCATGCGGCAAGAGCGACGGGTCGCCGTCAAGGTACGCCTGCCCGAGCACCATGCCGTACTGAAAGCGATAGATAGCGAACTCCGGGTCGAGCTGGACCGCGCGCTGCGCTTGGTCGATCGCGGGCTGCCAGTTCGCGGTGATGGCGTTGTGGATCGAATTGCTGTACTCATGGTGCGCGACATCCAGCCGTCCCCACGTGATCAGCAGCCCGGCCAGCGCGATCGGCACGACCGCCCGCGCGAGAAGCTGCAGGCTCCCGACGACATTGAGGCGGGGTTCGTCGAGGAGGCCGCGGCCCTCCTGATAGCTGAGCGCCGCCACGGCGCCCACCGCAGCGAGCGCAACCAGCGGCCCCTTGAAGCTGTTGGGCGCATCGAACAGGCTGAACACGGCGAATGCGCTGAGCGCGCCGGCCGACGCGATGATGCTGAGCTGCGCGTCGCCTTCCGATTGGCGCACACCGCGGATGATGAGCCAGCCCAGCGATCCCACGAGCAGGAACATCGCCGCGACGCCCGGCACGCCCGAATCGATCGCCGTCTGCAAATAGCCGTTGTGCGAGTGAATGGCGTGGTTCGGGTCCTGTCCGCTGTACTGCGGGTACAGCAGCCCGTACGCTCCGGGCCCCGTGCCGACGAGCGGGTGGTCTTTGATCATCGATGCGCCCGCTTCCAGCACGTCCTGCCGCGGCGAGCCCGATTCGCGGAAGAGCCAGATCGGTCGCGCATTCACCGATCGCGCGGCAACCGCGACGACGATGATCGCGAGCGCGAGCGCGATCGTCGTCGTTCCGAGCGCAATGCGCCCGCGAAGCGTATCGACGTTGATCATGCGCGTCGCCGCGCGGCCTTGTTCGGTCACGATGAGCCAGAGCAGCCCGCACACGCCGAGCCCGACCGCCGCGCCCAGCCACGCCGAGCGGGCAAGCGAAAGAAACAGCGCGATCGTGACGGCGAGCCCGCCGAGCGCCGCCAGCGCGCGAAACGCGACCGGCACGCGACGCACCAGCATCGCCGCGAAGAACGGCAGGGTCATCGCGAAGATGGCGCCGACGAGGTTCGGGTGATCGCCGACGTCGTGCAGCTTAGGAACCGTCGGCGGCAGCAGGTCGTAGCCGCCTCGGACGGTGTGGGTGAAGCGCAACCAATCGAGATAGTCTCCGCCGACGACCCAGATGCCGCGCAGCGCCGCAGCCAGCACCGCCAGCATGAGCGCCAGCTCGAGCTGCCAGCGCCGGATCAGATCGTGGTCGGAGAGCACGTAGTAGACACCGATCGCCATCAGCCCCGTGAGCGACACCTCCAGGCTCACGCGCCAGTTGAGGGACGTGCCAGTGGTGATGAGCAGTACCGCCAGCAGCGCGATGATCGGCGCGTCGAGCGGGCTGCCGCCGGGCAGCCGCCGCCGCATGATCAGCGACGACAGGTAGAGCGCCAGCACCAGGCCCGTCACCGCGTGCAGCACGATCGTCGCGCGGAACGTCTCCACGGCGATGTACGGCAGCGGCGTCAGAACATAGAAGCCGATCCACGAGCCCGCTAGCGCGACGACGGCGAGATCGAGCGCGCGCCGCGCGGCCGGTGAGCGCAGCGATTCCAATCGCGCGGTCTGCGGCGGGCCAGCGAGGAGCGCGTCGAGCGCGTTTGGGGGCGTCTCGGCCCAGGGCTGTGATGACTGAGCCATTCCAGCGAACCTGCGCTCCACCCTAACTGGCGGACGATTCGCGGTCAACCGGCGAGACAAGCTGAATGCGGCTGGCTCACGGCTGACTGCTATGATTCGCCTATGGGAACGATTCGCGGCATCTTCTACGATGCCGGGCGCACGCTGATTAAGCCGCGACCGGAAGCGCACGATATCTGGGAGTTTCTGTCCAGCCAGCTCGGCATCGAGTTGGCCCGCAAGCGCGCGCTGCCGGATGTCGGCCACTTCTTCTACGCCCGGCTGGGGCAGGACGGCCTCGGCGCGTACGACTCCGATGAGCGCGCGCGCAGCTTCTGGACCGAGTACTACGTCCACGCGCTGCTCGAAGCCGGCGTCGACCTCCCCCGCGCGCAGCTGGTCTCGGCGGCGCACGCGCTCTACGGCTGGTACCAACGCCCCGAGCAGTGGGAGCCGTATCCGGACGTGATCGAAGCGCTCCGCCGTGCGCGCGAGCGCGGGCTGCTCCAGGGCGTCGTCTCCGACTGGGGGACAGACCTCGTGCCGCTGCTGCACGCGCACGCGCTGACACAACACCTCGATTTCGTCGTCGCCTCCGCGGCGATGGGCGCCGCGAAGCCGCACCCGGACATCTTCCGCTTCGCGCTCGCGCGCGCCGGGCTCGCGCCGGACGAAGTGCTCTACGTCGGCGACTCCTACATCTCCGACGTGCTCGGCGCGCGCGCCGTCGGCATCTCCGCGGTGCTGCTCGACCGCGAAGGAAAGGCACCGCCGGTCGATTGCAGAGTCGTAAGGTCGCTGCTGGAGCTGCTCGACGTCGTTGAGGCCGCCGCGTGAAGCTCTACCTCGTGCGCCACGGCGCCGTCACGATGCAGCCGGAACAACCGTCCGCACAGTGGCACCTTTCGCCGGAGGGCCGCACCACGGTCGATACGCTGGCGGACGAGCCGTTCTGGCCGCAGGTGCGCGGCATCCACACCAGCGCCGAGCCGAAGGCGGAGGCGACGGCGCAGCGCATTGCAGCGAGGCATGCGCTGCCGATACGCATCGAGCCGGAGCTCCGTGAGGTCGAGCGACCCTGGACGGACGGCGATTACGCCGATGCTGTGCGGCGTTACTTGGCTGATGAGGCCCTCGATGGCTGGGAGCCGCGCGATCAGGCGCTGGCGCGCGTGCGGTCGTGCATCGATGGCATCGTCAAGCGGCACGAAGGCGTCGACGTCGCAATCGTCTCGCACGGCCTGGCGCTCACCTTGTACGTCGCCGCGCTTCTCGACCTCGACTGTGACAAGGCGCACCAGCTGTGGTCCCACATCCGCTTCCCGGACGTGGCCGTGCTTGACCCTGTGCCCGGGCGGCTGGAGCGCGCGTTTGGGGCCTGCTAGCCAGGCCAGGCGGCTGGCGTGGTAACCTGGATGTGACCCCGCGCGTTGAATCTATCGAGGGCGTACTTGCCGATATGAGCGGGGCACGATCGCACCTAACGAACGCTGCCGTGAAAGCGGGGCTGCTGGCCCTGCTCGTCACGATCGCGCTCTGCGCCGCGCCCGGGCGCAGCGTCGCTGCTGGCAATACGATCGCCTCGCCGGACAGCGGCGGGCAGTACACGTCCATCGCGCTCGATGCGCTCGGCGCACCGGTGATCAGCCACTACGACCCGGCGACCGGCGATCTCAAGATCGCCCACTGCGGTACCCCCTCGTGCACATCCTCGAACACCCTCACGTCGCCCGATACGACGAACAACGTCGGGCAGTACACGTCGCTCAAGCTCGACGCAAACGGCCGTCCGGTCGTGAGCTATTACGACGCCAGCCTCTTCGACCTCAAGGTGCTGCACTGCGGCGATGCCACCTGCGCGTCCGGCAATACAATCCAGTCGCCAGGCGCATCGATATTGGACACCACGGGATACTACACATCGCTCGCGCTCGACAGCAGCGGCAATCCCGTCGTGAGCCACTACACCGTCCCGAACGATGGGCTCAAGCTCACGCACTGCGGTGACCCCGCCTGCAACACCTCGAGCAACAACTTCGCCGATCCGGGTAACATCCTGGGCTACTACACGTCGCTTGCGCTCGATGCCTCGGGCTTCCCGGTCATCAGCTACTTCGACCAGACGAACGGCGATCTCAAGGTCGTGCACTGCGGCAACGCGAACTGCGCGTCCGGCAACACGATCGTCTCGCCTGACATGGCAGGCGAGGTGGGCGAGTACACCTCAATCGCTCTGGACTCGCTCGGTAAGCCGGTTGTCAGCTATTACGATCGGACCGGCGGCAAGCTGAAGATCCTCCACTGCGGCGACGCGACGTGCTCATCCGGGAACTCGATTACCATGCCCGACGGCGCCGGCGCCAGCTACACCTCCATTAGGCTCGACGCGTTCGGCGACCCTGTCGTGAGCTACTACAGCACCACGGGCGCCAACCTGCGCGTCATGCACTGCGGCGATCCGAACTGCTCGATCGGCAACGTCGCGGTGGCCGCCGACTCGACGGGCAATGTCGGCCAGTACAGCTCACTCACGCTCGATGCGAGCGGCAACCCGGTTGTGAGCTACTACGACGCCACAAACGGCATGCTCAAGGTCCTTCACTGCAGCGACGCGAACTGCACCGCGGCGTCCCCGCCTACACCCACGCCTCCAGCGACGGCGGTTGCCGTGGGCGGCTTCACAACGCTGCCGGACGTGACGCGGCCGGGCGGCGAGGGAGGAATCGCGCTGTGGCTGGGCCTCGGCGCGCTAGCGACGCTGCTGCTGGTGGCGGGCGTGATCGTCCGGCGGCGCCGCGCCGGCTAGTCGAGCGGGTTGTGGAAGCAGGTGCGGGCGCCGGTGTGGCACGCGGGCCCGACCGGGTGCACGCGCACCACGACGGCGTCGCCGTCGCAGTCGGCAGCCACGCTCTCCACGTGGAGCACATTGCCTGACGTGTCGCCCTTGCGCATGAGGCGGTTCGCCGCGCGAGAGAAGCGCCAGACTTCCTTTGTCTCGCGCGTCTTCTGGAGGGCTGTCTCGTCCATGTAGAACAGCGTCAGCACTTCGCCCGAGTCGGCGTCCTGGATGATCGCGGGCAGCAGCCCGCCGCCCTTCGCGAAGTCCAACTCGATGCCGTTCTTTCCCGTCATAATCTTCGTCCTGACCTACCGCCCGTGACTACCCCTTGGCCCGTGGCCCTTCAGACTCGCATAGGAATGCCCCGCGCGGCAAGGTAGTCCTTCGTCTCGCGGATGCTGTATGTCCCAAAGTGGAAGATGCTCGCCGCGAGCACGGCGTCCGCCTTCGCCTCGAGGATCGCGTCGGCCATGTGGCGCGGCTCGCCGCACCCGCCCGAGGCGATGACCGGCACCGGCACGGCTTCCGAGACCGCGCGCGTGAGCGGCAGGTCGTAGCCGTTCAGGTGGCCGTCGGTGTCCATCGAGGTGAGCAGCAGCTCGCCCGCGCCGAGCTCAACGGCGCGCCGCGCCCAGGCGACGGCATCCATGCCGGTCGGCTTGCGTCCTCCGTGCGTGTACACCTCCCACATCCCCTCGGCAACGCCCTTCGCGTCGATCGCGACGACGAGGTTCTGGTTGCCGAAGCGCTCGGCGCAGCGCGCGACAACGTCGGGGTCTTCCACAGCCGACGTGTTAAGCGAAACCTTATCGGCGCCCAGCTCGAGTAAGAGCCGCACGTCTTCGACTCTGCGCACGCCGCCGCCGACGGTGAACGGAATGAAGACCTGGTCGGCGACGTGGGCGACCATGTCGTAGACAGTCTGCCGGTTGTCTGATGACGCCGTGATATCGAGGAAGACGAGCTCGTCCGCGCCCTGCTCTTCGTAGAGGCGCGCGAGCTCGACGGGATCGCCGGCGTCGCGCAGCTCGACGAACGAGATGCCTTTCACGACGCGCCCGTTGTCGACATCGAAGCAGGGAATGATGCGCTTGGTCAGCACTCTAGATAGCGACCGTCGCCAGTTCCACTGGCTCCTTCTCTTCCGGGACGGGTTCGCCGGCCTTGCGCAGGCCTTCGATGAATCCTGTGATGGCCTCCCGGGCGTTGGCGAGAGCTTCCTCACGCGTCTGACCCTCTGTGATACATCCAGGCAAGGCGGGTACCCGCACGGTGTAGCCCCGCCCTTCTTCGTCCGGCTCAAGAATCACGGTATAGCGCATGCGGGACCTCACTTAGACTAACTCTCTAAACTCGTCTGCTGACATACCAGCTTGATCGAGGATGCTGGCCAGTGTTTTCGGCAACAGGTCACGGCCGCGATGCCTCGGAACAGTCACCTGTCCGGCTCGATCCGGGTGACGCAAGTAAAGGTGCGACCCTCTTGAATGATGCTCGAACCAGCCCGCCCGCCGCAAGGCGCGAACAACGCGATCGGCGGATACTCGCGGCAGCTTTGTCACGACGCGGAAACAGCCGCCAGCGCGTCTGGCAAACGCACGCGGCCTTCGTAGAGCGCGCGGCCGACGATTGCGCCCTCGACGCCCAGCGCCGCCAGGCGCACGAGGTGCTCTACTTCCGCGACGCCACCGGCGGCGATCAACGGCGCCGGCGTAGCGCGCAGGAGTAACTCGATAGCAGCGTAGTTGGGCGACGTGAGCGTGCCATCCACGCCGATGTCGGTGTAGACGAAGCGCCGGACGCCCAACTCGTAGAAACGGCGCAGCAGCTCATCGACACGCTGGTCGGTCTGCTCGCGCCAGCCCTCTCCTGCGAACAGGCCATCGCGGCCGTCCACCGAGACGACGATGCGTTCGCCGTGCGTTCGTACTGCTTCCGCCGCGAGCTGCGGGTCGCGCACGGCGGCCGTACCCAATACGACTCGGTCCGCTCCCGCATCGACCCAGCGCTGCACTGCATCGAGGTCGCGCACGCCGCCTGCGACTTGCACCGGCACGGAGACCGCGGCGATGATCTCGCGCACGACGGCGTCGTTGACAGGCCTGCCCTCCCGCGCGCCATCGAGGTCGACGACGTGCAGGCGGGGCGCGCCCTCACTCGCCCAGCGCTGCGCCGTGGCGATCGGGTCGTCGGAGAAGACAGTCTCGCGATCGTAATCGCCCTGGATGAGGCGGACGCAGCGCCCGCCGCGCAGGTCGATCGCGGGGATGACCTCCAAGAGCTAGCCGCCGCGCTGGCGGCGCAGCTCGCGCTGGACCAGGCGCTCCTCAATCTCGCGCCCCCAGAGGTAGGGCGCCAGAAAACGAGAGACAAACTCCCAACCCAGGAAGATGCCCCAGATGCCCGCCACCCAAAGCGACCAGTTCAGGCCGTTGCCCGAACCGCCAGTGCGCCAATCAAGGAAGATGAAGATGCCGTTGAGGACAAGGTAGGTGAAAAGATGCCGCACAAACCGCAACTGCCGTCGCACGCGACGCCGCACGGTCCAGTAATCGGCGGCGTGTTGCTGTTCCATATCGATCAGCTCCTCCTCGCCGTCCTCGCCGAAGTGGACGCGCCCGCCGCCGCCCACGTGAACGCGAAAGAACGGCATCTCGATATCGACAATCTCATCGTCGTCGCGCGGGCTCATCGTCGCCTCCTAGGCGCAGGCGCCGGTCAGGAAGTTGTGATAGAGCTGCAATCCGTAGCGGCCGCTCTTCTCCGGGTGGAACTGTGTCGCAGCGACATTGTCGCGGGCGATCGCCGAGGCGAAGCGCACGCCGTACTGCGTCTCGCCGATGACCAGCGACTCGTCCTCAGGATCCGGGTAGTAGCTGTGGACAAAGTAGAAGTAGCTCTCGTCCGGGATGCCGGCGAAGAGCGGGTGCTCGCCCACCTGCGAAACGTTGTTCCAACCCATGTGCGGGATCTTCAGCGCGGTACCTCCGCCGTTCGTCGAAGGCAGCTTACGAACGCGGCCCGCCACGATATCGAGGCAGGGGTGCTGGCCGCCCTCTTCGCTTACGCTCAGCAGCGCCTGCATGCCCATACAGACGCCCAGGAACGGCCTGCCATCGGCGATATACCGGCGCAGCGGCTCAACGAAGCCGCCCTCCTGCAGGTGGCGCATCGTATCCGCCGCCGCGCCCACGCCCGGCATCACGACGGCGTCCGCGTCGTCCAGCGCACGCGCGTCCGCCGAGACGTCTGGCGTGAAGCCCACATGCTCGATCGCGCGCTCGACGCTACGCAGGTTGCCGGCCCCGTAATCGACGACGATGACGCGCTTGCTCATAGCGATGGCATTGTAGCAACAGAAGACAGGCCTAGAAGCTAACCGGCAACGTCTTCAGGCCGTGCAGGATGAGATTATCGCCGGGCTGCGGACGCTCGTTGGCTAGGCGCAGGTTCGGGAAACGCTCCAGCAACGCCTGGAAGGCGATCGGCGCTTCGAGCCGGGCGAGCGGCGCGCCGAGGCAGTAGTGGATGCCCTGCCCGAACGCGACGTGGCGGTTCTCCTTACGCGTGATGTCGAGGCGGTCCGGCTCGTCGAACTGTTCCGGATCGCGGTTGGCGGCGCCGAGCAGCGCGATCACCTGCTGGCCGGACTTCACCGCATGGCCGTCCAGCTCCACGTCCTCGAGCACGAAGCGCGAAGTCGCCTGGACGGGGCTGTCGAAGCGCAGCATCTCCTCGACCGCGCCCTCCATCAGCGCTGGGTCGTCGCGGAGCAGCGCGAGCTGGTCGGGGTGCTGAAGGAGCGCGTAGAGCCCGTTCCCGATCAGGCTCGTCGTCGTCTCGTTCCCAGCGACGAGGAGGAGGACGCATACCGAGAACACCTCATCTGCCGTGAGCTTGTCGCCCTCCTGCTCGGCGGCGACGAGCGCGCTGAGCAGATCCTCGCGCGGCTCGCGGCGGCGCTCGTCCGCTGCCCGTTCGAAGTAGGCACGCAACGTCCGGAAGGCTGCCAGCGAGCGCCCCATCTCGGTGAGCGAAACGACACCGAACGAGCTGACGGCGTCGTCCGACCAGCGCTTGAACTGCTCCCGGTCTTCCACCGGCACGCCCAGCAGCTCCGCGATGACGATCACAGGCAACGGATACGCGACCGTTTGCACGACGTCCATGCGGCCGTCTCCCGCCACCTCATCGAGCGCCGCCGTCACGATCTCCTCGATCCTGGGCCGGAGCGCCTCGACGGTACGCGGTGTGAACGCTCTGCTGACGAGCGCACGCAGGCGCGTGTGGTCGGGCGGGTCGTTGCGGAGCATGGCGATGCCGCCGCCGTCGTCCTCGCCCATGATCCCGTCCTTGATCATCTGCCGGCGCTGCTTCTCCTGGAACGGCAGCTTGCGGTCGTCAGCGAGAAAGCGCGGGTCGCGCAACACCTCGACCACGTCGCGGTAGCGCGTGAGCACCCAGCCGTTGATGAGCCGGCTGCGGTGGATCGGATCGCGCTCGCGCAGGCGGCGATAGAGCGGGTATGGATCGATCTGGTATCGCTTGTCGAGAGGATTGTAGGAAACGCCGGAACGGAGCCGCTCCACCCCGGTGAGGACGCGCAGCGCCACGGGCTGGACGGCATGCTCCAGCACGGCGTACTTGACGGCGGCGGTCTTCTTCATGCCCGCCCTCCTGCCACAAAGGTGACGCTAGTATAGCAGCCTAGTCAATGGGCGACTCAAGGCGGGCGAGTTGCTCCTCCAGCGCTTCGCGTGGCGTGACGCGTAGCAACAGTCCGATGCCCAGACCTACGATCACAACATCGTCCAGGTGGCCGATGACCGGAATGAAATCGGGGATCAGATCGAAGGGCATCGCCAAATAGAGGACGAGGAACGCCGGGATGGCCCGGGCGGCGAGCGGGACGCGGCTGTCCCGCATGAGCCTGATCGCAAGGCGCCCCTTGTTCCGCAGGGAGAGCCGGCCGACCCGTTTCGCCAGAGCGGCTTGCTCAGGAGCCGCGCTGCGGAGGACCCACCAGAGAGCAGCAACCAAGGCAACTGTCAGCGCGACGACGGAGCCCAGGAGGACAAGCCACGTGGTGCTCATAGTCGATCACCATTATCGGGCACGCGCGGCTGGTCCAGGGTGAACCTTCCGTATACTAGAAGCCTCCATGAAGCAGATGGACCGCCGGCTGCTGATCCTGATGCGCCTGCGCGACGAGCTGCCGCTGCGCGCCGCCGACCTGGCCCACGACTGCGAGTGCTCCGTCCGCACGATCTACCGCGACATCGACGCGCTCTGCCAAGCCGGCGTGCCGGTGGCCGCGATGCCCGGCGAGGGCTATCGGTTGGTGCCGGGCTATCACCTGCCGCCGATCGCCTTCACGGTCGAGGAGGCGGTGCAGCTCCTGTTGGGCGCGGAGTTGGCGCGCGGGCTGGGCACGCAGGAGCAGCGCGAGTCCGCCCGCGCCGCGGCGGCCAAGGTCGAGGCCGTGCTCCGGCCGGAGACGCGTCGCGAGGTGGAGCGGCTGCGCGAGCGGATCCGCATCAGCCCCTGGCAGCATCGCGAAGCGTCGCCGTGGCTGCCGGTGCTCCAGCGCGCCGTCATCCAGGAGCACGTCCTGCGGTTGCGCTACCACTCGTTCAGCTCGGACGAGCTGACCGAGCGCGAGGTGGAGCCCTACTTCCTCATCTTCTACAGCAACGACTGGCATCTCGTGGGCTACTGCCGCCTGCGCGAGAGCGTGCGCGACTTCCGTTGCGGGCGCATCCGCGAAGCGGCGTTACTGCCGGAACGGTTCGAGCGGCCCGAGGACGTCGGGCCGCAGCACGACTCGCACGAGCGGCCGGCAACCGAAGTCCGCGTTTGGATCGAGTCTTCCGCGGTGCCCTGGGCACGCGAAACGCCCGCCTTCGGCCTCTCGCACGAGGAAGCGACCGAAGGCGGCTCCGTGTTCGTGTACCGCTCATTCGATCTGCGGCGGCTGCTGCCCTGGATCCTGAGCTGGGGGATGTCGGCGCGGGTCCTGTCGCCGCCCGATCTGGCTGCGCGCGTCCGCCGAGAAGCTGAGGCGCTCGCGCAGAGCTACGCCGAAGGGTGACTTCCTTTTGTCACCCTGAGCGAAGCGAAGGGTCTGGCCTCTCGAGACAAGCACTCCTGACACCACACTGTCTCTAGCGCCCGTTATGATGCTCCGAAAGGAGCGGGTCGTGTCATCCATCATCGACGACTTCCGGAAGCGCTGCGAGTTCCTCCAGACCATGACGCTCGATTTCGTGAGCGGCGTGCCCGAGGCGCAGTGGCAGTTCTCACCGCACCCGCGCTTCGCGCCCTTCTGCAAGCAGCTCCGGCACGTCGTCTGCGTACGCGGCGTCTACAACGACGCGCTCGTCACGAAACACGCCGACTTCTCGAAGAAGCACGGCCACTACGCGGGCGGCCTGACACGAGACGAGCTGACCGCAGCCCTCATCGCGAAACAAGACGATCTGCTTCGAATACTCAAGGCAATCGACACTGACGCGCCGATCGACGTCTTCGGTCGAGCGTTCAGCTTCGGAGACTTCGCTTACACGATGGTGCAGCACGAGGCGCTTCACCACGGCCAGTGGAGCATCTACGCCTCGCTCGCCGGCTTCGAGACGCCACTCATCTGGCGGCTGGAGTGGGGTCTGTAGCGCCAGTGCTGGAAATCACCGTCTCTCGCAGCGCCGCGCAGCTCCTAAAGGACCTGCAGCGCCGCGGGCTCGTGATCAAGCTGGACACATTCGAGCAGCGCCGCCAGGCTCGCCACTGGCACCTTGGCTTCGAGAAGCAGCCGGGCGTGCTCGAGATCACCGACCTCGGCGACCAGTGCGTGCTCAAGGTCGCAGCGAATCGCGATGGCGGCTGGGCCACGGCGCTCGTCCAGGAGCTGGCGAAGCCGCAGCGCCGCAAACGCTCCTGACACCACGCTGTCAGGCGCTCGATCTAAGCTGGCCTCCCACACCCAAGAAGGAGGCACAGATGAAGGTCAACTCGTTCGTACTCACAGTCACCAGCGGACAGCCGGAGCGCCTCGTCGCGTTTTATCGAGACGTGGTGAACCTGGAGCCGAAGCCGGAGATGGGAGAGGGCGCATTCGATGCCGGCGGCGCGTCTTTCATGATCGATGGCCACAGTGACACGAAGGGGTCAGCGAAGGAGCCGCAACGCATGCTCATCGATTTCTTCGTGGACGATCTAAAGACCGAGCAAGGCCGGTTGGAGCAGCAGGGCGTGAAGTTCATTCGCACTGCGGGCCGCGAGCCCTGGGGCGGCGTGATCTCGACCTTCCTCGACCCGGACGGCAACTACTGCCAGCTCATCGAGTTCAAGCCGCAATAGCATCCGCAGCCAGGAGGTGCCACCCAAATGAACGTTCAGTTCGTGGCCGGATTCGGGGCAATCGTCGAGGATGCGGCGAAAGCCCGTCAGTTTTATGGGGAGCAACTCGCATTACCAATCAAGTCTGAGGAGAACAGCGACTACACCACGGTGGATCTTCCCGGCCTGAAGCACTTCGGACTGTGGACGCTTCGCGACGCAGCTCGCAGCGTATTCGACAGTGTGGAATGGCCCGCCGACGTTCCTGTACCACAGGCAAATGTAGAGTTTGAGGTCGATGACGTCGCCGCGGCCGTGGAGGAGCTACGCTCGCGTGGCCTCCGGATCCTGCGAGACACAAAGCTCGAGCCATGGGGACAGACAACCGCGCGGCTGCTCTCGCCAGAAGGCCTGCTCATCGGGATCGTCTACAGCCCCATGCTACGAGGGGAGGCATCGGGATGATTAATGGCAGTGCGGCACACGTGCGCATGGGTATTGATTTACTGCTCGCCGCCGCCTCGACGGGCGAAGGCCGCCCGCCCTGCGCCGAACTCCTCGGCTGGGAGCCGATCAGTATCGAGCCGGGGCGCGTGCGTGTGCGCTTCACCGCGCGCGAGTCGTTCTGCAACGGGATGGGCAACATCCAGGGCGGCTTCCTCGCGGCGATGCTCGATGATGCGATGGGGCCAGCGCTCTTCACACTGCTAGACGACGAGCAGTTCGCGCCGACCCTCGAGATCAAGGTGAGTTTTCTCCGTCCGGCCACGCCCGGCACGATCATCGCCGAAGGGCGCGTCTTGCGCGCCGGCCGCAGCGTCGCCTTCCTCGAAGGCACGCTCGCTACGGAGGAAGGCGAGCCGATCGCGACGGGAAGCGCGACCGCGCGCATTCTGACGGCGGTCGTCAACGGCTAGCGCATGCGCATTCGCGGTAAGGTGGCGCTCGTTACCGGCGCGGGCTCCGGCATCGGCCGCGCGGCGTTCGTGCGCGCGGACGTGGCGATCGACGGCGACGTCCGGCGCATGATCTCGTTCGCGACCAAGACATTCGGCGGGCTCGACATCCTCATCAACAACGCTGGCTGTGCCCTGCCATGGCCCGCCTACCCCGACGCGCCAGCGAAGCAATGGAGCCGCATCATCGATGTTTACCTGCAGGGCGTGATGTTCGCGACACAGCTCGCCATCGGGACGATGCGCAAGCGCGGCGGCGGCGCGATCGTGAACATTGCTTCGGGCGCCGGGGTCGGATTAACGCCGCACCCCAATCCAGAGTACGCCGCAGCGAAAGCAGCGGTCGTCCGGCTCACAGCGGCGCTGGCAACGCTACGCGAGCGCGACAACATCCGCGTGAACTGCATCTGTCCGGGCTGGGTGAACACGCCGATGTCGCAGCGCACGATCGCTGCGATGTCGCCCGCAGAACGACACAGGACCGTACCTGCGGCGCTGGTGCAACCGGAAGAGATCGCGGAGGCGGGCGGTGCGCCTGGTGCGCCACGAACGCTTGGCGGGGCGCGTGCTGCTCTGCTATGAAGGAGCACTGCCTCGGCTGGCGCCCGTTAGGAAGGAGACATGAGCTGATGGTTACCTGGGCGGAGTTCGCGGCGGCGGAGCCGGAGATGGCGGCGCTCGGGGTGCGGCAGCTCCAGAAGTTCGGCCTCGCCTACCTCGCGACGACGCGGAAGGACGGCTCACCGCGCGTCAATCCGGTCTGCCCGGTGATCGCCGACGGGCGCGTATTCGTCGCGACATCGCAAACGTCGCCAAAACGGCTCGACCTGCTGCGCGACGGGCGCTACGTACTGCACATGCTGCCCGGCAAGCAGGAGGAAGAGTTCTGGGTCCGTGGCGTGGCGAGGCGCGTGGCGGACAACGCAACGCGCGCGCGGGTGGTCGAGACAGCTGCGCAGAGAGCAGAGTCCGACGGCGGGCTGCTCCGGATCAAGCCCGACGAGTGGCTGTTCGAGTACGACATCGACCAAGCCGGCATGACGGTCTGGCTCGACTTCGGCACGCCGGAACACCGCCCGCTGCACCGCCTCTGGCGGCCCGCCACGCCGACGCCGCGCTGATATACTTTTCGCGGCATGCCCCGCCGGAACGAGGACGTCGAACTGCAGCGCGCCAAGCTGCGCGTCGAAGAGCTGCGATCGCAGATCGCCTTCCACGACTACCGCTACTACATCCTCAACCAGCCCGAGGTCTCAGATGCCGAGTACGACGAGCTCATGCAGGAGCTACGCCGCCTCGAGGAGCAGTACCCGCAGCTCATCACGCCGGACTCCCCCACGCAGCGCGTCGGCGAGCGCCCGGCCGAGGCGTTCGGCATCGTGGAGCACCCGCGTCCGCTGCTCAGCCTTGCGAACGCGTTCATGGAAGCCGACCTGCGCGCGTGGTACAAGCGCGCAACGAACCTTGCCGAGCGCGAGTCGTTCGACCTGGTCTGCGAGCCGAAGATCGACGGGCTAGCCGTCGCGCTCGTGTACGAAAGCGGCCGCTTCGTCGAAGGCTCGACGCGCGGCGACGGCTATCGCGGCGAGAACATCACGCAGAACCTGCGCACGATCAAGTCGATCCCGCTGCGCGTGCACGACGCGAAGGCGCCGAAGCGCTTCGAGGTGCGCGGCGAAGTGTACATGACGAAAGCAGGCTTCGAGCGGCTGAACGAGGAGCGCGCCGAGCGCGCCAAGCCGCTCTTCGCCAATCCGCGCAACTCAGCCGCCGGCTCCGTCCGCCAGCTCGACCCGCGCGTCAGCGCCGGCCGTCCGCTCGACATCTTCATCTACGGCCTCGGCTGGGCGGAGGACGGCACGATGCCGCAGAGCCACCACGAAACGCTCCAGTGGCTGAGCAAGCTGGGCTTTCGCATCAACCCGCACATCGTTCGCTACGGCAACATCGATGACGTCTGGCAGCACTGCCGCTCGTGGACCGAAAAACGCGAGCAGCTCGACTATGAGATCGATGGCGTCGTCGTCAAGGTCGATGACATCCGCCTGCAGGACGAGCTGGGCGCCGTCGGGCGCGAGCCGCGCTGGGCGATCGCGTTCAAGTTCCCGCCGACGCAGCGCACGACCAAGCTTCTGCGCATCGACGTGAACGTCGGGCGCACGGGGAGCATCAACCCGTTCGCCGTGCTCGAGCCGGTGAACATCGGCGGGGCGATGGTGAAGCTCGCCACGCTCCACAACGAAGACGACATCGCGCGCAAAGACATCCGCGAGAAGGACACGGTGATCGTGCAGCGCGCCGGCGACGTCATCCCGCAGGTCGTCGGGCCGGTGCTCAGCAAGCGGACGGGCCGCGAGCGCCGCTGGAAGCCGCCGGCGAAGTGTCCTGCGTGCGGATCGCAGCTCGTGCGGCCGGAAGGTGAAGCGATGCGCTACTGCGTCAACCCGGCTTGCCCGGCGCAGGCGCGCCGGCGCATGGAGCACTTCGTCTCGCGCGGCGCGATGGACATCGACCGCGTAGGCGAGCGGCTCGCCTGGCAGCTCATGGAGCAGGGACTGATCAAGGACCCGGCCGGCCTCTACTTCCTCAAGAAGGAAGACCTGGTCAAGCTCGAGCGCATGGGCGACAAGAGCGCACACAACGTCATCGACGCCATCGGCGCCAGCCGCGCCCGCCCGCTCGACCGCGTGCTCGTCGCGCTGGGCATCCGGCATGTCGGCTCGGAGACGGCG
>CAYQLM010000021.1:0-22918 GCA_964418365.1 uncultured Dehalococcoidia bacterium
CGCCAGCGGACTTCGTACAGCCGCACCGGCTCTCCGACGCCCTTCAGCTCGCGCTCGCCGCGGTCCTCGAACGAGACGCCTGAGGACGTCCGCGCCAGCCCGCGCACGATGTCGGACACGAGCACTTCGCCGGGCGACGCCGCGTCCGCCACGCGCGACGCGATGTTCACCGCACCGCCAAAGATGTTCCCCTCTTCGCGGATCACATCCCCGGCGTGCACCCCGATGCGCAGCCGGAGCTCGCTCTCGCCGCTCACGACGTTGCAGCGCAGCGCCGCCTCGATCGCCTCCCGGGCCGACGCAAACACAGCCATCAGCCCATCGCCCAGCAATCGACCCTCGACCGGCGTCCCGCCGGCCTCGCGGATCGCCGCGCGCAGCCGATCATCGAGCGCCTTCGCGGTCTCTCGGAACGATGCGTCGCCCAGGCGCTCCGTCAGCGCGGTGGAGTCCGCGATGTCGGCGAACATGATGATCGCGGTGCCGGAAGGCGCGTCAGCCTTTGCGGCGGCACGCGGCTCTTCGCCCTCGCGCAGGAACTCGTCGATGGCGCGGACAGCGTCATCCGTTGCGACAAAGCGGGCGTTGGGAATGCGCGATGCAAGCTTGGATCCTAAAGCGGAGAAATCGCCGATGGCGTCGCCCCGGTCGTGGATAACCAGGGTCGTCACCGCGATGGAGCCCAGCACATCCCTAACATCCAGCTCGATGACGGCGGCGCGATCAGCGAGGAAGGCTTTCGGAGACATGCCAGCGCGTAATGACGCCGCCAGCCGGCGCGCGGTGTCGATATCTGAGAAGGCCGTGAGCGCATTCGCCACTGCCAGCGAGTAGAACTCCCACTGGTCCTCGGCGAGATGGCCCAAATCTCCGGACACGCGTATCGAGGGTATGGATTCGACGTAGTCGGCGCCGCGAGCGAATGTGTTAACGAGGACCAGGCGGGTCACTCGCTCCGGATGCCGGACAGCGTAGACGATCGCGGCCGGACCGCCTGACTGAGCACCGAAGAGCGCGAAACGATCCGAGCCGGCAGCTTGGATAACTGCCTCGAGGTCAAGGAGGTGCGCGCTCAGGTCGAAGCGTATCACGTCACGTTGCGACGACCCCATGCCGCGGCCGTCATAAAAGATCACGCGCCACCCTCTCTCGATCAGTGCACGAAAATAGGGCCGGAACTGCTCCACGGCGGTGTACTGTTGAATGTCTCCCCAGACCCTCGTCGGAAAGATTATCGGCGGTCCCTCGCCCAGCGTCGCGTAGGCAATGCTCACCCCGTCACTGGTCCTGGCGTACTGGATGCGCGGCTCCATGGCGACCCTATCTTACATCCCGCGCCCCAGCATCGCACCTCTCACGCTACCAGTCGTAGCGTCACCGAATACCTGAACCTCTGTCCCACCATCGAGGGAGAGGCGGACGGGCGTGAGGGAGCGATCGCCGTCTGCTACCATGGGGCGACCCATGCCCATACGCGCGCTCATCTTCGATTTCGGCGGCGTCATTACCAACATGCGCTGGGACGTCGCCCACGAGCTCGAGCAGGAGCACCAGCTCGAGCGCAATACGCTCCTCCGCACGCTGTACGACGCCGACGACTGGCGCTCCATCGAGATTGGCCAGGGCGAAATCGACGTCTGGCGCGAGTCGGCCCACAAGCGCCTCGAGGAGGCGGCCGGCCGCTCGTTGCCGTACCTGCACGAGCAGTGGCGCAACTCCTGGGGCCTGATCGAGGACAACATCGCGCTGATCAGGGCGCTCCGGCCGCCCTATCGGATCAGCATCCTCAGCAACGCGGATCTCACGCTGGAGGAGCGGCTGCGCGACACCCTCAAGCTGCACCACCTGTTCGACGACATCGTCTGCTCGGCCGTCGTCGGCATGGCGAAGCCCGAGCCGCGCATCTATCAGCTCGCGGCGGAGCGGCTGCGCCTCGCGACGGAAGAGTGCGTCTTCATCGATGACCTCGAGCGCAACGTGCTCGCCGCGCGCGAAACGGGCATGTCGGCGATCCACTTCCGCGTCGACCGCGATAGCCTCGCCGAGCAGCTCGCCGAGCTCGGGGTTCGCCCCAACCCCGCCGAATAACCCGTCGCGTCGTCACGCGGACGGCGGCTGAGCTAACATCAAGCATGCCCGGCCTGCCCGCCCTGCAGCTCGTCCCCTTCGGTTCCGATGCGGCGCTCGCCCTGCGCGACGCCATCGCCGAGGCAAAGGCGGGCGATCCGCTCGCGCCCGTCACCGTCGCCGTGCCGTCGAACTACGCCGGCCTCTCGCTGCGCCGCCGGCTGGGCTCCGGCGCGCTCGTGCTCCATGGCCGGGCCGGCGTGGTGAACGTGCGCTTCTACGTCCTCGCGCGTGTTGCTGAGCTGCTCGGCGCGCCAGCCCTGGCCGGTCAGGACCGCCGTCCCCTCACCAGCCCTGTGCGCGCGGAGGCGGTCCGCGCCGCGCTCGCCGAGGCGCCGGGCGTGTTCGCCGGCGTCTCCGATCACCCGGCGACCGAACGCAGTCTCGATCACACCTTCCGCGATCTGCGTCATGGCGACGCGGAATCGCTCGACGCCGTCGCGCGGCGCAGCGATCGCGCGGCGGACGTGGTCCGCCTCTACCGTCGCTTCCGAGCGCTCACCGCGGCCTACTACGACGAAGAGGACCTCGCGCTCGCGGCGGCCGAGGCCGTCCGTTCCGGCGTTGCCGCGCTGCGCGACGTCGGGCGCGTCGTGTTGTACTTGCCGCGCCGGCTCTCGCCCGCGGAGCACTCGCTGATCGAGGCGCTCGCCGGCATCGGTGCGCTGAGCGCCGTTATCGGCCTCACCGGCGACAGCGACGCCGACGCGCCGACGCGCCAGCTCACATCGCAGCTCGCGGCCGCTCTCGGCCCTTCTGCCGAACCGCCGGCAGGCTATCCGCACACCGGTACCCACATCGTCGCCGTCACCGACGCCGAGGAAGAGGTCCGCGCGGTGCTGCGCCTGGCGATGGAACGGCTGGAACAGGGAACACCTTTGCACCGCATGGCGCTGTTGTATCCGCTTGTACAGCCGTACGCGCTCCTCGCGCACGAACAGTTCCACGCCGCCGGCGTCCCGCACAACGGGCCCTCCGTGCGCACGCTTGCGCAGACGCTGGCCGGGCGGACGCTGCTCGGTCTCCTGCGCCTGCGCGAGGACGACTTCCGCCGCGATCTGGTGATGGACTGGCTCAGCGCTGCGCCGGTCCTAGGTGAAGACAAGCGCCCCGTTCCCGCCCACCGCTGGGACCTCATCTCGCGCTCCGCCGGCGTCGTGAAGGGCGAAACGCAGTGGCGTCAGCGGTTGGAGCGGCGCCGCTACTCCCTCGAACAGCAGAAACGCGCACTCGAAGAGACGGACGAGGAAGACGACCCGAAGCGGCGTGGCATCGAGACGGACATCGATCATGTCCAGCGCCTCTCCACGTTCATCGAGGAGTTGGTCGAACGCGTGCGGCCGCAGCGCTTCACTACATGGGAGCAGCTCGCAGGCTGGGGCCGCGTGCTGCTCGACCGCTACCTCGGCGGCGAAGCGCACGGCGCTGCATGGCCGGAGGAGGAGATCGAGGCGCGCCGCGCCGTGGACGGAGCGCTGGAAGCGCTCTCGACGCTGGGCGATGTCCGCAAGGAGATCGATGAGCGCACGTTCATCCGCGCGCTCGAGCGCGAGCTCGAAGCGCCGGCCGAGCGCGTCGGTCACTTCGGCGACGGCGTGTTCATCGGCCGCATCGCCGATGCAACGGGCGCAGACTTCGACGTCATCTTCGTCGTCGGCATGTCAGAAGGCGTGCTCCCGTCGCGCTCGCGTGACGATCCGCTCCTGCCCGATCGCGAGCGCGCCGCCGCCGCCGGCCTGCCGGTGCGCACGCAGCGCCACATCGAAGAGCGCCGCGACTACCTCGCTGCGCTCGCCTCGGCGCCGGAGCGCATCCTCGTCTATCCGCGCGCGGACCTGCGCGGCCAGCGCGGGAAGCTGCCTGCGCGCTGGGTGCTGGAAGCGGCATCGCGACTTGAAGGCCGGCGCGTCTTCAGCGCTGACCTCGCTCAGCTGCCGTCACGCCCGTGGTTCTCAGCGGTTGCATCGTTCGAATCGGCGCTGAGCGCCGCCGGCCCGTCCGCGTCCGGCCAGGAGTACGACCTGCGCAGCATGCTCCGCTGGCAGGGCGCGGGCCGGACGGCGCTCGATCACTATCTCGTGCGCGCGACAGGCGAGCTGAGCGCCGGTATCACCTCAGCGATCGACCGCGCCGGCGCCGCGCTCACGCGCTGGGACGGGCGCGTTCCCGCCGATCCGGCGCTGGCGCCATCGGCGGAGCACCCGGTCTCGCCGACAGCGCTCCAGACATGGGCGGCGTGCCCGTTCCGCTACTTCCTCGCGCGTTTGCTCAACGTCGCGGAGACGGCGAAGCCGGAAGACACGCTCACGCTGACGCCGCTCGAGCGCGGCAATCTCATCCATCACGCGCTGGAGCAGTTCGTGCGAGAAGCGCCGCAGAGGACGTCGCCGGACGAGCCGTGGACCGCGCAGGAGCGAGCGCGGCTGCTGGCCATCGGCGAGGAGCTCTGCAGCGCCGCCGAAGCGTCCGGCATCACGGGCCGGCCGCTGCTCTGGCGGCTCGATCGCGAGCGCATCCTCCGCGACCTGCGCGACTTCCTCGACCACGACGAAGCGATGCGGTCGGAGCACGGCGTCGTGCCGGCGGACGTGGAGCTTTCCTTCGGGCTGGACGGCGGCGATCCGCCGGTGACGCTGCGTCTCGCCGATCGCGCGATCGCGTTGCGCGGACGCATCGACCGCGTCGATGTCGCGCCGGACGGATCGCACATCCTCGTCCTCGACTACAAGACCGGGGGCATCTGGGACCATCACAAGAAGCTCGACGACGATGCAGTGTATCGAGGTCAGCTACTCCAGCTCCCGGCGTATGCGCTCGCCGCGCGCGCGAAGTTCGGCGACAAGCCGGTCGACGCGCACTATTGGTTCGTCACCGAGCGCCAGAACTACGACAAGAAGGGCTACGCCGTCACCGGCGAACGCCTCGCCCGCTTCAGCGACGTGGTGCAGACGATCGTCACCGGCATCGAAGGCGGCATCTTCCCCGCGCGGCCGGGCAGGCCCAACCAGGGGAGCTACGAGAACTGCATGTTTTGCCCCTTCGATCGCGTCTGTCCGGGCGACCGCACGCGCGTCTGGGAGCGCAAGAAAGGGACGCCCGACGTGCGCCCATACCTCGATCTTGCTGAGCCGATAGGATCGCCATGACCTCGCCGACGTACACGGATGATGCTGCGCGACGCCGGATCCAGGATGACCTCGGCTCAACGCTCTTCGTCGAGGCCGGCGCCGGCACCGGCAAGACGCGCGAGCTCATCGAGCGCCTCGTGCGCCTCATCGCGAGCGGCGCGGCCGAGCAGCGCAGCATCGCGGCCATCACCTTCACGGAGTCTGCCGCGGCGGAGCTGCGCGACCGCGTCCGCCTTCGATTGGAGGACGCCGCTCGCGACGACGCCCTGTCTGCAGACGAGCGCGAGCGCTGCGCGGCGGCGATCACGCAGCTCGACGGCGCGGCGATCGAAACGCTGCACGCCTTCGCCCAGCGCATCCTATCGGAGCATGCCGTCGAAGCGGGCCTGCCGCCAGTCATCGACGTGCAGGAGGAGATCCGCGCCTCCATCGCGTTCGAGGAGCGCTGGAACGCCTACGTCGACGAGCTGCTCGCCGACGCATCGATGGAGGAGACGCTGCTGCGCGCGTTCACGCTCGGGCTCGACCTCAAGGACCTGCGCGACGTGGCGCTCCAGCTCCACGAGAACTGGGACCGCCTCGAAGATGCGTCGATCTCTGAAGTGCCACTCCCACCCGTCGATGTCTCGCTCGTACTCGCGCGGCTGGATCAGGCACTAAAGCTCCGCGGTCATCGGGCAAACGAAGAAGACAAGCTGTTCCGTCATCTGGAGGACATCCTCGTGCCGTACCGGAGCCGTCTCGCGGCTGCGGACAGCGAACTCGACCGCCTCCGCGTCCTCGCCGATGGCCGGCGATTGAGCCCTGGAAGAATTGGCAACAAGAACAACTGGGATGTCATCGCGCCAGACGACATCCGTGAGCTGCTCTCTGACGCCCAGCGCCGTCGCGACGCAACTGTGCGCGGCGCGCGAGCCGCCGTCCTCACCTCCCTGCTCGCATCCCTGCGCGCGTTCACGCTGACCTATGCCCAAGAACGCAAGCGCAGCGGCCGGCTGGAGTTTCACGATCTGCTGGTGCAGGCGCGCGACCTGCTCCGGCAGAACAGCGATGTCCGCCGGGACGTGCGCGAGCGCTACACGCATCTCCTTATCGATGAGTTCCAGGACACCGATCCGCTCCAGATCGAGATCGCCACGCTGATCGCCGGCGAAGACGGCCCTGGCGACCCGCCCTCTTGGGAAGACGCGGCCGTCACGCCGGGACGGCTCTTCTTCGTCGGCGACCCGAAGCAGTCCGTCTATCGCTTCCGCCGCGCCGACATCGAGCTCTACCAGCGCGCGCAGGAGCACTTCGCGTCGGGTTTGGTTCATCTCACGCAGAACTTCCGCGCCGTGCAGCCCGTGATCGATTGGACGAACCACATCTTCAGCAACCTCATCGATCCCGCGCAGCCCGGCCAGGCCACCTACGTCCCGCTGGAAGCCTCGCGTCCGCCCCCGGCGGCCGGCGTCACGGTCCGCGTCCTCGGCGGGCCAAGCGAGGACACGATCGACCCGATCCGCCGCCGGGAGGCACGAGAACTGGCGCAGGTCATCCACTCGGCAAAGGCCGCACCTTGGCAGATCGAAGTGGACGGTACCGTGACGAACGCCAGCTACCGCGACATCGCGATCCTGATCCCGACGCGCACCGCCTTGCCGCCCATCGAGGAGGCGCTGGAGGATGCAGGCATCCCCTACCGCGTCGAGAGCCGCTCGCTCGTCTACGGCACGCAGGAGGTGCGCGACCTGCTCTCTGTCCTCCGCGCGATCGACGACCCGACGGACGAGGTCGCGCTCATCGCGGCGCTGCGCTCGCCCGCGTTCGCCTGCGCGGACGATGACCTGCTGCGCTATCGACAGGCCGGCGGCCACTGGGACTACCGCAGGGACCCGCCCGCCGGTGGTCCTGTCGCAGCGGCGCTGGCGTCACTGCGCTCGTTCCACAAACGCCGCTGGTGGATGCCCATCAGCGGCCTGGTCGAGACGGTGATCCGCGAGCGGCGCTTGTTCGAGCTGGCCTTCGCGCACCGGCGCCCGCGCGAGCGCTGGCAGCGCCTCCGCTTCGCGCTCGATCAGGCGCGCGCGTTCGCCGAGGCCGGCGGCCGCACGCTGCGCCAGTTCATCGAGTGGGCGGAGCGTCAGGCGGTCGAGGGCACGCGCGTCATCGAGACCGTGGTGCCGGAGCCGGACGATGATGCGGTGCGCATCATGACGATCCACGCGGCCAAGGGCCTCGAGTTCCCAATCGTCGTCCTCGCCGGGCTGAACATCGCCTCGTCGCACAAGCCGAGTTGCGTGCTCTGGGGAGAAGACGGCGCGATCGAGGCCAGCCTGGGCGACGATCACTCGTCCTTCGTGACCAACGGCTACGAGGAACTCAAAGGGCAAGAGAAGAAGATGGACCAGGCCGAGAAAGTGCGGCTGATCTACGTGGCTGCCACGCGCGCGCGCGATCATCTCGTTGTCAGCCTGCATCACAAGCGCGACCAGGAATGCCACGCCAGCGCGATGTATCCGCTCTGCATGGACGCGCGCGAGCTCTGGCAGGCTGCCGAAGTCCTCAAGATCGCGGCGCCGGCCCAGCGCGCCGCGTCCGCGGCGTTCGACGACAGCGCGGAGCGCCGCGAACGGTGGCAGCAGGAGCGATCGCGGCGCATCGACGTGCTTAGCCGCGTGCCGGCGATCGCCGCGACGGAGGTTGCCCGCCGCGCCGCGCATGCGGAAGACGACCCGAACCTCCAGAAGGAGCGTCCGCCCGCGGACGCTCCGCCGTGGAAGCGCGGGCGCGCGGGCACAGCCTTCGGCCGCGCCGTCCACGCCGTGCTGCAGACAATCGATCTCGACCGCGGGGGCGATGTCGAACGCGCGGCGCGCGCGCAGGCCGCCGCCGAAGGCATCCCGGCGCGCGCCGGCGAGATCGCACGCGCCGCACTAGCCGCGATCGGCACGCCCTGTCTGCGCGAGGCCGTCGCCTGCCGGAACTGGCGCGAGCTCTACGTCGCCGCGCCGATCGAGGGCGTCACCCTGGAAGGCTTCATCGACCTGCTCTACGAGACGCCAGACGGCCTCGTCGTCGTCGACTACAAGACGGACGTCGTGCCTGACCCGGCGCGGCTAGACGAGATGCTGCAGCACTATCGATTGCAGGGCGCAGCGTACGCGCTCGCGCTGCAGGAGGCGCTCGGCCGCCCAGTAGCGCGATGCGTGTTCGTGTTTACTCAGGCTTCGGGAGCGGAGGAGAAGGAGCTGCCGGAGCTCGCCGGCGCGATCGCGGAGGTGCGCGAGGTCTTGCGACAGCCGCCGGCGGGCGCGCTACGCGCTGCGCAGCTGCGTGATGGGGAGCGGCCTGCTCTTCGCCCGCTCGATGAACTCGATGATGACCGAGTTGGCCAGCTCCGCCTGCTCTAGATGAAACGCGTGCTTCAGCCCCGGGAAGATGCGCAGCTCAGCCTTTGGAATGCGTCCCGCGAGAATGAACGAGTTCTCGAAGTCGATCAGCTCGTCCTTGTCCCCCGTCATCACCAGCGCCGGTTGCGTGACCTCCTGTAGCCGGTCGTACGCGTCGTGGCGCGAGATCGCCGCAGCCTGGTTGCGCAGGCCGTGCTTGGCCGGCGGGTAGCGGATCAGCGATAGCACGAAGTCCTGTAGGCTTGGATCGGACTTCGCGAGCGCGCGGTCCGTCCAGAGGCGCTTCAAGAAGCCCGCGAACCACTGGAGATCGATATCCTCTTGCGGCGTGTTCTCGAAGTCCTGGATGTTCTTCTGCAAGTCGCGCGCACCCGCCGCCCGTCGCCCGCCGGGCGATGTGCAGCCCAGCACGAGTGTGTCCACGCGGTCTGGATGGCGCAGCGCCAACTCCTGCGCGATCATGCCGCCCATCGAGATGCCGAAGACGTGCGCTCGCGGCACCCGCAGCGCGTCGAGCAGTACGGCTGCGTCGCCTGCCATCTGGGGGATGGTGTACGGCTGGTCCGGCGCAGTAGTCCGTCCCGCGCCGCGGTTGTCGAACGCGATCACTCGATAGCGCTCCGCCAGACCCGGGATCTGGGGCTTCCAGGTCGCCGCGTTGCCGCCCCAGCCCATGATCAGCAGCAGTGGCTCCCCTTCGCCGTGCTCCTCGTAGTAGAGCTCGCTGCCGTTGGCCTCGATCGTTGGCATAGCGCCCTTCTCCCGTTCGAAGTTCGGGCGCTCCCTGCCCTACCAAGGTAGGATCGGCCGCGCGGGTGCCTGACGTGAGCGTCAACAGCAAGGAGAGAGGCTTCGGCCTGAAGCTAAACCGAGCGGACGGCGAGCCATTCGTTCGCCGTGGGCCAGAGGCGGAGGAGGGCGTTCAGCCCCGCGATCAGGCTGACGTGCCCGCCCTGAACGAGCAGCTCCTGCCGGTCGTCGCCGCCGAGGAGCGACGTAAGCGGCTGCGTCGCCGCCAGCGGCGCGATGTGGTCGTGCTGCGCCATCGCGTTCAGCACCGAGCAGCGCACGTTTTGCAGATCGATCGCCCTGCCGCCGAGCTGGAGCTCGCCGGTCAGCAGCTTGTTTCCCCACATCAGCTCTTTGATGAACTGCCGGTACGCCTCGCCAGGAAACGGGATTTGGTCCATCACCCAGCGATAGCGCACGCGCCAGTTGCGCACGTACTCCGGGTCCCAGAGGTTGTCCCACAGTCGCACGTAGCTCAGCATGCGGTCGAGCGGCCGCAGCATCTCGAGTGACGAGCGGATCATCTCGGCCGGGATGTTGCCCAGCGTGTCGACGACGCGATCGACCTCGAACCAGCGCGGATCGGCCCATGCGCGCAGCAGACCCATCCCCGCAAAATCGACCGGCGTCGCGACGCAGAGCAGGTTCTTCAGTCCGGCGTCCGGAAACGCTGCGGCGTACATGAGGGCGAACAGACCACCCATGCAGTAGCCCAGAAATGAGACGTCCTTCTCGCCCGTGACCTGCTGCACTTCCGCGACGCAGCGCGGCAGCCGCTCCAGGACGTAGTCTTCCAGCCGCAGCACGTGATCTTCCGGCTTGGGCACACCCCAGTCCACCATGTACACATCGAAACCTTGTCGCAGCAGGTACTCGACCAGGCTCTGCCCGGGGACGAGATCGAGGATGTATGGTTTGCTGATCAGCGACATGACGAAGATGACCGGCACGCGGTACACCTCGTCCACCATCGGCCGATAGCGGTACAGCCGCATCGTGCCGCGGCTGTAGATCATCGTCCTTGGCGTGAGCCCGACTTCCGGCTCGCTCCGCCCGACAGCGACGTCGATGCTGCGCCGGGCACGCTCCACCGTAAGGCGCGCCTCGCGCCGGAACTGATCGGTGAGCGAACGATCCGTCGTTGCGGTACTTGTCACCATAGCTCGGCCTCGTCGTCCCTTCTGGGGCCGGCCCGGAGCCGCCGACTCCGTTGGGAATCGCTAGCGGCGCAGCTCTTCGGGGATGGGCGCGGCCGACAGGCGGGGTTCTTCCCCGTTCGCGAAGACCGGGGGCTGCCTCGTCCGGGAGGGTTCCGTAGCGGGCGCCTCATACGCCCGGGCGTCCACTGCCTGAGCGGCGATCTGAAGCGTCTCCTCGATGCGCCCCAGCCGGTCCTCGATGCTGCGCAAGGTCTCGCCCAGGCTGACCACATCGGCACGGGAAGGCATGTTGACGAACTGCAGGTAGCGCTGCATCGCCTCCGCCAGCAGCCGTTGGAGACCAACGTACAGCTCCATGTAGCCGGCCATCGAGCGCGCCGAGGCCTCCTGGCCCAGGGCTTCGTTGAAGAAGCTGTTAACTTGACGCTCAGATTGGGTTAGCCAGTCTCGCCAGAGCTGGACAATGTCCGGCGTCTGCTTCTCGGCCTGATCTGCCATACCGGGTCCTACCTTTCTTCCCCCACCACCCAACGCACACGTTGGAGTGCCATTCTCGCACCTTTATTGCCTGCTGGCAAGAACGGGACTGTGCGTTCTTCCTTGCCGCCCGGCAATATGCAGGGCTTGACAGAGCAACAACCTGCGTACGATGATTGGAGGAGGAAGAGTCTATGTCGGTTCCAAGGAAGGGGCAGGCTCATGGCTGGCAATGACGCCACAAGTAAGTTTTTCGAAGCGCTCAACGAAAGCTCGGACGCGTTCATCGATGCGGTCCGAGCAGCCAACAACCGGACCCACCGCGTCTCGACCGCACTCATCGAATCGGCTCAGGAAGGACAGCGCGAAGCCGTCGAGCTGGCGGAGAAGTGGCTCGGCGCCCCGTTCGATGTCGCTGGCTTCTACAGCGCAGTCATCGAAAGCGCCACACGAGCTCAGGGGCGTGCGCTGGAGGTGACCCGCCAGTGGTTCGGCGAGCTGGCCGACGCCCAGAAGGAAACGCGTGAGATCATGCAGCGCGTCGTCAAGGCGAACCGCAGCGCGAACGAGGCCGGCGCCGATGTTGCGCGCGGCGTCTTCAGCCGCGCCAGAGAGGCCGCCCAGTCGGCCGGCAACGGCGACGGCAAGCGCGTCTCCAGCACGAGCCAAATAAGCGCGAGCTCGCGGCCCGACCCGGTTTCCTAGGCGATCAGGCGGGACTTGGCCTAACTTCGTTTGCGCTTCGGGCGCCCTACAGACGCCAGGAGTTCCGCCAGCTTTCGATAGACCTGTGGGTTGAAAGCCAGGCCCGAGTGCGTGCCGTCCACTCGCGTGTTCAGCGACTCGTCTTCCTCCACGCAGCTCCGCCAGTCGACGACGCCGTCGGTCTCGGTGTAGATCGCCGCTCGCGCGATCGACGCTGGCAGATCCTGCCGCAGCGCCTCGGCAAAGTCGCACGTGCAGCTCCCGGTGTAGCAGGTGCGCGGCAATTCGCGCTCCGCGTTCCCGTTGTTGCGCTGCTGACTCACGATGCGGCCTCGGACGAAGCCGGCCGCCGCCAGCACCATCGGGTGGACGCGAATGTCGTTGAAAGGAGAGCCGAGACAGATCACCTGCGAGACCTGCTCTGGCCGCCGGCTGGCCGCGGCCCGCGCGATCAGCCCGCCCAGGCTGTGGCCGATCAGGTGTGCCTTCGTTCCCGTCTCCGCCCAGACACGGTCGAGCGTGTCGAAGAGACGCTCGCGCAGAATGTCAGGGCAATCAGCATTCCGGCCGATGCGCGAGTAATACGGCTGGTAGCCGATCCGGCGCAGCCAGTTGTACATCTCGACCAGGTAGTTGTCGGAGCCCAGGAAGCCGGGGATCACGATGACGGGGTCCCCGTTCCCCCGAGGTACGCCTATGCCGTAGTAAACGGGCGACAGGCGCAGCGAGAGCCAGTCGATGCCGAACAGGGCCTCCCGCCAGAGCGGCACTTCCGCTGTTTCAAACGTCGCGGGCACGGTGCGCGCGGCGCTCATTGGCGGCCTCCCCACCTCGCACGCTCAGATTGCGTGCCTGCTTAACTATAGCACACCGGCCCGTCGGCTTTCGGCCGGCGCTGGACGCGGCGGGCGAATGAGAGTAAGCTATTGGGGTACCCGCCTTCTGGTGGACTTAAAGGTAGCTCGGCAATGCCAGGCACGCTCAATCATCGTCTCAGTGCAACCGACGCGTCGTTCCTGTACTTTGAACGGCCCAGCGCGCCGCTGCATATCGGCTCGCTGGCCGTCTACGAAGGCCAGATCTCCCACGAGACGCTCGTTTCGCATATGAGCTCCCGGATGCCGCTCATTCCACGTTACCGCCAGCGGGTGGCCATGGTACCCGCGAACCTGGCCCACCCCACCTGGGAGGACGACCCCGATTTCAGCGTCCGGCGGCATATCCACCACGTCACACTGCCCCCTCCCGGGACCGATGAGCAACTCCGTGAGCTCACCACCAGTCTCTTCCCGCAGCCGCTCGATCGCGAAAAGCCGCTCTGGGAGATGTTCGTCATCAACGGCCTGGAGCACGACCGCAGCGCGATCGTGTCGAAGGTGCACCACTGTATGGTCGATGGCGTCTCCGGCATCGAGCTGCTCGTCGCCACGCTCGACATCAGCCCGCAGCCCGCGCCGCCGCCGGAGGACGACGGCTGGACGCCGCAACCGCTGCCCAGCTCCAACGAGCGGCTGACGCGCGCATTTTGGGACCAGGCGCGCGCGCAGATGGACTTGGCACGCGAAATACAGGAGAGCCTCCTCAATCCGCGGCCCAGCATCCAGCAAGGCCTCGACGTGCTGCGCGCGCTGACATCGGCCTCGACATGGGCGATGCGGCCGGCGCCGCGCACGCCGTTCTCAGCCCCGATCGGCCCCGACCGACAGGTTGCCTTCAGCGAAATGTCATTCATCGAGATCCGCCAGATCCGCACCTCGCTCGGCGGCACCGTGAACGACGTCGTGCTCGCGATCCTCGCAGGCGGCCTGCGCAAGTACTTCTTGCATCACGGTATCTCCGTTGAAGGCTGGCAGCCGCGCGTCGGCATCCCCGTGAACGTCCGGACGGAGGACGAGAAGGGCGCGTTGGGCAACAGGATTTCCGCTATGGTGACGATGCTGCCGATCGGCGAAGCCGATCCCGCCGAACGGCTGAAACAGCTTCGCGAGCAGCTCGATCAAAGCAAGAAGGAGAACCAGGCCGGCGCCCTCGACAGGCTGCTGCGCATCGCTGCGCTCGCGCCCGTGCCGCTCCAGGCGCTGGCGAGCTACACGACCGTCAACACCACGATCAATATGATCTGCACCAACGTCCCGGGCCCGATGATCCCGCTCTACTGCGTGGGACACCTGCTGCTGACGCACCACCCGCTGGTGCCCCTGAGCCTCGATATGGCGCTGGGCGTGGGAGTGACCAGCTACAACCAGCGGCTCTTCTTCGGTCTGACGGTGGACCCGAAGACCGTCTCAGACGTCGATCTGCTCAAGCAGTGCCTGGACCAGTCGTTCCTTGAGCTGCGTGCGGCCGCCGGCGTCGACGTGACCGACGTGCCCGACTTCGCGGCGACGAATCACAAGAACGGCGGCACCCACGCCGCCGAGCCTGCCGTCTCTGAGCGTTCCGCTTAGGACGCCCGAGCGCCGGTGGCGCTCAGGTACTCCGTGTTCGTGAAGCCCGCCAGATCGTGCGTCATGATCAGCAGGTCGCGCGTCTTGCCGTCCCGGTCGACGACGAAGTCGGCCAGCAGCGCCTCCGGACGGAAGCCGAGCCGCTCGAACGTCACGCGCGCGCCCTTCTGATCCGGCGTCATCTGCGCCGTGATCTTGCGCAGGCCGATGTCGCGGGCGATCGCGAAGACCTCATCGACGAGGCGCCGGCCCAGGCCCTGCTTCCTGAACTCCGCTCCCACATTCACGCGGATCTCGCCCAGGTGTCGGTTCCACATTGCGTCGTTGTGGTGGATGCTCGCGTACCCGACGACCTTGCCCCCCTGCTCGGCCAGCACCGTGACCGTTCGGCCGGCCTGGACGTTGTTGATCCACTCGACCATCCCCTCGGGCGAGGTGATGTCGAGCCGGAGGAAGAGCAGGTCGTCGTGTGGTAGGTGGCGGGCGAACTCAAGGATGGCATCGCGGTCGGACGGCTCCATGAGCCGCAGGGTCACCGTGCCCCCTTCGACCGGAAGCTCGCGCGGGTAGCGTCGGGTGAAGGACTTGCCGTTCTCACTCATGGCGCATACACCCTACCCGCTCCGATGACCGTTGTCTAGTCCCAAAAGTCCAGCGCCTGGCGCATCGTCTGCTCGAACTGCGCGTCGTCGAGCTGCTTCTTGAGCCCGCCGATCATCTCGGCGTCCTGCCCGACGAGGTAGCGGAGCTTCGGCTCCTTGTCGTAGACCGCGTTGTAGATCGTCTCGGCGACGATCTGCGGGTCCGCCCGTTCCGCGGCCGCCGGCAGCTTCGTCAGCGACTGCTCGAACCGCTGCTCCAGATCGAGGTACGGCGAGCCTTCGGTGAAGCGCCGCGCGACACGCCGCGTGTTCTCGATATTCGTCTGGAAGCCGCCCGGCTCGATCAGCAGCACGCGCACGCCGAAGGGGTGGAGCTCGAAATGCAGCGCCTCACTTGCCGCTTCGAGAGCGAACTTGCTCGCCGAGTAGATGCCCCCGAAGGGCGGCGGCACGCGCCCGGCGAGCGACGAGACGTTCACGATCGTGCCCGAGCGCTGCTCGCGCATCTTGGGCGCGACGTGGCGGATCGTGTTCAGCACACCGAAGAAGTTCGTGTCGAAGATCTCCCGCGCCTCGCCGTCGTCGGTTTCCTCGATCGGCCCGTGCGCGCCGATGCCCGCATTGTTCACCAGCACATCGATCTGGCCCGCCTTTTCGATCACCTGCCGGACCGCGCTCGCGACGGACTGCTCGTCCGTCACGTCGAGCGGCACCACTTCGATCTGCATGTTCTCCTTCCGTGCGATCTCCTCCAACGCGGCGCCCTTCTTCGTATCGCGCATGCTCGCGAAGACGCGGTCGCCGTTGCGGGCAAACTGCAGAGCCGAGAGCAGCCCGAAGCCGCTGCTGCATCCTGTGATCAGTACGACTGCCATGACGGGGTCTCCTTCTGTTATGCGGAAGATATTGGCTATTGAAGCGAAACACTTTGCGACGGAGGCTCGAGCGTCACGTCATCTGCACCAGCGCTCGACTGCGAGCCAAGCTTGTGCCCCTGGATCGCATCGTTTCGCCCTACCAGCGCAGCGATTGTAGCAGAAAGCGTTCCGGACGGCGCAATCGATCTGCCCCCCGAGACCCGATAAGATGCTGGCGATGTCCGGCGACGAACCAGAACAGCAGTCCACCTCCCGCCTCGCCGAAGTGCGGGCGGCGCGGATCGAGAAGCTGCAGCGGCTCCGCGAGCTCGGTATCGATCCCTACCCCGCCAGCTTCCCCGGCCGCGAGCGGATCGCCGCCGCCCGCGAGAAGGCAGCGGGCGAGACGGTTCGCGTCGCGGGCCGCCTCGTCCTCTGGCGCCGGCACGGTGGCTCGACCTTCGGCAACCTGCGCGACTCCAGCGGCCAGATCCAGGTGCAGCTCCGGCGCGACGTGCTCGGCGGCGAGCGCTACGAGCTGGCGAAACTCCTCGATATCGGCGACTTCATCGGCGTCGAAGGCCCGCTCTTCACCACCAAGACCGGCGAGCTCACCGTCGAGGTGCGCGAACTCGTCGTGCTCACGAAATCGCTCCGGCCGCTGCCCGAGAAGTGGCACGGCCTCACCGATCCCGAGACGCGCGTGCGCAAGCGCCATCTCGCATTCATCGCGGAGCCGGAATCGATGGCGCTCTTCGCCAAGCGATCGCAGCTCATGCACAACATCCGCGTCTGCCTCGAGCGCGAAGGCTTCATCGAGGTCTCGACGCCGGTGCTAGAGGCGGTGCCCGGCGGCGCCGAGGCCGAACCGTTCGTCACCCACCACAACGCGCTCGACCACGACTTCTACCTGCGCATCTCGCTGGAGCTGGCACACAAGCGGCTCATCGTCGGCGGTTTCGAAAAGATCTACGAGATCGGGCGCGTCTTCCGCAACGAGGGTCTCGGGCGCGAGTACCTGCAGGAGTTCGATCTGCTGGAACTGTATTGGGCGTACGCGGACCTCGAGCAGCTCAAGCGCTTCGTCGAGCGGCTCTACACGACGGCGATCAACGAGACGTTCGGCACGCTCAAGCTGCGCTACGGCGACAACGAGCTCGACTTCACGCCGCCCTGGCCAGAGGCGGACTACATGGAGTTGTTCACGAGGCTTGGCGTCGATCTGCACGACTACCCGACAGCGGAGTCGCTGCTTCCCATCGCGCGCCAGCACGCCGGCGATGACGCGAAGCCCGGCCTCGGGCGCGGGCGGCTCATCGATCTGATCTACAAGCGCGCGATCCGCCCGACGTTGGTCCGCCCGCAGTTCTTGGTCAATCACTCCGTCGATGTCTCACCGCTCGCCAAGCGCGACCCGGGCGATCCGGCGCGCGTGCAGCGGCTGCAGGTGCTGATGGCCGGTTCCGAGGTCGGCAACGGCTTCGCGGAGCTGAACGATCCGCTCGATCAGCGCGCCCGCTTCGAGGAGCAGCAGCGCCTGCGCGAGGCGGGCGACCGCGAGGCGCAGATGCTCGACGAGGAGTTCCTCGAAGCGCTCGAGTACGGCATGCCGCCCACCGCGGGCTTCGGCGTCGGCATCGAGCGCTTTCTCATGTTCCTCACCAACAGCCCGACGATCCGTGACGTGGTGGCGTTCCCGCTCACCCGCCCGGAGCAGCAGTAGATCGGAGCCTGATATGAAGATCGGCGTTACGTTTCCCCAGACCGAGATCGGAAACGATCCCGCCGTCATCCGCGATTACGCACAGGCGGCGGAAGAGCTGGGCTTCAACCACATCCTCGTCTTCGATCACGTCCTCGGCGGCCACCCCGACCGATTCGAGAAGCTCGGCTTCAAACCGCCCTACAACTATCAGACGCCCTTTCACGAGCCGATGGTGCTCTTCGGCATGCTCGCCGCGATCACAAGCTCCGTCGAGCTGGTGACCGGCATCCTGATCCTGCCGCAGCGCCAGACGGCGCTCGTCGCGAAGCAGGCCGCCGCCATCGACGTGCTCAGCCGCGGGCGGCTGCGCCTCGGCGTCGGCATCGGCTGGAACCCGGTCGAGTACGAAGCGCTGGGCGAGAACTTCCATAATCGCGGCCGGCGCGTCGAGGAGCAGGCCGCGTTGCTGCGCGAGCTCTGGACGAAAGAGATCGTGAACTTCGAAGGGAAGTATCACCACGTGCGCCAGGCCGGCATCAACCCGCTCCCCGTACAGCGCCCAATCCCGATCTGGATGGGCGGCATGACAGAGCCGGTGCTCAAGCGCGTCGCGCGCATCGCCGACGGGTGGTTCCCGCAGTTCCGCCCCGGCCCCGACTCCAGCGCAACGATCGAGCGGCTCCGGCAGTACATCGCGGACGCCGGCCGCAAGGTCGAGGACGTCGGCATCGAGGGCCGCATCAGCGTCTTCAACACGCCCGAAGACCAGTGGGGCGCGGCGCTGGAAGCCTGGCGCGACATGGGCGCCACCCACGTCAGCTTCAACACGATGGCTGTGCAGCTCTCGCCGCAGGCCCACATCGACGCGATCCGGCGCTTCGCTAGCGTCGCGGCCCTCCGCTAGCAGGCAGCGCCGCAGTGACAATGTACAAAGGCCAGCCCATCCCAACGGGGGAGGTCTCGCTCGCCCAGCCAGAGCCGGTCACATTGGCAGCTCTGCTTTCCGAGGCTGACCTCACCGAGCACGAAAGGGGCTGGTACGGGCGCGCCGAGAGCGACGCATCGATCCTGTACTTTTGCATCCTCCAAGATGGGCGCCCAACGGGCCAGATCATGCTTCATGACATCGATGAGGCAGCAAGAGAAGCCCTGATCGGCTATCACATATTCCGCCGTTCGGATCGCGGTCGAGGCATCGGGACGCTGGCGCTCGGCGCAGTGCGCGACTATGCCTTCGCTCACCTGAACCTGCGACGGCTCGTGATCATTACCACGCTGGACAACGCTGCGTCGCGCCGCATCGCCGAGAAGTGCGGCTTCATTGAGACCGGCCCGGCACGAGAGGGGCCAGAGCTTGTGGTGTACGAGCAAGTGCCGTAGGGCGAGGCCGCAGGCGTTCGCCGCTAGCTGGGAGAGCTATCCGCCATGCTGATCTGTTTCGTCGGTGACGTGCACGGGCGTATCTTCCACGCCATCGCCGCCGTCGCAACGCTGCAAGCCAAGCTCGGCAAACGGTTCGATCTCATCATCCAGGTCGGCGACCTCGGCTTTCCCGACAACGATCGCGCCGACGAGCCGACGAAGCGCTACCTCGCCGTCGACCCGGCAGAGGGCGAACTTGCCCTCCTGGCGACGGCAGACGGCGCACGAGCGGAGGCGCTTCGGCGCGCGCGACATCTCTTCATGGGTCCCCTGCACTTCGTCCGCGGCAACCACGAGGACTTCGAGTGGCTCGCATCATTATCGATCGACGCCGACAGCCACACGGCAGCGGCGGACCACCTGGATCTGCTCCGCTACGTGCCGGACGGCACCGTGCTCGAGTTCGATGACCTCCGCGTCGCCTTCCTCGGCGGCGTGGAAGAGCTGCCGGGCGCACCCGCGATCGATCGCGGGTCGTACGAGTCGCTGCTAGCAATGCCGCCCGGCGCAATCGATCTGCTCATCACGCACGAGGGGCCGTACGGTACCAGCACCGGCTACCGTGGCGACGTCCTCGGCTCGCGGCTCATCTCCGCGCTGCTCGAAACGTTGCAGCCGCGCTACCACATCTTCGGCCACGCGCACTGCCCCATCGGGCCGCAGCCCTTCGGGCCCACGACGCTCCTCGGCCTCGATGCGCTCGTCGCCTCCCGGCTCTGGCATCCGGAGCAGGGCGGGCTGAAGCCCGGCTGCCTCGCTGTTCTCGACACGACCTCGGACGAACTCCGTCCCGTGACGGACGGCTGGCTCGCCGCCTTTCCCACGCCGTTCGACTTCGACGCGTGGTGGGACCAGGCTCTGCTTCGTTCAAGCTAACACCCTTCGCTATACTCTCCCGATGCGTCTCCGTTTCGATGGCCTCTGGCGCCATCCCGACTTCGTCAAGCTCTGGACCGGGCAGACGATCTCGGTGTTCGGATCGCTGATCACCGGCACCGCCATCCCCTTCACCGCCATCCTCACGCTCCACGCCTCGCCCATCCAGGTCGCGCTGCTCTCCGCCGCGAACCACGTGCCCGGCCTCCTGTTCGGCGTCGCCGCGGGCGTCTGGGTCGACCGGCTCCGGCGCCGACCCGTCATGATCGCCGCCGACGTCGGCCGTGCCGCCGTCATCGTCTCGATCCCGATCGCGTACGTGTTCGATGCGCTCACCATCTGGCAGCTGTACGCCGTCGCGCTCAGCGCCGGCGTGCTCACCATCTTCTTCGATGTCGCCTACCAGTCCTACGTGCCGACGCTCGTCTCGCGCGATGAGCTCATCGAGGGCAACAGCAAGCTCGCGGCGACGGCCAGCGTGTCCGAGTTCGCCGGCTTCAGCGTCTCCGGCTGGCTCGTGCAGGTCTTCAGCGGCCCCTTCGCCATGCTCGTCGACGCCATCTCCTTCATCGTGTCCGCCGCCTTCGTGCGCACGATCCGATCGCCCGAACCGCCGCCTCCCGAACCGGAGGCGCGCGCTCCCGCGCTGGCCGAGGCGGCTGAAGGCATGCGCGCCGTGCTGCGCGACCCGCTTCTGCGCTCGCTCGCGATCGCGACGCCGCTCGCCGCGTTCGGCATAGGGATGTTCTTCGCGACGTACATGATCTTCGTCACGCGCGGCCTCGGCTTCCACCCTGGCCTGCTCGGCGTCATCTTCGGTCTCGGCGGCATCAGCTCCCTTTTCGGCGCGATGCTCGCCGGTGGCGCCGCGCGACGCTTCGGCTCCGGGCCCACGATGATCGCCGGCGTCGCGATGATGGGCATCTCGATGCTCTTCATCCCGATCGCGCGCGGCGCCACGGTCGTCGCCGCCGGCCTGCTCATCGCCCAGCAGATCAGCGGCGACGGCATGTTCATGATGTTCGACATCAACGCGACGAGCTTGCGGCAGGCCATCGCGCCCGAGCGCATGCTGGGACGCGTGAACGCCTTCAACCGCATGCTCGATCTCGGGTTTACGCTCGCCGGCATTCTGGCCGGTGGCGTCATCGGCCAGACCGCCGGCCTGCGGCTCTCTCTGTATCTCGGCGCCGGCTCCATGCTCGCCGCCGCGCTCTGGCTCCTGGCCTCGCCATTGCGCTCGCTCGCCGCCGCTCCAGGGGAGGAGGAGCCGCTCTCCACCGCGCTCGACCCGACGCTCCCCCACGCGCCCATCGTCTAACGCGGGCCGTTCGTTCGTACGTTCGCAGCCGATATAATCCCATCGACATGAAGAGCGCCGACGTTCGCAAGACGTTCCTCTCCTACTTCGAGCAGCGCGGGCACACGGTCGTCCCCAGCGCCCCGCTCATCCCCGCCGGCGATCCGACGCTGCTGTTCGTCAACGCCGGCATGGTGCCGTTCAAGGACGTCTTTCTCGGCAAGGAGAAGCGCTCCTACACGCGCGCGGCCTCCGTGCAGAAGTGCCTGCGCGTGAGCGGCAAGCACAACGACCTCGAGGAAGTGGGGCCGTCGTCGCATCACCACACCTTCTTCGAGATGCTGGGCAACTTCTCCTTCGGCGACTACTTCAAGGAGGAGGCGCTCGCCTACACCTGGGAGTTCCTCACGAAGGTCGTCAACCTGCCGAGTGACAAGCTGCACCCGACGGTCTTCGAAGAGGACGACGAGTCGGCGCAGATCTGGTCGCGCCTAACCGGCCGCCCCGAATCGAGCGTGGTGCGCCTCGGGCCAGAAGACAACTTCTGGGCGATGGGCGACACCGGCCCCTGCGGCCCCAACTCCGAGATCATCTACGACCGCACCGGCGCATGTCTCGTCGACGGCAGCGACTGCCCGCTCACGCACGACTGCGACCGCTGGTGGGAGCTCTGGAACGACGTCTTCATGCAGTACGACCGCGCGCCGGACGGCACGCTGACACCGCTCGCGCAGCCCGGCGTCGATACCGGCATGGGCTTCGAGCGGCTGTGCGCCGTCCTCCAGGGCGCCGCGGCCAGCTACGAGACCGATCTCTTCGTGCCGATCATCGAACGACTGCGCGCGCTTACGGGCGACAGCAAGATCACGGACGAACGGCGGCCGGCATATCGCGCCGTCGCCGATCACGCGCGCGCCGTCACGTTCCTGCTCGGCGACGGCATCATACCTTCGAATGATGGGCGCGGTTACGTGCTACGCCGCATTTTGCGTCGCGCCTCGTACCAGGGACGGTTGCTCGGGTTGGAGGAGCCATTCCTGAGCGACGTCTGCAGCATAGTCATCACGACGATGGGCGAGCACTATCAGGAGCTGAGCGAGAACGAATCCCGCGTCCTTACTCTCGTGACCGACGAAGAAATTCGCTTCCTCGAAACGTTGGAGACGGGGCTGGTGCGGCTGGAACAGGCGATCGATTCGGCCGGCAAACAGAAGGTGCTCGCGGGCGAGGAGGCGTTCCGGCTGTACGACACGTTCGGCTTCCCGATCGACCTGACGCGCAAAGTGGTGGAGGCTCGCGGGTGGTCGGTCGATGAGGAAGGTTTCGATCGCGCGCTGGGGGAACAGCGCGGACGCGGACGCCAAGCCCGTGAAGAAGAGCGTGGCGCAGACGAAGCACTCCTTTCGTCTTTGCTGGACCTGCCGGCGACGCGCTTCGTGGGATATGAGGGACTGACATCAGAGGCAGCTGTGTCAGCGCTCTTTAGCGGCGGCGGCATCGCGCGAAGTGTGCAAGAAGACGACGGCAGCGTTGAGATCGTGCTCGACGCGACGCCGTTCTATGCGGAAGGCGGCGGCCAGGTCGGCGATAGCGGCCGCCTCATCGGTCGGAACGGCGAGATCGAGGTCACATCGGTGCGCCGTCTCGGCGGCGTGTTCGTGCACCGCGGCCGCGTCGCGCGCGGAACGATCGCCGATGGCGAGAGCGTGCACGCAGAGGTCGACGAGGCCTCCCGCCGCGCGACGATGCGCAACCACACCGCGACGCACCTCTTGCACAAGGCGCTGCGCGTCGTCCTCGGGCCGCAGGCCAAGCAGGCCGGCTCGCTCGTCGCGCCCGACCGCCTGCGCTTCGACTTCACCCACGGCCAGCCGCTGAGCGAGGACGAGCTACGCGAGGCCGAGCGCGTCGTGCAGGAGCAGGTGCTGCTC
>CAYQLM010000021.1:22928-37429 GCA_964418365.1 uncultured Dehalococcoidia bacterium
GTCCGCGAGCAGATCGTCCTCGACCGCCACGTGCGTACCGACGTGATGCCCACACAGGAGGCGCTCGGCTCCGGCGCCGACGCGATGTTCGACGAGAAGTACGGCGAGGAGGCGCGCGTCGTCACCGTCGCCAACGGCGACGTCTTCAGCCGCGAGCTCTGCGGCGGCACGCACTGTCACGACACGGGCGAGATCGGCGCATTCTTCATCGTGGAGCAGCGCAGCGTGGGCGCGGGCGTGCGCCGCGTGGAGGCCGTCACCGGCTTCGGCGCGTTCGAGTACGCCGACGCGCGCCGCCGCGTCGTCGATGAGCTGAGCCACACGTACAACGTCCCGCCCCAGGAGCTGCCCGAGCGGCTGCGCGCCCTGCAGGAGCGCGCCCGCGAAGCCCCGAAGGCTGCGGCGGCCGCCCTACCCGACCCGAGCGATGTGCTGTCGCGCGCGGAGCAGCGCAACGGCAGCTACGTCATCGTCGATTGGCTCGAGGGCGCCGACGCGAACACGCTGCGCCAGTTCGGCGACGCGCTGCGCTCGAAAGCGAAGTCGGCAGCGATCGTGCTCGGCTCAGCGGCGGACGAGAAGCTGAACGTCGTCGTCATGCTGACGAGCGACCTTGTTGAGAAAGGCATGCACGCCGGCAAGCTCGCGCAGCAGCTCGGCAAGGCACTGGGCGGTGGCGGTGGCGGCCGGCCCGACGTCGCGACCGCGGGCGGCACGCCGGTGAGCAAAGAGGACTTCCTCGCCAAAGCGAAGCCGCTCGTGCTCGCGTAGCACAGCGCACTTCGGCTTCTCCTGCGCTCCGCGTGCTACGATGCCTCCGTGGAACCGCAGACCCGGTATGCCCAGACCAGCGACGGCGTGAGCATCGCCTACTCCTTGTCAGGCGAAGGCCAGCCGCTGGTGTTGGCAGGCCCTCCTATGGTGATGCACTGCCAACTGAACTGGAAAACGTTCGCGGACCTCTATCTTCCTCTGGCCGGCAGGCTCCGCCTCATCACTTACGATCCGCGCGGCGCGGGACTCTCCGACCGCAGCGCTCTCGACTTCTCGATCGAGGCGATGGTGCGCGATCTGGAGGCGGTAGTGCTGCACACGGGGCTAGGTTCGTTCGCACTAGCCGCGTTCTATGACGCCGTTCCCGTCGCCATCACGTTCGCCGCGCGTTACCCCGAGCGTCTCAGCAAGCTCGTCATCCTCAATGGCTACACGTCGGCAGCAGACTTCCTGACCTCGGCGGCGGGACAGGCCCACACGGCGTTGCTCGAACAGGATTGGGTCCTCTTTACAGAAACGCTCACGCGCGTGCTCATGGGCACCGATGACCCGCAATACGACGCGGCGGTCGCGGAGCACATGCGCGCCGCTATCGAGCCGGAGGCGTTCCGTCAATTCATGGCAGAGGAGCTGACATGGGTCGACGTTTCCCCGCTCCTGGGGCGCATTACCGCGCCTACGCTCGTGCTCCACAGCAAGAACAACGCCTTCATCCCCGCGACGGTCTCGCAGCGGATCGCCAAGTCGATTACGGACGCCGGCTTCCTGCTCATCACGGATGACCGGCACGACGTGGCGCCGCTCATCATCGACTTCGTCGCGGGCGGGGCCAAGACGCCGGACACCGGACGGACGCAGGGCGCGAGCCCGGCCGAGTTTCGCACGATCATGTTCACCGACATCACCGACTCCACGAGCCTGACCCAACGTCTCGGCGACGAGAAGGCGCAGGCGCTGGTGCACACGCACAACAGCATCGTGCGCGAGGCGCTGCGCGCCCAGGGCGGCACGGAGATCAAACATACCGGCGATGGGATCATGGCCTCCTTCACGTCCGCGACCGCCGCGCTGCAATGCGCAGCCGCGATCGAGCGTTCGATCGCGGCGCAGAACCGCGACCTGCCGCCCGACGATCAGCGCGATGGCACGCTCTCCGTTCACATCGGCGTGAACGCCGGCGAGCCGGTCGCCGAGGGCACGGACCTGTTCGGCACGGCGGTCCAGCTCGCGCGGCGCGTCTGCGACCACGCGGCCGGCGGCGAGATCCTCGTCGCGGACGTGGTACGGCAGCTCGCGGCGGGCAAAGACTTTCTCTTCGCAGACCGCGGCGAGACCGCGCTGCGCGGGTTCGAGGACCCGGTTCGGCTCTACGAGCTGCGCTGGCGCGAGGATAGCTAGCAAGCTCCGTGCTACACTTCCCGCGCGAATCTCACATCGAGGTGCCCCGTGACGTCAGCAGACCTTGAGCATACCTACGACTCCGACAAGCCCGCCGGCCCGCCCGACACCAAAGACCAGCCGAAGATCGCGCTCGCCATCGGCGCGCACCCGGACGACACCGACTTCGGCTGCGCGGGCACGGCCCATCTCTGGACGAAGGCCGGCTGGGACTTCTACTACTGCGTCGTCACCGACGGATCGAAGGGAACGAGCGACGCGTCGCTCACATCCGACCGCCTCGTGCCGTTGCGCCAGCAGGAGCAGCGCAACGCCGCCGCGGTCCTCGGCGTCAAGGACGTCTTCTTCCTTGAGGGCAACGTCGACGGCGAGCTCACGTACACCCGCAGGCTCCTCGGCGACATCGTGCGCATCATCCGTCAGCTCAAGCCCTACGCCGTCTTCACCCACGAGCCGAGCCAGGTCTTCCATCGCAACGCGTTCGTCAACCACAGCGATCATCGCGCGACGGGCCTCGCCACCATCGACGCCGTCTATCCGACCGCCCGCGACCGGCTCAACTTTCCCGAGCACCTCGACGAAGGCCTCGAAACGCACAACGTGAAGGAGGTCTTCATCTGGGGCAACGACGACCCCAACTACCCCGTCGACATCACGGATGCCGTCGAGACGAAGATCCAGGCGCTCCTGCGCCATGCGAGCCAGTTCGGCGAAGGCGCGGAGTTCCTTAACTTCGTTCGCGAGCGCTGGAAGGACGAAGACGGCCGCTACTACGAGCGCTTCCGCCGCATCACGATGTGGCGCTAGCCCGCTTCTGCCCCAACCGGGCCTCGCTACGTGTGCTTGTGCGCGACGAAGACGCTGTGCCGGTAGGAAGCGGTGAACGGTGCCTGAATGTCTCCGAGTTGCGCGCCCAGGTCGACGTCGGAGAAGTCGCCGTACGCGGCGAGAAGTCCGAGGATGGAGCTCGTGCTCGGGAACCGCGCGTTGCCGGTGAAGTCCCGACGCTCCACTAAGCCGAACACCTTTCGGAGACTGTCAGCACCGTTCTCCCGAGAACGTCGACGGCGGGAGTGACTCGCCGAGGGCATCCCACAACTCGCGGAGGTGGTCGTCTGAGTACGTGATGGCAACCAGCCTTCCCCCGGGCCGCAGCACCCGGGCGATCTCTGCCAGGCCCTCGTCGAGGTCCGGCACGTGGTACAGGACACGGTTCGCAAGCACGCAGTCGAACTCTTCGCCGGCGAAGGGAAGAGCTTGGACATCCCCCATCATCGCGGGGAGGCCACGCGCGCGGGTGAGGGCGACCATCCTAGGCGAGAGATCGAGCGCGACGACGTCTACGGCGAGTTGGCGCTGGAGCCGCTCCGAGAAGTCGCCGGTGCCGCACCCGACATCGAGAACGCGGGCTGGCTCGCCCTCAGCCACGGCGTCGACGATCGCGTCCTCGACGAGCGGCCCGTGCAGTTCAACCCACGCAGTCAGCCGACGCGCGAGGAACCGGTCCTCCGTCGCGTATTCCCGCAGGACCGTGGCGGGATCGTTCACCCGTGACGATTGCTGCTCGGTCAACTCACAGGGAGTTTACCTCGTCCGCCTGTCGGCCGGCTTGCCTCAGAATGACGGGGAATTCAGAGTTACAGTGTGATCGCTCGCTTTTGTCCTCGCTGCGGCACCGCGCTGCACAGGCGCGCCGCCTTCGGCAAACGAAGGCCGGTCTGCCCCAACTGCGGGTACGTGCATTTTGACGACCCGAAGGTCGCTGCCGGCGTGCTCGCGGAGCGGCGGGGCCAGCTGCTGCTCGTGCGGCGCAACCACGAGCCGCACGTGGGCGAGTGGTCCTTCCCCTCCGGCTACATCGACGCAGGCGAACAGCTCGAGGCGGGCGCGATCCGCGAGACGAAGGAGGAGACCGGCCTCGAGGTGCGCATCGACCGCCTGCTCGGTGCCTGGTCGACGGCGGGCGAGCGCGTGATCTTCATCGCGTATGCCGCGCGGGTGACCGGCGGGCGGATCGAGGTTGGGGCGGAGTGCATCGATGTGCGCTTCTTTCCGCCTGGCGGACTACCGCCGCTGGCGTTCCCGCACGACGAAGCGATCGTGCGCGCGTGGCGCTAGCGCGCTCGGCCGGCTATTGGCGTTTCGCATGGGTGTTCACGGAAGCTGCGCGCTGGCGTCCCAGATGCGGCCCAGGATCTGTTGCGCCTCATCCGCGCCCGCGAAGTCCGGCTGGTGCTGGTCGTAGATGTGCACCGGGTAGATCTCGATGCCCTTGAGCTTCGCGCCGTCGAACGCCGTCTCCAGCACCATCCCCTGCTGCGTCTCCAGCGACCAGCTCTGGTCGAAGACGAAGTTCCCCAGCGAGTAGGTGACGAACTTGCCCGGCGTCGCTTGCACCGCCTGCACCCAGTGCGGATGGTTGCCGATCACCATCGTCGCGCCCGCATCGAGCGCCGCCGCGGCGATCGTCTGCTGGCGCTCCGTCGGCACGCTCGTGTACTCGACGCCCCAGTGCGGCATGACGATCACCACGTCGGCCTCGCTCGCCGCCGCAGCGACATCCTCGCGCACGTACGTCTCGTCGAGCGGCGCGGTCCCGGCCGAGGCAAGGTCGGCGTGGTAGTACTCCGCGATGTCGTCGTATGCAAGGAACGCAAAGCGCACGCCCTTCACGGTGAGGATGACCGGCTTGCGCGCGTCCGCGAGGTCGCTCCCGCTCCCGACGACCTGGATGCCGTGCGCGCGCAGGTTGTCCTTCGTCGCGAACATCGCCTGCGCGCCGCAGGCGCCGATCTGACCACAGTCCAGCGAGTGGTTGGCGGCGTTCGTGATCAAGTCGTACCCCGCGTAGACCAGTCCGTCGACGCTCGCCGCGGGCGCCGCGAGGTTGAAGGTATCGATGCAGCCGATCGGCGGGCTGATGTCCGCCATCGACGCGTCGAGGCTACCCGTCGTGATGTCGGCCTGCGAGAGCCACTGGCCCATCGGCAGGAACGCATGCCGGTAGTCGCCGTAGTCGCGCTGTTTCGCGTACGCGCAGCGCGACGGGATGATGTCGCCCGTCGAGCGCATGATGATCGGGTCGGGCGGCGGCGCGGTGAGCGACGCGCTGAGGTCGTCCGCCAGCGTGTGTAGTGCGCCGTCGAAACGCTTGTTGCCGAGCTCGCGCGTCGACACCCATTCCTTCTGCGCGAGCGGATACGCGGCCATGTCGCCCCGGCCGAACACGATGTTCACGCCGTCGACCGTCAGGCTGCGCGCGCGCGCATCGACGGCGTCCAGCGGCAGCAGCGCGATCGCGTTCGGATCGCTGGCTAGCTCAGCGGGGATGGCGTCGAGCGCGACCGGCTCCGTAGCCGGCGTGACGTCCGGCCACCACTGCGCGAACGGTACCGGCGTATCGGCCGGTACCAGAACCCGCCGCCACTGGTCCGACCGCCCGGCTACCGCGTCGCCCAGATCCGCCATCGTGGTCTCGCCGACCGGGCTGGGCAGCTGCACCGCCGCCACCCAGTAGCCGGCGACAAACGTCGTCGCATCGCTCTTCTTCGAAGGCACGCTGCTGACGAAGATGTCCCCTGTGGCAAGATCCGTCGCCGGCTCGACCCTCAGGTGCGCCTGCGCCAGCGAAGCCTGCGCAACGCCGAGCGCGCGCTCGGCTAACGCGGGGTCGGCAGCGATGTGCACGACTTTCGGCGCCGCGGAGGCGCCGCCGCACGCGGCGAGCAGGACCGTCGACAGCGCCAGGCCCAGCCAGCCAGCGACGAGACCTCTTCGCACCAGGCCCTCCCTGCCCTATCGCGCGCGAACGGCCAAGTATACCGCCGGTCCAGGAAGGTGAACGGATTTGGCGGCAGGTCTTGACAAACGCCGCGGCAGGAGTATACTAAGCGGCGACTGGTGGATCTTTAGCTCGTCAAACGTTGGCCCCCCGCTCGACGATTGGCGCGCTCCCTGATGGGGGAGTTAGGGATGCGTCATCCTGGCGGTCTTAACTGTATTTTCATTCCAAGCGTACGTGCGCGCGGACAGGCCTGGGAAGGGCGTGTCCGCGCCGCTGTGTTTGAAAGGGGGTAGCTAGGGGGAGAAACTCACCAGCAACGTGCACGGCCCCAGTGCTAGTGGGGCCGTGTGATCGGTCGGGACGCCGGGGTTAAGCGGACGCCCCTCCCACCAAGCGATCGTAGCGCTCGCTTAGGCCCGGCGTCAACGGAATGACGCCGGGCCTTGGTGTCGGCGTCGCTGATTAGGGGAAGCGCTCCCTTCAAGGCGCAAGGAAGGGGATATCATAATGAAAACTCGGACAGCACTCGCCGTTACGGCTCTAGTCATTGCGGTGCTCGGAGTAACGGCAATCTCAAAGGGACCTGAGAGGGCGTCTGCCGCCAGACCCTACCCCGTCTTCGTTACTTGCGGCCCGACTTTTGCAGCCACTCTGACAATCTTTTGGACACATGACGGTGTTGTTCTCCCTGATGAGGAACAACCTGACAGCCTAGTGTGCCAAGGCCCACCGTTCATAGCGTTCACAACTATCAAAGTACCAGATGATGCGAACGATATACAGGCATACATAGATAGGGGTAAGGTTTATGACCAAACCGGTATGAGCGAGCTTGCCAGCACGATCATACGGCAACAGGAGGTAACGTTCTGGCCGCCGTTCAAAATACTATACTACGGGCTGGGTAGACAATCGCCATCGTTCGCAGGGGCCCAGGCTGGAGAGGGTGAGGCCGCCGCCGCCGTGTGCGATCAAAACTGTGCCGGACTGGGATACTCCGCTCCTCCGCAACTCCCTGTCGGCGGCATCTCCCTCGACCCGGGCGCGGAAGCGCTGCCGTTGCAGTCGCAGCAGTTGTCCGGCAGCGATGCCTGGCTGCTGGCTCAGGCGCTCGCGGCTACTGCCGCCACCGCCGTCGTGCTGGCCGGCGCGGCCTGGTACGTGAGGAGACGGCGGGTGCAGTAACTCACGGCACACGACGCGTTAACGGAAGGCGCCTAGCCTTTCCTTGAACCTTAGAAGGAGGACGCGATGCAATCGGGGAGTCTCACTCGATGGCTATTGTCAGCTGTTAGCGCTGCTGTCTTGCTAGCCGCCGTTGTGCTGCTGGCAGATACAGGCGAGGTAGCTGCCGCCAACGTCGGAGGGTTGTACACAAACCGTATTGCCCAATGCCTGGCCCAAGGCGGCAATCCGCCTAAGACGCTTGCCGATAGGAACTATCCGGGCCCAGGAGATGGCGTGACCACTGCCTCTGAGCTTGATAGTTGCGTCAGAGACCCAAACGCCGTTAACCCGAAGTTTGGCGTAGCGCCAGCGTCCCAAAACCCGCAGGCGAGCGTAGGAGCGGCCACGCGGATCCAAGACCCCGGAAAGCAATTTCACGCGCTCTTCGTGGGTACCGACGGCACGGGCGCAAACACTGGCGCGGAAAGCGATCCTTGCACACTGGAGGCAGCTGTCAAGCAATGGCCCACCTGGAGTGATCCAAACCAGGATCGAGTGCGCGTCTTAGATGCGGCCCTAAAGCCGGATCAGTGCCCCTCGAACGGCCAGGCAACCGAGGACAACGTTATCACGGAGCTCACAGCGCTAAAGACCAAGGTGCAGGCCAATGAAGAGTTCGTCTTCTTCTTTGCCGGCCACGGCCAATGTGTGGCGGGTGGAGGCTTGGAGATGGACAAGCCGACTATTGCTAACCCCGACGGCGTGATAACGGGCGCCGAGCTTGCCACTTTCCTCAGTGGCTTCCAAAAGGGCGTCACATTGACGGTTATCATAGACGCTTGTTTCTCGGGGAATATTCTCAACGCACTAGTAGGTCCGTGCCCGACCAAGCCATGCGCAACGACGCCTCCAATCGCTATCAAGGACATCAACGATCAGCCGTTGGCTGCAGCCAACTTGTCTGTCCTGACCTGCGCAGACAAGGTTACTCCGTGCGATGGTCTCCGGAAGCCACCAGTCGGCGGCATCTCCCTCGATCCGGGCGCGGAGGCGCTGCCGCTGCAGTCACAGCCGTCGTCCGGCAGCGACGCCTGGCTGCTGGCTGAGGCGCTCGCGGGCACGGCCGCCACCGCCGTCGCGCTGGGTGGCGCGGCCTGGTACGCGCGGAGGCGGCGAGTGCAATAGAGCCTCACGTCCACGCGGACGAATCGATATCTGACATCGGGCTGCGCGTCTACTGCGGGGGTAGGAGCGCAGCTCGACCGTCTTCTGGCCATGCAGGAGGCAGGGGGCGGCGAGTCTTATGTGTCTATCCCCTTGACAAACGCGGCGGCGGGAGTATACTGAGCGGCGACTGGTGGAACTTTAGCTCGTCAACGTTGTCCCGCCCAACGATTGGCACCTGCCCTGAAAGGGGAGCAGGGGGATGCGTCATTTCCGGTGGCTTTGGCGGCCGTCTTGGCAGCCGAGCGTATCTGTGCACGGACAAGCCCAGGCGGGCTGTTCCGCGCGGCTGTGTTTGAAAGGGGGTATCTAGGGGGAGAGAGGCTTACCAGCAACATGCACGGCCCCGGTGCTAGTGGGGCCGTGTGAATCGGTCGGGACGCCGGGGTTAAGCGGATGCCCCTCCCACCAAGCGATCGTAGCGCTCGCTTAGGCCCGGCGTCAAAAGGATGGCGCCGGGCCTTGCCTTTACACGAGGAAGTCCGGCGCGGACGGGTCGTCGAGACTGAGTTCTCGTCTGAGAGACCAATACTCGGTAGGAGGTCAAACACATGAGAAGACAATACATCATCGCCGCCTTGATGGTGGCCGTGGCAATGGTCCTAGCATTCAGCCTTGGAGAGCGCCGGCCGGCCCAGGCCGCCGGTCCCGTCCTTGCAGGATATGACCTGTTGGAGACGGATAGCTCCTCAACATGGCAGGATTTTGCCCTGCCTGCGGGATTCTTCGGGCCCGGTTGCGCCGCCTACACTGGTAGGATCAACTTCGAGGGCGTGCCCTTCGATACTTACAACACGAAAGTCGGAGCGGGCACGCCCACCACCCCGTACACTGGGCTATCTCCGACGGACACAATCGTGCAGCGGCTGGCGCAGGCGGGACCCACCTTCCCAGCGAGCATCCCGGTCAAGATCGTCAAGCTCTCGCTCAGGAGCATCAACAACGTCGTTGTCGCCTGCCCAGACGGGACCGAGGTATGGAACACGAAGGCTGAAGTGCTGGAAAACGACCAGAGCCAGACGCCTGGCAAGATGACAATTCGCCACGAGTTCGCCGACTGTGGCACTTTCGACGTCACGCTGCCGGTGGCTCCCACCCTCACCTTCACGCGGAAGGGGTCGACGCCGGGTGTTATTGGGCCCTTCGTGGGGCCGACTGTCAGCTTCTCCTCAACGAACAATATCTGGTGCGACAACGTCTCCGATCCTCTGGCGAGTCCACCAGGCGATATGGCCGTCAAGAAGCCGGGCCTGACAACCAACTTCTTCCCCGGCGCCGAGAACGTCCCGAACAAGGGGACGGTCAAGCACGTCACCTTCGAGGAAGCCACCTTTGCCCAGCACGGGGTCAGGTTTGCCGAAACGGGGCAAGCGGCGCCTATCGGGGGCATCTCCCTTGACCCGCGTTTCCCCGGCTCATCCGGCTCGGACGCTGGCCTGCTAGCGGGCGCCATGGCTGCGCTGGCTGGCGCCGTCGCGCTGGGCGGTGGCGTGTGGTACGCGCGGAGGCGGCGGGTGCAGTAGAGCCGCACGTCCACACGGACGAATCGATAGCTGACATCGGGCTGCGCGTCTACTGCGGGGGTAGGCGCGCAGCCCTCGGTTCATGTTGTACCGGAGTCTCGGATTCGAAGTGCTGGAGCGGGGGACGGGACTCGAACCCGCGACATCCTGCTTGGAAGGAACCGAGTGCGGGCCTAGCACCTCCCCGCTAACAGCGTTGATTCTACCCCCAGGGGCATTTTTCGGCTAGCTAAGCAGCGGCCTCCGATTAGCAGAGGTAGTTGCTGCTAGCCGAATTACGCGCCCGGAGGAGTATGCGGGAGATATGCTGGCAAGTGGTAATCGAATTGTCTTCTGGCTGCGCGCCATGTCGTCTCAGCCGGATCGCGACCGAGTACTGCCGTCCGATCTTGTCTGGCCGCCATGTCTTGACGACCGCTTCTTTCTGTCCCCTCCTGCTCGTCTTTGCAATAAAGCGCGACGCATGGTGTCGTTCGTCCGGCGCATCTGAGCCAGGCGCCGTGTTATGAGTTGGCGAGCACCCTTCGTTCCGGCGCGTCTAGCTCGATAGAGCTCCGGAAGATCGAGTCGAGCAAGCGCGTTGTAGAACCATTCGAGAGCGTAACCTTCGCCGGTTAGTTCCTCCTCGGCACGGCGGACGGCTCTTTCGAAGGCCCGCACGCCCGAGTACACCCAGTCGGGATGGGACGCGTTCCAGACCTCAAGCCGCTGGCGCCACATTGAGTCAGGTGGTGTCTCGAGGCAAACGAATCGGAGCAGAGCTAGCGTGCGTTCGCCCAGCGGCCGGCTTCTCCAAAGCCAACCGCGCTGATGCAGCCGGGGCCAGGCGACGCGGAGCGCATTCTTGAGAGCGTGCAAGGACAGCCGACCGTCAAACCGGACGACTACCTCCGACGTAGTTGGGTAGGCGTCGAAGTTGAGGGCGACGCGGGAAACGCGCACCGGAGACCAGTCGGACGAACCGGGCGCATTCGCCTCCGCTTGGTGGTAGACCGCGTTGAGCTTACGAAGCAGCGGCCACCGCCTATCCGATCGGAGCGGTGACGCGAACGAATCTGACTCGCGCGACGCAACGCCCGAGTTCCATAGATCTTGGACAAAGTCGGCAACGACCTCAACCGCTTCGGAGCGTTGCTCTCGGTACTCCTCCCTCAAGTCGTCGCCAACCAACAAGTAGTCGTCGACCAAGCCGCGGGCGCGACAGAAGCTCCGCACCTCGGGCGGCACGGCTGCCTTCAACCGCGCTTCCACGGCATGCCAGAGGCTCTCCTCGGTTACTTCTGTAGGCACTTATTTTCACCTCTCCTACTGCTGTTATCGTCCAAGCGTGGCCGCAGGTTGAGCGCAAGTCGCGCCCGTCCGGAACCGCCACGCTTGGGAGAGCAATGAGCAGAGCGAAGAAGGCAGCACCGACTTCAAGCCTTACCATCGAGCACATCCCGATCGAGAAGCTGCGGCCCGATCCGTTCAACCCGCGCCGCATCTCTGACGATGAACTCGAGGCGCTCACCCGCAGCATCCGCGAGTTCGGCTTCGTCCAGCCCGTGATCGCGCGCCGCGATGACTGTACGGTCGTTGGCGGCCACCAGCGCTTGGTCGCTGCGCGCAAGCTCGGGTACGTTAGCGTGCCGGTCGTCTTCGTCGACCTGTCTCTGGAGCAGGCCCGCGTCCTCAACCTCGCCTTGAACAAGATCTCGGGCGAGTGGGACGAAGAGCTCCTCGCTCGACTCCTGGCCGACCTGAACGGCGGCGCGGTCGACTTAACCCTTTCGGGCTTCGGCGACGACGAAGTGAAGAACCTCCTGCGCTCCCTCGATCATCGAGAAAAACGCGAGCGCGCAGAGGTCTTCGACCTGGATGCCGCCTTGGAGGCGGCGCGCGGCGCCCACGCCGCGAAGAAGGGCGACCTCTGGGTGTTGGGCGAGCACCGGCTCCTCTGCGGCGATGCGACCGATGCCGAGGCCGTGGCCCAGCTCATGGATGGAAAGCGCGCGCAGATGACCTTCACCGATCCTCCGTACAACGTCGCCCTGGGCGACCATGGCGGCCAGCAACGCGGCACGCGCAGGCGACGCTTACAAAACGACGCCCTCCCGGCAGAACTGTGGGAAGCCTTCTGCCGCGCCTGGTCGAGGAATCTGCTCGCCGCCACCGACGGTGCCGTGTACATCTGTATGTCGACGAAGGAGTGGCCGTCGGTCAGCCGCGCGCTGGAGCAAGAAGGCGGCCACTGGTCCGACACGATCATCTGGGCGAAGGATCACTTCGTCATCGGCCGTGCGAATTATCAACGGGGATATGAGCCCATCTGGTTCGGCTGGCGCGAAGGAGCGAAGCACTTCTGGTGCGGCGACCGCGACCAGAGCGATGTCTGGCGGATCGACCGGCCATCCGTCTCCGACGCACACCCGACGATGAAGCCGATCGAGTTGGTCGAGCGCGCCATCGAGAACAGCAGCCGGCCGGGCGACGTCGTGCTCGATCTCTTTCTCGGATCCGGGAGCACGCTGATAGCCGCGGAACGGACGGGGCGAATTTCGTACAGCATGGAGCTCGACCCGCACTACGCGCAGGTCGCCGTCGCGCGCTGGGAGGCGTTCACGGGCCGAAAGGCAGCAAAGGTCCGGATGCGGGGCAGGTGATGTAGGATGGCAGCTCGAAAATGCGGCGCCACCAAGAAGGACGGCGAGCCTTGCGGCGCGCGGCCGCGGCGGGACGACGAGTTCTGCTTCTTGCATTCGCCTGAGACAGCCAACGAGGCCGCCGAGGCGCAGCGCCAAGGCGGGCTCCGCAGGCGACGCGAGAAGGTCGTCTCGACCGTCTATGACTTCGAGGGGCTGGCCACCATAGAGGGCATGCGGCGCGTCCTAGAGATCGTCGTAACGGACGCGCTCGCCCTGGACAGCTCGATCGGCCGTGCCCGGTCCCTCATCGCGGCCGTGGGCATGGCGGCGAAGCTCTTGGAGGTGCAGGCGAACCACCCTGAGGAGGGCAACGACTACCTACGAGCGGTGGTAGGCTCGGATGGCGTGGCCAGGGTGCTGCTGCCCGGCGGGCGCCTGAAGGTGGTCTAACCGCCGAAAGCGGATTTCAGCACATGAGCAGCGGCCGAGGGCGAGATGCCGCGCCGGACCTGGCGGTACGGCGCGGGTTCTGACCGGCGGTTTTGCGAAAGGTGAAGATTGCCCGCCGGCTCTCTAGGTTAGCGATGCGTCGGGCTTGGCAGAGCGGCAGCAGGCCCGCGATGGACCTGCTGCGTGCCAGGGTGCGCGCGGGGTTAGCGGCCGCCGCTCCCGGCGGCCTCCGGCGAGCCGTGCTCGTCGCGCATGTGCGCCGCCGCGGCGCGGGCGTCTGGAAACTCCTTACCGCATTCGCCGCAGGCGACGGGCCGGGGCGGCGCCGCGCCGTTCTTGGAGGGCTTCGCCGCCTTGCGGGCCCGATTGACCCCCGTCTTGGCCTTGGCGCCACCCTTTGGCTTGGGCGCGGCTTTGGCCCTACTGGCGGTCTTCTGAGCCTTCGTGGCGGCCCTAGCGGGCTTCTCCGCGCCCTCAACGGTCCAGAACCTTCAGCCGTTGCAGGCCGTGCCGCCCATGACGGCCGTTCCCGCTGCCGACGGGCTCGTGAACTCCCGCCCGTCTTTCAGGCGGTAGGCCACCCTGCCCTCCTCCCCGGCCACCACCTCGCAGCGGTACTCCTTCCGTTTGGAGCCCCGCGCGGGATAAACGGCCACCAGCACGTTCCCTGGCTTCAGGTTCCTGTTTTCGATGCTCATCGAGCACCCCCTTTCTCGGATTAGGTCGATACATCGCTCTGCGCGGCCAGGAAGTCAAGCGGATTCGGGCGTCAGGGCTCAGATTTATCATTCGCCCGCCCGGCGCGCCGAGGGATCGGCCCGGCAAAGCCCTGCGATCGCTTGACTTCGGGCCGGGTCTGAGTGATGTATGGCGATGCCCAACAATGCGCTAGAAGGAGCCAACGATGACTCGAACGTTTGACCCAGACGACGACCCCGCCCGCGGCGAACTCGCAGCCAAGCCCGAGAACCTGGGACTGCCCACAGGCGAGGAACGACCTGGGCCGACCACAAGGGCGGCATCGAGGCGTGGGCGGCCCTCCTCTTCGGAGGGAACGCCGCGGTCACCGCCGACGGCGTCGTGATCGCCGAAGACCGCTAGGAGGGAGTGGTCTCGCGATGGCCCGGAAGGAGTCGACGAAGCCGAGTTCGCGGAAGCCGCGCATCAACCCGGCGCGACCTCGCCAACCGCAGGACGCGGAGTTGAAAGACGAGGCGGCAGGCGCTCTGGTCGCGGTTCTGGCTCAGCTCGTGGAGTGCAAGCTCCGCCACGCCTGCCCGCAGATCGGCGCGTGCTTGGAGCGGCGGCGGTGAAGGCAGCAACCTACGTACGCGAGTCGACGCGCGCGCAGGAAGAAGGGTTCTGCCCCGACGCGCAGCGCCAGGCTCTGGCCCAGTACGCGGCGCAGCAGGGTATCGAGATCGTCGCGACCTACGAGGACTTCGAGAGCGGCACCAAGGAGACGCGCGAGGGCTTCCAGCAGATGCTGGAGGCGGCGCAGGCGCACGAGTTCGACGCGATCCTCTGCTTCCACACCAGCCGGTTCGCCCGCGACGC
>CAYQLM010000022.1:0-36856 GCA_964418365.1 uncultured Dehalococcoidia bacterium
ACCCGGCGTAGTCTAATGCGTAGCATAGTTCCTCCCTCAGCGTCCGAGCATCTTGAGCAGGCTGGGCCCTTTGCCGCCCATGACGGCCTGCGCCATCTTCTTCGCTTCCTTCCACTGGTTCAGGAGGCGGTTCACCTCCTGCGGTGTAGTGCCGCTTCCATGGGCGACGCGCTTGCGTCGGCTGCCGTTGATGATATCCGGATGCTTGCGCTCCTCCGGCGTCATCGAGAGGACGACGGCCTCCGCTTTCGCCCAGAAGTTTTCGTCCACCTGGTCGAGCTTGAGCTGCGACTTGACGCCCGCCAAACCCGGGATCATGTCGACGAGGTTGCTGATGGGGCCCATCTTCTTCATCTGCTGGATCTGGATCATGAAGTCTTCCAGATCGAGCGTCTTCGTGCGCAGCTTCTTCTCCAGCCGCTGCACATCATCCTGGCCAATCGTCTCCGTCGCCTTCTCGATCAGGCTGAGCATATCGCCCATGCCGAGAATGCGCGACGCGAACCGATCGGGGATGAACGGCTCGAGCGCGTCCGTCTTCTCGCCCGTGCCGATGAACTTGATCGGCAAGCCGGTGACGGCGCGGATCGAGAGCGCGGCGCCGCCGCGCGCATCGCCGTCCATCTTCGTCATGATGAAGCCCGTGACGCCGAGCGCCTCATCGATCTCCTGCGCGACGTTCACGGCCTCCTGGCCGGTCATCGCGTCGATGACGAGCAGCGTCTCGGCGGGCTCGAACGCTTTGCGCAGCTCGACCAGCTCCGTCAGCACCTCGCTGTCCATGCCCGTGTGGCCCGCCGTGTCGATGATGAGCGTCGTTGCGCCTTGTCGCTGCGCTTCGGCGAGCGCGTCCTTGGCGAGGTCGCTCGCGCGCTTTTCGCCGCCGAGGAGCACCGGGATACTGAGCTGCCGGCCGAGCTGCTGGAGCTGCTCGCTCGCGGCGACGCGGTGCGGGTCGGCCGCGACGAGCAGCGGCTTCTGGCCGTGCTTGCGCTGATACATGCCGAGCTTGGCCGCAGTTGTCGTCTTGCCGGAGCCCTTGAGCCCGACGAGCATGATCGTCGTGGGCGACTTGCCGCCGGTCTGGAGCCCGGCCTGGTCTTTGCCCAGGATGCGCACAAGCTCCTCGTTGACGATGGCGATCACCTGCTGCGTTGGCGTGAGGCTCTTCAGCACCTCCGCGCCGAGGGCGCGCTCGCGGACGCTCTGGACGAACTGGCGGACGACCTTGAAGTTGACGTCCGCCTCCAGGAGTGCGACGCGCACCTCGCGCAGCGCCTCGTCGAGGTCGGCTTCGCGGATGGTGGCGTTGGAGCCCAGCTTGCGGAAGACGCCCTGCAGGCGTTCGGTGAGGGAGTCGAGCATAGGGCTACATTGTACAGAGGGTTCGAGGCTCGAAGCTAGAAGCTCGAAGGTGGGGTGTAGCGGCGGCCTTCATGGCCGCCCGCAGCCTCGCTGAGCGAATCCGTCCTCGAATTCAACGACTATCCCGGTGGCGGGCCGAGGAGCTCGATGCCGAGCTTGGCGGCGAGCGACTGCAGCTTCTCGATGTCGGGCGGGCCGGGCGGCGGAAGCGTCCGCGATTGGGCGGGCTCGCTCATCTCGCGTACGAACTGCTCGAACTGCCCCTTCGGCGTCGCGAGGACCAACATGCGCACGCCGTTTGGGCCCACTGAGAACCAGTGCGGCACGCCCCTTGGCGCGAAGACGAACGAGCCGGCCTTCGCAGGGAGCGTCTCGCCGCCGCAGGAGAAGGTGACTTCGCCCTCGAGGACATACCAGGCCTCGTCCTCGTCACATGGTGAACGTGCGGCGGCGGCGCGTCGTTCGGCGGCGCGAGCGCTTCGATGACCGTCCAGCCGCCGGTCTCTTTCGCCGACGCCTTGATGGTGAACAGGTTGCCGAGGAACCAGCGCGCCTCGCCATCGCTCTGCGCGCGCACGAACCCTTGCTGCGGCATTGCGGTCTCCCTTGCTGATAGGAAGGATGCGTCTCGTCAGGTTAGCGTACAGCCAGCGCTACCCGAAAGCCGTAGTCGTTGTACTGGAACGACGGGTCGGGGCTGCTGCGCGCGGAGCAGCGGCTGATCTTCGCCTAGTGTCGCCAGGCGCCCCCGCGCGAGGCCCTGCGCGTACCCGAGGCCGGGCCCATCGTATCGCGCGCGAGCGGGTGGGTCACGCCCGCGCGTGTATACTGGGGCGTTCATGGCTGAGCCGCGTGATCTGATCGAAAGGTTGGAGCGGCACCCCGCGCTGCCGAAGGGCGAGGGCGAGCGCTTCTCCGGCTACGGCGTGATGTCCTGCCCGTTCGCCTCGGGCGACATCCTCTGCCACCGGCGTTTTCCCGCCTCGTCCGTCGGCCCGGCGTACACATCGATCTGGCATCGCGACCCCGAAGGGGAGTGGCGCTTCTACCAGGACGTGGAGCCGCTGCAGGCGTGCTCGCGCTTCTTCGGCGCGAAGCTGGCCGGGACGGTAGAGACGCCGATTGAAACCACGTGGACAGCGGCGAGAGAACTGCGCCTCACGGTGCCCGGGCGCCTTGCGTGGGAGCTCTCTCTCGGCTCCACGATCGCGACGCGCGCGATGAACGCGATGGGGAGCGTGATGCCCGACGCGCTGTGGAAGAGCCCGGCGGTGCTGCGCGTCATGGCCTCGGTCGCGGGCAGGGCGCTCGGCGCAGGCAAGCTGCGCCTTGCGGGCCGATCGCCCAACGGCCAGCGCTTCGTCGCCAACCCCCTGCTGATCTGGACGATCCCGCAGGCGCGCGCCGTCATCGACGGGCGCGATCTGGGCGCGGTCGCTCCCGCGCGCGAGCAAGCCAGGCTGGGCGACTTCTGGATCCCGCGCACCGGCCTCTTCGTCATCGGCCGCGCGTTCTTCGATGCCTTCGACCCCGCGCGTCACTCTTCCGCGACGAGCCGGGCCGCCTAGCTACGCGTCCAGCGCCACCCGAAAGCCGTAGTCGTTGTACTGGAACGAGGGGTCGAGGCTGCTGCGCGCGGAGCAGCGGCTGATCTTCACCTGGTGCCGCCAGGCGCCCCCACGCGACGCCCGTCGCCGGCCCGACGGCGGGCCCTGCGGGTCGCGCCCCGGCGACGAGGGATAGTAGCGCTCGCCGTACCAGTCGGAGCACCACTCGTGCACGTTGTACGCCATATCGAACAAGCCATGGCCGTTCGGCAACGAGAGGCCTACAGGCCGCGGCGCGTCTTGCGCGAACCGACCGCCGCCCGGGCCCGCGTCGTCGCCCCAGGGGTACTGCGCCCGCTCGATGCCGCCACGCGCCGCCTTCTCGCGCTCGGCTTCGGCCGGCAATCGATAGCGCAGGCCGGTGATCGACGAGAGCCACTCGCAGTAGGCGACAGCGTCGGACCAGCTCACGCCCACGACGGGCTGATCGGCCGCGGTGAACCGCCCGGACGGGCGCCCGTCTGGGCGCGCGTCGTCCCAGAAGCGCGGCGGCGCATGGCCCGTCGCGGCGAGGAACGACGCGTAGTCTGCGTTCGTCACGGGCAGCAGCGCCAGTCGAAACGCGCTCAGCCACACGCGATGCGCCGGCCGCTCGTCCGGTCGCCCATCGTCATCGCCCATGACGAACGGCCCTTCCGGGATGAGCGCGGTGGCGATGTGAGGGAGGGTGGTTGCTCTCAGAGTTGTCTCTTACGGATGGCTAACCCTCGTCGGTACCACTGAAGGACTCCCTGCGAATGGGTACTTTCTCCTCCAGCCTCAAGTCGTGAGCCTGGGCCATCGTTTGTTCGATCTCGTCAGCAAGCCACTGAACAGGTAGCTCCGTCCAACCCTTGGTCTCAGCACGCTCTGGTGGCTCGAAATGCCGCAGAACACGGTAGAGCGATATCCATTTGGTTGACTTAGATACCTGGTCGTCGGACGCGATTCTCCTGGAGATGACAAATCCATTTTCCGTCTCGTCTTCATAAGCATCCGGAGCAAATGAGATTGCCGGACCCTGAACACCTGTAATCAAGGCGGTTATCTCGACTTTGTCAGTGCGTGCGTTATGGTGCTCAGTCAAGACCCAGACTGGCAACCCATAATAGCGATGATCGGCTGTGCGGTCCCTTCCCTTGGCGCACGAATCTAAGGCCGCGTCGAGTGCACTAGCTATTGGTTCAGGCAACAGGTCGAGTAGACCGTATGTCATAGCACTTCTCAGGGGGCGGTCAAGGCCAGCCACGTAAGGCCCCGTACGGGGATGTCGCGGCGATAAAGGTACTCATTGGCTCCCCCAGAGTATATCAACCTCCTTGTTAAGAAGTCGCGGAAGGGAGCTGCTGGAACTGGCCCACTCAAAAACAGCGGATCAAGTGCTTGCGTTGGGATGCAGCAGACCACCTCGATAGCCTTCGTGAGCTGTGCGAGGCCTAAACGAGCCCCTATCGCCGGGCCGACAGGAGGAATACCCAAGAGGCGAGCCGCGTCCGCACCAGATGGCAGGAATTCGTCTGACAGAGAGATAGGCGCGTTTGAAGCCATAATAGTGCCGGCCGAAAGTATCATCTGCGCAGAGACTCTTGAAGTGTAATGAAAGAGGAAGTCGGTCATTTCGCGCTACAGCGTAGGAGGATCAATAGAGCTTGTCAATCCGACTTGTCCTACAGTCCGTGTAGCCCTCGCACCTTCGCGATCAGCCCGCCGATCTCCGGCGCGCGGCGCTCCGGTGCGGGGCCGAGCGGGTCCGGCGTTGGTGTGTCGCCCAGCAGCACCTCGATGACGCGACGAACGCCCCACGAGACGGCCGTCAGGTCGTAGCCGCCCTCCAGCGCGACGACGAGACGTCCTTCGCACAGCTCCTCGGCCAGCGCGCGCAGGCGGGACATCAGCTCGCCGTAACCGTCGATGCTGAGCGACATCATCGCGATCGGATCGGCGAAGTGCGCGTCGAAACCGCACGAGACGAGCAGCAGCTGCGGCGCATATCGTCGTACGACCGGCTCCACGATCTGCTCGAACACGGCGCGATACTCATCGTCGCCACAGCCGGCTGGCAGGGGGATGTTGACGTTCGTGCCGTCCGCCTCGGGCGGAGCGCCGGTCTCCTCCGCGCGGCCGGTGCCCGGGTAGAACGGGTACTGGTGCGTCGAGACGTACAGCACGCCGGCGTCGTCGTAGAACGCGTCCTGCGTGCCGTTGCCGTGATGCACATCGATGTCGACGATCGCAACGCGCTGCAGCCCGTGGCGCTGTCGCGCGACCTGCGCCGCCACCGCGACGTTGTTCAGCAGACAGAAGCCCATCGCCTGCGTGGGACGCGCGTGGTGGCCGGGCGGCCGCACCGCGCAGAAGGCCGACTGCACGCCTTGTCCTGAGCTTGTCGAAGGGCCCGCGAGCACGGCCTCGGTCGCCGAGACGCAAGCGCCAGCGGCTGCCCAGGCGGCGTCGCAGGAGCGCGACGTACAGTACGTGTCGGGGTCGAACCAGCCGCCGCCGCTCGCACAGGCGTCGCGCAGTGAGTCGAGATAGCTCGGCGAATGGACGAGCGCGAGCTCGTCGTCCGAGGCGTCGCGCAGCGCGATCGGCGTCAGTCGATCGCTGCGCCCTGAGCCTGTCGAAGGGATGAGCCCGCTCTCACGCAGCAGCGCCAGCGCGGCTTCGAGGCGCTCGGGACGCTCGAGGTGGCCGTCGACGCGATGATGCACGTGGTTCGGGTTGCTGATGAAACCGACGTTCGTCATGGCTCCCTCACCCCGACCTGCCGGTCACCCCTCTCCCTCGGAGAGGGAGAGGGGCCAGGGGTGAGGGAGGCGCGCTGCATATAATGAACCAACCACCCATGGCTCGCGTCCTTTACTTTGCCTACGGCGCCAATCTCGACCTGCGACGCTTCCGCCGCCGCTGCCCCGGCGCGAACGTGCTCGGCCGCGCGCGGCTGGCCGGTTACCGGCTCGCTTTCACGCGCTACTCGCGCGACGAGAAGGGCGGCGTAGCAGACATTGTACCCGAGCCCGGCGCGGAGGTCTGGGGCGCGCTCTATGAGATCGACGCGTCGGGCTTCGCGGCGCTGGACGACTACGAAGGCGCGCCGAGGGCGTATCGTCGGGAGACGCTGCGTGTGATCGATGACGCCGGCACCGAACGCGAGGCGGTCGTCTATATCGCGAACAGGACGGGCGAGTTCGCGCCCAGCCGAGCGTACCTGGCGCAGATCACGCGCGGCGCCCGCGAGCACGAGCTGCCGGAGGAGTACGTGCGTACGATCGAGGAGACGCGGACGCACGCATGAGAGCGAGAGACAAGTGCCACGGGCCAAGGGCCAAGACGCTGTCGCGAGGCCATGGCCCATGCCCCATGGCCCATGACCCTGGGAGCGATTAGCGACCATGTACGTCATCGGTACCGCGGGCCACGTCGATCACGGGAAGTCGTTGCTCGTGCAGGCGCTCACGGGCATCGATCCCGACCGGCTGCGCGAAGAGAAGGCGCGCGGCATGACGATCGATCTGGGTTTCGCCTGGCTGACGCTGCCCTCCGGCAAGGAGGTGAGCATCGTCGACGTGCCGGGCCACGAGCGCTTCATCAAGAACATGCTCGCGGGCGCCAGCGGCATCGACCTTGCGCTGCTCGTCATCGCTGCGGACGAGGGTGTGATGCCGCAGACGCGCGAGCACCTCGCCATCATCGATCTGCTCGGCATCGCGCACAGCGTCGTCGCGATCACGAAGAGCGATCTTGTCGACCGCGACATGATCGATCTCGTATCGGCCGAGGCGCTGGAGCTGATCGATGGCACGACGATCGCCGGCTCGCCGATCGTCGCCTGTTCCGCCGTTACACGCGAAGGCCTCGACGAGCTGTGTCGCGTGCTCGACGAACAGCTCGACGTCACGACCGCGCGGCGCGACATCGGCCGGCCGCGACTGCCGGTCGATCGCTCCTTTACGATCGCGGGCCTCGGAACGGTCGTCACCGGCACGCTGATCGACGGTGCGCTGGAGGTCGGGCAGGAGGTCGAGATCGTGCCGGGCGAGCTGCGCGCGCGCATCCGCGGGCTCCAGCATCACAAGCAGCAGGTCGAGCGCGCGCTGCCGGGCCGGCGCACTGCGGTCAACCTGGCGGGCGTGGCGAAGGACGACGTGCGGCGCGGCCAGGTGCTCGCGCTGCCCGGCACGCTGAGGCCGGCGACCGTCATCGATGTGCGGCTCCGCGCGCTGGCGTCGCTCCGCAAGCCGCTGCGACACGACAGCGAGCTGACGCTGCACACGGGCGCGGCGGAGGTGCCGGCGCGGCTGCTGCTGCTCGACACGCGTGAGCTGCCGCCGGGCGAGGAGGGCTGGGCGCAGCTCCGGCTCGCCGAGCCCGTCGCGGTCGTCATGGGCGACCGCTTCGTCCTGCGCACGCCGAACGACACTGTCGGCGGCGGCGAGGTCATCGATGCGCATGCGCGGCGGCACAAGCGCTTTCACGCGCCGACGATCGAGTCGCTTGCCGCGCGCTCGTCCGCCGCAGGCGGACCCGCCGAAACGCTGCTCGCTGCGCTGCGCCGGGTGGAACCGGCGCCGCTCGATGCCATCGCGAGCGAGGTCGCCGTGCCGCGCGAGGAGCTGCAGGTGCTGGCGGAAGACCTGCAACGCCAAGGACACATCGTTTCGTTGGACGCGGCGCTGATCTCCGCGGACGGCTTGGCGGCGCTGGGGGAGCGTGCTCGTGGCGTCGTCGAGACCGATCTGGGCGCGCACCCGTTGCGCCGCGGGATCGCGCACAAGGAGCTGCGCGCCAAGCTGAGCCTCGAAGAGCGCGTCTTCGCCGCTGCGCTGGCGCGCTGGAGCGACGCAGGGACGCTCGGGGAGCGGGACGCGATCGTTACGCTGCCGGGCTACGAGCCCAAGCTCACAGCGGCGCAGCAGCGCGAGACCGACGTGTACCTGCGCGCGCTGGCGTCGAATCGATTCACGCCGCCGACGGACCAACCGCTGGCTGGCGATCTGCTCGAATATCTAGAGGACGCCGGCAGCGTCGTCCCTGTGGGCGCCGGCGTCGTGTTCGTGGCGGATGCGTATCGAGAGATGGTTGAGCGTATCACGGATCACTTGCGGCGCAACCGATCGATCACGCTCGCGCAGGTGCGCGATATGTTCGGCACCACGCGCAAGTACGCCCAGGCGCTGCTGGAGCACCTCGACGCGAAGAAGATGACGCGCCGGGTGGGGGATGAGCGCGTGCTGCGGTAGGGCTGCGGCAGCTACCAGATGTCGCCGACGGGACGCCACTCGCACTCGATCGTTGCGTCTAGGTCCACGTTCGCGCCGAGGTCGAGCACCATGACGCCTTCGTCGGGCGTCGGGACGGCGCTGCCGCCGGGCATGCGATAGCCCTTCGGTCCGCGCCAGCGCTGCCAGCCGAGGCGTTCGTAGAACTCCGGCGAGCCCGTCGCGAGGCCGGCCAGCGCGAAGCCGCGCATCCGGATCTCCTCATCGATCGCCTGCACTGCGATCGTTCCGTAACCACTCCGCCGCGGCTCGGCGCCGACGTACTCGACATACGCGGCGCGCAGCGGGCGGCCGTCGACGAAGAGCGTGCGTACGAGGAACCCCGCGTGCGCGACGAGGCGATCGTCGTCGTAGACGAGCGCGTGGATGGAGTCCGGCGGCCAGAACGCGCGGAGATCGTAGGTGTCGTGCGGAAAGGCGGCGTGCACGAGATCGTAGAACGCGTCTGGGACCTCTGCGTGCGGCACGATGGCGGTCCGGGTCATGTTCGGCTCGTTGGTTCCAGCACGAAGACCGAGATGCGCCGGTTGCTCGCTGTGCGCTCATATGCCAGGAAGCCGGGATACAGCGCGACGGCGCGCCGCCAGAACATGTCGCGCTCCTCACCGTCCGTCTCGCGCGCGTCGTAGACGCCGGTGCGGCCGTCTAGCGACACCGTTGCCTGTGGATGCGCGCGCAGATTGTGCCGCCACGACGGGTGCTTGCGCCGCCCCCAGCTCGATGCGATGACGACGAACCGATCGCCGTCCGGGATGCCGAGGACGGGCATCGTCCGCGGCGCGCCGCTCTTGGCGCCGGTGGTCGTGAGGGTGATGACGGGCAGCCCGGCGAGAATCGACGGGATAGAGACGCGTCCGCGGGACACGCGCAACAGCGGCAGGTCGATGTAGTGCAGGGTGCGCGAGAAGAACCAGACGCCGGGTCGCGAGTAGGCGATGCGTTGCACCAGCCGCTGCCACCAGGGTCGTCGGCGCTGTTGCTCCGCCATCGTTGTTGGGTAGGCCCGCGAGCGCTATGCTTCCGCGCCGAGCGGTTCGGCCTCGCGGCGCGGGCGCGCAGGGCGGCCGATGATGCGCCGCCAGATGCGCGGGATGTCGCCTTCATCCCACGAGACCAGGATCTGGCTCGCGATGAACACCGAGCTGTAGACACCAGTCACGGTGCCCGCGAGCATGGCGATCAAGAAATCGCGGATGCTGGAGCCGCCGATGAGCAGCAGCGTCACGATGGCGAAGATCAGGGTGAGGGACGTGTTCAGCGAGCGGCCTAGCGTCTGGAGCAGGCTGTTGTTCACCATCTCGCTGAAGTTGCGCCCTTCGCCGCGCGAGACGGTCTCGCGAATGCGGTCGAACACGACGATTGAGTCGTGCACGGAGAAGCCGATCACGGTGAGCATGGCGGTGATGAAGTACGAGTCGACTTGCACGTCGATCACCTTGCCCAGGATCGAGAAGATGCCGACGACGAAGAGCACGTCGTGCAGCAGCGCCAAGATCGCCGCCGCCCCAAAGCGGAACGGCTGCGGCACCAGCCGAAACGCGTACCACAAGAAGGCGAAGATCGCCAGCGATGCGACGACCAGCGCGATGGCCGCGTTGCGCACAATCTCCTTCGAAAGGCTGGCCGAAATCGACGAGAACTCAAGGAAGCCCTGCGTCGGGCTCGCCGTGCCCGTCGCGTCCGCCATGTTGCCGACGCGAGCGCGCAAGCCCTGGACAAGCGTATCCTGCTCCGACGACGGTGCGGGGCCTACCGGCGGCGTCGTCGCTGCACCGCGCAGCTCCTTGGTGCGCACGAGGAACTCGTTGTTGCCCGTGCCCTGGATGCGCGCCTCTGAATGGCCCAGCTTGCCCAGCTCGGATTTCAGCTCGTCCTTCGTTACGCTCTTCTCGAATCGGACCGTAAACGTCGACCCACCGGTGAAGTCGATGCCGGACTTCAGGCTCGGCGGGATCAGCAGCGAAATTGTGCCGGGTAACAGTACGAGGAAGGAAAACAGGTAGAACCAGCCCCGCCGGCCGACGAGGTCGATCACACCGCTGCTCTGTCGCTGGTCCATCAGCGTTCCTCCCGCGGCGCTCGACCGAACCGGCGACGCGGCGCAACACCTGCATCCGCGCCGCCCGCCATCGCCGGCATCGGGCCGCGGCGCGTGTGGCGCATGCCTTCGGGCAGATCGGGAACGAAGAGCCAGAGCTGCCGGGCGAGCGGGCGGACGTTGATGATGAGGTACATGAAGGTGCGCGTCACCGTGATCGCGGAGAACAGGCTGAGGAGCACACCGACGGCCAGCGTGATCGCGAAGCCCTTGATCGCGCTCTCATTGAACTGGTTGCCGAACCAGTAGAGGATCGCGCACGTGATGAGCGTCGAGATGTTGCTGTCGCGGATCGATGACCACGCACGCGTGAAGCCGTCCTCGAGCGCGGCGATCAAGTTGCGCCCAATGCGCAGCTCTTCCTTCATGCGCTCGAAAATGAGGATGTTCGCGTCTACCGCCATGCCCAGCGAGAGCACGAACGCGGCAACACCGGCGAGCGTCAGCGTCACAGGCCAGAGCTTGAAGATCGCCAGGACGAAGCTCGTGTAGACCAGCAGCGCCAGGCTCGCCATCAGGCCGGGCAGACGGTAGTAGAGGATCATAAAGGCCATGATGATGAGCAGCGCAACCTCGCCGGCGATGACGCTGTCGCGCACGGCCGTCTCGCCCAGCGTGGCATCGACGTCTTGCTGCGAGATCACCTGCAGCGGCACCGGGAAGGCGCCGGTGTTGAGCAGCTTGCTCAAGTTGCGCGCCTCGCTCAGGCTCAGTCCGGTGATGTCGCCGCTGTTCGTGATCTTGCTCTGCACGCTCGGCGCGATGATGTGGTCGTCGTCGCCCTTGATCGGCTCGCCGTCCAGGAACACCGCGAGGGGGAAGTTCTTCTGCGAGAGACGCTCCGTCACTTCGCCGGAGATCTTCGCGCCGTCGCTGTTCATGTTGAAGAGCAGGAGCGGCTTACTGGTGAACTGCTCGCCGGTCACGCTCGTGTCCGCCTTCAGGTACTTGCCCGTGAGCGCCGTGGGCGTGCCGTTCAGATCACCGGTCGCCGGCTGCCAGACGATCTGATCGCGGCTGATGCCGGCACCGCCGTTGGTCCAGGCGGTGTAGGTGATCGAGCCACCGCCAGTCACGACGATGTTGCCCTGCGCATCGCGCACCGGCTCGCAGCTTTGCTGCTGGTATTGGACGGTACCGCTCGAGAGGAGGGCGACGTTGCCGCCTGCGTCGGTCAGCGGCTCGCAGAACTCGAGCAGCGCGGTGCGCCCGATCTTGTCGACCGCCTCCGATGGCTTAATGCCAGGCAGCTCGACGGCGATGCGGTCCTTGCCCAGGCGGTTTACTTCGGACTCCGCGACGCCGAAGGCGTTCACGCGCCGCTCGATGACGTCCTTGGCGCCGTTGAGCGCTTCGTCCAGATTAGGGATGGGAATGCCCGGCTGCGGTTCGAGCACGAGGCGCGTGCCGCCGCTCAGGTCGAGGCCGAGGCTCATCTCAGGCCGGTTGATATCCGTTACGCCGAACGTGCCATTCTTGATCGTCACAAACTTCAGCGGGATCTCGTGGCCTTTGATCTTCAGCGGCCAACCAGTGCCGTGCGGCCAGGGGACAAACGACGGGAGATACTTGTCGGGGTTCCCGGGCCACACCGTCACCACGCTGAACGCCGTCAGCAGAGCGATGAATCCGAACAGGAGCCGGCTGCGCCAGCGGCCTAGCATCGTCGTCTACGTTCCCTTTACCTGTTCCGGCTGCTCGAGCGGCTCCGGCGCCACGCTGAGACGCCGGAGGATCGAGGTCGTCAGGGCTCTCACCTCGACGCCGTGCCCGAAGTCGAGCACGAGCTGCACCGGGCCATCTTCGGGCGTCTCGATCTGCTTAATGCGCGCGAAAAAGCCTGCTGTGGTGATGATCTCGTCTCCAACGCGCAGATCGCGGATGATGTCCTTCACCCGCTTTTGTTCCTTGCTGGCGGGCCGGATGAAGATGATGTAGAAGGCGGCGATCACGCCGACCATGATGACGAATGAGATCTCGCCGGCTTGCATCCTATACTTCCGCTCCGGTCAGGTTGGCACCCCTTATGGCATGTTCGTGGAATCGGCGCACGAACGCAAGTGCCTGCTCCCGGGTGCTCACTTCGCCGCTCCCCTGGGCTTCCTCCAGGGCCGAAAGCAGCCGGCCCACGTCCGGCCCCTGCGGGATCGAGAGCTCGGCCATCACGTCCTCGCCGGTCACTAAACGCGCTGGGCGCGCGATCGTTTCGTCCATGCGCCGGCTGACCAGAATGTGGCCGATGTAGGAGACATAACCTCCAAGCTCCTGGAGCGGCATGCCGGGACCGCGGGCGGCCAGGGCGTCGGCGAGACTGAGCAGCAGGACGCCCTCGGCCGCTTCGGCGGTGTCCCGGAAGAAGCGAAACAGCGCCCGCCGGGTCGGCAGCTCGCCGGGCTCGCCGAGCTGGGTCGGGCGTAGGTGCTCCTCGACCATCGTGGCGACCAGGTCGATCTCGCGGCGGCTGAAGCGCAGCCGCGCAAGGACTCGGCGGGCGGTCTCCGCGCCGCGCTCGGCGTGGCCGAAGAAGCGGATGCGTCCCGTCTCGTCAGGCGCGCGCGTCTCAGGCTTCGCAACGTCGTGCAGGAGGCCGGCGAGCTTGAGCAGCGTGGCGCGCGACCGGCCCTCGCTCACCTCCGTGGACAGGTAGGCGTGCAGCTCCGCCACAATGTCCTTGTCCCAGGCGGCGAGCGTGTCCCAGACGGCGCGCCAGAGATCGGCTGCGTGCTTGTCGTTCGGCTGGATTGGCAGCGCCATCACGTCGAGCGCGGCCACCGTCTCGATCGCGTGGTCGAAGACGTCCCAGTGGTGCTCCTTCGGCTGTTCGACGCCGCGCCCCGCGGTCACCTCCGGCAGCAGCCGCTCGAGCAGGTCCAGCTCATCGAGCAGACGCAGCGCCTGCGCCGCGCGCGGCGTGGCGAAGCAGCGCACCAGCTCGTCGCGCTGGCGCTCCGCCGCCGCCTCGCCAATACGGCCGGCGTGCGCCCGCATCGCCGCGGCGGTCTCCGGCTCGATGCGCAGCTCGAACTGGACGGCGAGGCGCACTGCGCGCAACAGCCGCAGCGGGTCGTCGACGAGCGCGTGCTCGGAGACGAGCCGTATCTGTCGAAGCTCCAGATCGCGGATGCCGCCGTGCAGATCGATGACCTCCACCGCTTCTCCGGCAGCCAGCGGCCGCAGCGGCGCGGCCAGGGCGTCGATGGTGAAATCGCGGTGGCTGAGGTCGGCCTCAATCGAGCCGCCCTGCATCGAAGCGACGTCAACGTAGCGCACCGCTGCGTCACCGAGCACGACGCGCGCGACGCCCCGTTCGGCGTCCAGCAGCGCGAAGTGCCCGCCGAGGCGATCGGCGAGCCCCCGGGCGCAAGCGACGCCGTCGCCGGTGACGGCGAGATCGAGGTCGGCCAGCGGCGCGTCGAGCAGCAGGTCGCGCACGGAGCCGCCGACCAGGTAGCTGTCGTCCGGCAGCAGATCGCCGGCTCGCGCGAGCAGCTCGCGCACCGGCTCGGGCAGCCCGATCGTCGGGCTCACGACTTGCCCTGAGCCGAGGGGGTCTTCTCGGCCGGCTCGTCATCGCCCTCGTCGCCGGCCTCCATCTTGATCAGCTCGTCCATGCTTTCGAGGTGGTCGATGTAGAGCGTGCCGTCGATGTGGTCCAGCTCATGCTCCAGCGCCTCGGCGAGGAGGTTGTCCTCGGCCTTGATGCGGATCTCCTTGCCCGTTCGGTCGAGGCCCTTCACCGTGACGCTGACCGAGCGAGACACGACCGCCTTGTAGCCGGGGACCGAGAGGCAGCCCTCCTCAAGTTGGCGCTCGCCGGAGCGCTTGACGATCTGCGGGTTGACCAGCGTATACAGCTCGCGGGCGGGCTTCTCGCGGTCGTCCTCCTCGGGGATCTCGATGACAACGACGCGGAGCGCCACGCCGACCTGGTTCGCCGCCAGCCCGACGCCCGGCGCGTCGCGCATCGTCTCGATCATGTCGTCGATCAGCTTCTGGATCGAGTCGTCGATGACACGCACCCTCTTCGCTTTCTGGCGAAGGACGGGGTCGCCGGCCACGCGGATCGGTCGGATAGCCACGGAGTTAGATTACCTGAGGACGCGTCTTCGGCAGAAGCTGGAGCATCCTAGACTGTCATCCTGAGGCGTGCGGGGTGGGGAAAGAGAAGGGCGGCAGCGGGGTGGAGGCCGAAGGATCTGTCGCGCCAGACTGAGATTGCTACTGGCGCGCGGCTTCCTTGATGCGCGCTGCGCGGCCGGTGCGGCCCCGCAGGTAGTAGAGCTTGGCGCGGCGCACTTTGCCTTTGCGCACGACCTCGACCTTATCGAGGCGGGGCGAGTGGATGGGGAAGATACGCTCGACGCCCACTTCGTGCGCGATGCGGCGCACCGTGAAGTTCGAGCTGGAGCCGGAGTTCCGCTTGCGGATCACCACGCCCTCGAAGACCTGGATGCGCTCGCGCTCGCCCTCGACGACCTTGGCGTGGACGCGGACGGTATCGCCCGGCGCGAAGTCCGGGACGTTCTCATTCTTCTTGTAGCCGAGGGTGGTGCTCAGGTCCATGGGCGCAAGAGGCATCGTAGCGAGGAGGGGAGGGTGGGGCAAGGCGGAGATTCGAATCGAGAGCGTTACGTTCTCTGCCGGCCGGCCAGCCGAAGGGCCGCCGCGGCCATGACCACCACCAACCCGATCGCGAGGGCCCACTGTAGGGGCGCATGGCCATGCGCCCCCGCGCCATGCGCGGCAATGCCAGGCAGCGTCGGATCCAAGCCAACGCCGCCTACGGCCGGTGCTGGTGTTGGCGTTGGCGTGGGAGGCGGGGCGCCGAACTCGTATGCGCCGATGTCGCACGATGCGCCAACGGGCCGGGCGAAGCCGCGCTGGTCAGTGTTGGGCGGTGGACAATCGCTGCTCCCGGCGTCGATGGCCGGGCTGCCCGGCAGAAGCGCGTGTGTCAGCGTCGGGCCACCGTTATCGGCCAAGGGGCCGAGCAGCGGGTCGGTGCCGTTAAGGTCGCCTGTTGCGGAGAAGGGACAGCTGCTGTCGCTGCTGAGATTGTGGCCAAGAGATGCGATGGCGCCAAGGCAATTGTCACCGCCGAGACTGCCCGCGACGATCGTGTTCTTGAGCAGCACTGTTGCGAGTTGTGTGTTGGAGATGCCGCCACCGTAGCCGGCGCCGCCGGTGTTACCGCTCACCGTGCTGTTGGTGAGGGTCATCCCGCCGGCGTTGCTCAAGCCGCCGACGTAACCGCCGGTGTTACCGCTGACCGTGCTGTTGGTCAGGTTCGCCTTGCTGCCGTTGTCGATGCCACCCTCGTAACCGCCCGTATTGCCGCTTACGGTAGTGTTCGTGAGCGTCAGGGTGGCGGCACTATTGGCGACGCCTCCTATTGTGGTCCCGGTGTTGCCATTGACGGTGCTGTTGATGAGACCGGCGCCGCCTTCGCCTACGTAGATACCGCCAATGAAGCCAGTGTTATAGCCGACGGTCGAGTTCATGAGCACCAGCCCGCCGGAGAGGCTGTCCGTGAGGATGCCCCCGACGCCACCGCTGGCAGATCCCCCGCTGTTGCCACTGATCGTGCTGTCGGTGATGACCAGCCGGCCGTTGTTTGCGATACCGCCACCGTAGTCGGCAGAGTTGCCGCTCACCGTGCTGTTGGACAGGGTCAACGATCCGCTGTTGTAGATGCCTCCGCCGGCCGAGCTCTTGCCATTGCGGATGGTCACGCCGGAGATGGTCGCCGTCACGTGAGTGTCCTCGTACTGGATGATAGACAGCACACGATCGATTCCCGTGCAGGGACCGCCGCTGCTGTCGCACGCTTGTATGATCGCCCCCGTCGCGTCGACGGTCGCGTCTGCGTAAATGTCCAAGTCGCCGCTTGCATTATCGTAGGGATAGGTCGGTGGGATGGTCAGGGTGTAGATGCCCGACGGCACATTGATTGTGTCGGCGCCGCTGCCGGCTGGGCAGGCGTCGACGGCTGTGTCCGTATTGGCCGCTTGGATCGCTTCTCGCAGGGAGCAGTCGCCGTCCGTGTTCAGTTCGTCGTTGGTGGTGGTGACGGTAATGGTAGTCGCGGCCCGTGATGGCGTTATGTCCCGCCACGCGAGCGCCATGGCGACCACGAACGGCATCGCGGCGAAAACCACGAGCGCCAGTCTGATCCGGGTGGCCCAGCGTACAGACATCTTGCTCTGCGGAGTCGTTACGGTCGGGCGGGGATGGGTGCCAGCCAGTCGCTGGCAATATAGCTCTCCTTAGCGGCTTGTCAAGGCGGCTCCGGTCCCGCCAGCTCCTCCTTCAGCCACACGCGCTCCTCTTCCGATAGGCAGGCCCTTTCGAGCAGGTCCGGGCGGCGCAGGGCGGTGCGCAGGAGCGACTGGCGCCGGCGCCACTTGGCAACCCCGGCATGGTGGCCGGAGAGGAGGATGTCGGGGATCTTCCAGCCGCGGAACTCCGATGGGCGCGTGTACTGAGGGTACTCCAGCAGACCTTCGCTGTGCGACTCCTCATCGAGCGACGCCTCGCCGCCGAGCGCGCCCGGCAGCCGCCGAACCACGGCATCGACGAGCACCATCGCCGCCAGCTCGCCGCCGGAGAGGACGTAGTCGCCGATGCTGATCTCGTCGTCGACGAGGTGCTCGCGCACGCGCTCATCGACGCCCTCGTAGTGGCCGCAGATCAGCACCAGCCGCGGCTGCTCCGCTAGCTCGTTCGCGATCGACTGGTTGAACAAGCGGCCCTGCGGCGTCAGCAGCACGACGCGGCCCGGCGGCTCAGCGAGCGGCTGGACGGCCTCGACGGCGGCGAAGAGCGGCTCGGGCTTCAGCACCATGCCCGCACCACCGCCGTGCGGGTAGTCGTCGACGAGTCGATGGCGGCCTTCGCCCCAATCCCGCAGCTGGTGCAGCTCGATGCGGACGATGCCCTGCTCGCGCGCGCGAGCGATGATGCTCGCCTCGAACGGCCCCCGGAACATCTCCGGGAAGAGCGTGATGATATCGACGCGCATGGGCTAGCGGGTAGGGGCGGCGTGGTCGGTGATGCGGCCGCGCAGCAGGTCGACGGCGTGTGGCAGCAGGTCGATTACGGCGCTCAGGTTCTCGCGGACGCCCTTCGGGCTGCCGGGCAGGTTTACGATAAGAGTATGGCCGCGTACGCCCGCGACGCCGCGCGAGAGGGCGGCCATCGGCGTGTGCTTGAAGCCGGCGGCGCGCATCACCTCGGCGAGGCCGGGCACGGGCCGCTCGATCACCTCTGCGGTGGCTTCGGGTGTCACGTCGCGCGGACCGAGGCCGGTGCCGCCAGTCGTGACGATGACGTCCAGCTCGTCCGAGTCCGCCCAGCCTCGGAGGGTGGCTGCGATGCGCTCGTGCTCGTCGGGTACGACTTCGGAGCGCTGGACGGCGGCGTCGATGCTGGCGAGGAGCTCGCGGATGGCGTCGCCGCTCGTGTCGGCGCGCTCGCCGCGCGACGCCTTGTCGCTGATGGTGAGGACGCCGGCGCGAATGGCCATGGCGAGTGCATCATAACATAGGGGGCAAAGTGGGGAATCGCGGCAAAAATTGCGCTAAGGGGTATTGACAATTGGGGGAGTGGTGGTAAGATATGGGGGTTCATAGCCAATTGTGGCAAGCAAGGAAGAGCGCGGGGGTTCGCAGGGAGAGTCGCGGTGGGAGTGACTGTTGCCGCAGTATTTCCTCGGTCGCTTCGAGTATGCGATGGACGAGCGCGGCCGCGTGCCGGTGCCCCCTCGCTACCGGGAGCTCTTCACGCCCGGCGCGATGCTCAACCAGGGGCCCGATCCCTGCCTGCGCCTCTTTACCTCCGAAAGCTTCCAGCAGCAGGCCGAGCTCTACACGAGCAACCCCGCTATCGAGGAGGTTGCCCGGATGACGCGCCGCGCGTTCTTCGCCAACTCGTTCTCGGTGGAGCTGGACAAGCAGGGCCGGATCCTGATCCCAACCACGCTGCGAACCTACGCTCGCTTGGAGAACAACGTGATCATCTCGGGGGCGGGCGAGTGGCTGGAGATCTGGAGCCCGCAGCAGTTCGAAACCAAGATGGCGGAAGCCGAGCGCTGGCAGAACCGCGAGACCACATGAGCACGAACGGCCACGAGCCCGTCATGCTGCGCGAAGTCGTCGCGGGGCTGAACGTGCAGCCGGGCGGGCGCTACGTCGACGGCACCGTGGGCGCGGGCGGCCACGCGCGCGCGATCATGCAGGCCGCGCAGCCCGGCGGCAGGCTCGTCGGCATCGATAAGGACAGCGAAGCGATCGAGCGGGCGAAGGCGCGGCTGGCGCAGTTCGGCGACGACGTGCGCCTGGTCCGCGGCGATTACGCCGAGATGCGGCGCATCTGCGACGAGCTCGACTTCGCGCCGGTGCAGGGCGTCCTGCTCGACCTCGGGCTCTCGTCGCTCCAACTCGACGAAGCGGAGCGTGGCTTCAGCTTCCTGCGCGAAGGCCCGCTCGATATGCGCTTCAGCAGGGAGCAGGAGCTCACCGCCGCCGAGATCGTGAACGAAGAAGACGAGAGCGCGCTGGCCGATCTGCTCTGGCGCTTCGGCGAGGAGCCGCGGTCGAAACGCATCGCACGACGCATCGTGCAGCGACGCCCGTTGCATACCACGACAGAGCTAGCCAAGGTCGTCGAGGAGGCCGTAGGTAGGAGGGCCCAACGCCTATCCCACCCCGCCACCAGGACGTTCCAGGCCCTTCGGATCGCTGTCAACCAGGAACTCCTCAGTCTGGTTGGCGCACTCCCTGAGGCCTACGGCCTCCTGGGCGACCTTGGCCGGCTCGCGGTGCTCAGCTACCACTCGCTGGAGGACCGCATCGTCAAGCAGTTCATCCAGCGGGAGTCGCGCGACTGCATCTGCCCGCCGAAGCAGCCCGTCTGCACGTGCAGCCACAGGGCCGGCCTGCGGCCGATCGGGCGGGGTGCGGCGCGGCCTTCAGCGGAAGAGGTCGAATCCAACCCGCGCAGCCGGAGCGCGGCCTTGCGGGTCGCCGAGCGGCTCCCGTCCGCGGCGTAGCGGAGGGGCGCGATGGCGATCCTCAACCGCACCATTGCCCGTACGCAGGCCAAGAGCGAAGAACGGCCGCGCGTTCGCCTGACGCCGGTTCTGCTCTCGGCCGCGCTCGCGATCGCCGCGATCGCGATCCTGCAGCTGTATCAGACGTCGCGAGCGACGACGGCGAGCTTCCAGATGCAGCAGCTCGCGGAGCAGAAGCTGCAGCTCGATACGTCGGTGCGGCAGCTCGAGTCGGAAGTCTCGACGCTCTCGTCGCTGACGCGCATCGAGCAGGAAGCAAGCCGGCTGGGGCTGCAGCCGGCCGAACAGCGAGACACCGTGCCAGTGAACGTCCCTCTGCCGGCGCAGTCGGTGGAGGTGCCGTCACGCTTCGCACCGATCACAGAGGAAGCCGGGGTGGGAGGGGATCACGCATCGTGGTGGCACCGGCTGCGCAAGCACCTCCCGTTCTAGGCTAGGTCACGACGGCCCCGGCGGTCGTTGAAGGGGGCTGAGAGATGGCCCGGCGGAACCGCCGCCCGACATGGCGCCTGTTCCTGGTGATGGTTGCTCTCGTCATTGCGACGGGCGGCATCGTGGTGCGACTGATCCAGGTCCAGGTCCTCGATCACGACTACTACGTAGCGCAGGCAAAGGACGAGCACCTGCATGAGACGACCGTTCGCGCGGCGCGGGGCGCCATTCTGGACCGCAACGGCTACCCACTGGCGACGAGCGTCAGCACCTTCGACGTTTACATCGATCCGCGCCGCTGGAGCAACGACCCCGTCGCGTTGAGGAGCGCCTCCAAAGTCGCTCCTCTGCTCAACCGCGACGTTGCTGAGCTCATCACGGCCGTCCGCAGGCAGGACCAGGGCGACTACATCGCCGCCCGGCAGGTGAACGCCAGCAACGGGCTCCTGCTCATGGCCGGCGCACCCGCTGGCGTGAAGACGGTCGAGTCGAGCAGCCGGTTCTATCCCGAGGGCGATCTCGCCTCCAACGTGCTGGGCTTCATCGGCCTGGACCAGACGGGTCTGGCTGGCGTCGAGGCGGACTACGACCGCGAGCTCGGCGGCGTGCCGGGCCTCGTCTACTTCGAGAGCGACGGACTCGGCAATCCGATCCCCTTCGGGCAGAGGGTCGGGGATAAGCCCAAGCCAGGCGGCGACATCACGCTCACCATCGACCGCTACATCCAGCAGCTCGTCGAGCAGGAGCTGGACAAGCAGGTGAAGGCCCACGGCGCGTCAGGCGGCACGATTATCGTGATGGACCCGAAGACGGGCGAGATTCTCGCCATGGCGAGCCGGCCGAGCTTCCAGCTGGGCAAGCTCAACCTGGAGGACCCGGCCCAGGCAGACCTGTATCGCAATCGAGCCGTCACTGACCTCTACGAGCCGGGGTCGGTGATGAAGACGATCACGATGGCGTCCGCGATCGACCTCGGCCTCGTCAATCCCGATACCACCTACTTCGACAGCGGGGAGGCCAACATCGATGGGTCGGTGATCAACAACTGGGACTTCAGCGCCCACGGCACGACGACGATGACCCAGGTGCTGCAATTCAGCCTCAATACTGGCGCCGTCTGGGTATCAAGCCAGCTCGGGCCGGACCGGTTCTACGACTACATGAAGCGCTTCGGATTCGGGGCGCCGGCGAACATGGGTCTCGCCGGCGAGCCTGCCGGCATCGTGCGCACGAACCAGGACCCCGACTGGTCGACGGTCGATTCGGCGACGAACGCCTTCGGGCAGGGTATCTCGGTGACGCCGGTGCAGATGATTACCGCCATCTCCGCCCTTGTCAACGGCGGCCACCTCATGCGACCCTACATCGTGAAGGAGGTGACGGGCCCCGACGGCGACCGGGTCTATCAACCGGTGGTGGTCAGGCAAGCCGTCTCTGAGGAGACCTCCAAGACCTTGGTGCGCATGATGGAAGCCGTGGTCGGCCAACCTGGCCATCTTGGGCAGGTGCCGGGCTACACGGTCGGTGGCAAGACCGGCACGACCACCTTCCCCAATAGCTCCAACACGCTGGCCTCCTTCGTCGGCTTTTCTCCCGTCAGCGACCCGAAGTTCGTGATGCTTGCCAGGATCGATGCGCCGCAGGACAACTCGCTGGGCGGAGTCGTCGCCGCGCCGATCTTCCACGACCTCGCGCCGAAGATCCTCGCCTACATGGGCGTGCCGCCGGACAACGCACTGGTGGAGAGCGCGCCGTGATCACGTCGACTGAGATCGCGCAGAGCCTCGGTTCGCTGCTCCAGCGGCGGATCGTAGGGACGGCGAGCCGGTTCCGCGACGTAGTGGTCGACTCGCGCAGGGCCGGTGCGGGCGATCTCTTCGTCGCGCTGCCTGGGGAGCGCACCGATGGCCATGCGTTCATCAACGATGCCGTCGCGCGCGGCGCGCGGGGCGTCCTCGTGCGCGAGCTGCCGGAGGCGCTCCCGGATGGCGTCGCGGCGTTCGTGGTGCCCGATGCGCTGCTGGCGCTGCAGCGGCTCGCGGCGGGCCGGCGCGACCGGCGTCACGCGAAGGTGATCGGCATCACGGGCAGTGTGGGTAAGACGACAACGAAGGAGCTGGCCGCCGCCGTGCTCTCGGCGCGCTACAGGGTGCTCAAGAACGAGGCGAACTACAACAACGAGATCGGCCTGCCGCTCACGCTCCTTAAGTTGACAGAACGTCACCAGCGCGCTGTGCTCGAGATGGGGATGTACGCGTTGGGAGAGATTCGGACGCTCTGCGAGATCGCGCGGCCGCAGATCGGTGTGGTGATGAACGTTGGGCCGTCGCACCTCGAACGGCTGGGCAGTCTGGAGGCGATCGCTGCGGCGAAGGCGGAGCTCCCTGAGAGCCTGCCGCCGCACGGCTTCGCGATCTTCAACGCCGACGACCCGATCGTGCGCGCGATGGCCGATCGCACGCGCGCCCAGCCGGTCTTTTACGGCACGGCCGAAAGCGCCGACGTGCGGGCGACTGACATCGCCAGCCGCGGGCTCGACGGCGTGTCGTTCCGGCTGCACTGGCACGGCGCGAGCGAGCAAGTGGAGACCTCTCTTCCCGGACGCCACATCGTCTCGAACGCCCTCGCCGCGGCCGCCGTTGGTCTGGCCGACGGTATGTCGCTGAACGACGCTGCGGGCGCGCTACACAACGCGCAGGTGCCGCTTCGAATTCAAGTCCATCGTGCGCGCAACGGCGGGCGGATCCTGGACGATACGTACAACGCCAGTCCGGCATCGGTCACGGCAGCGCTCGACCTGCTCGCGGAGATTCCCGGCCGGCGCATCGCCGTGCTCGGCGACATGGCAGAGCTGGGCGCCGCCTCCCGCGAGGGGCACCTCGCCGTCGGGCGCCGCGCCGCCGAGACCGCGGACGTGATCCACGCCATCGGCGAGCAGGCCGCGCTTATCGCGGAAGCCGCGCGGGCAGGGGGGCATCGAGAGGTCCACTACTGGCCGTCCAAGGAGGCCGCGGCGGAAGCGATCAGCGCTGATCTGCGGCCGGACGACGTCGTGCTGCTGAAGGCCTCGCGCGCGATCGCGTTGGAGACGCTGCTCGACGAGCTGAAGGAGCTCGATGGCTAGGGCGCTGGTCATCGGCATGGCGGCGGCGCTCTTCGCCACGCTCGCAGGCGGACCGCTTATCGATTGGCTGCGCACACACGGCTTCGGCAAGGCGATCAGCGACGAAGGCCCTGAGTCGCACCAAGCGAAAGCCGGCACACCCACGATGGGCGGGCTGCTCGTGATCGGCACACTGCTCATCTTCACGGTGTTCACCAACCTCTGGGGCCACCCTTCGATCCTGTTGCCGCTTGGCGTCATGGCCGTCGCGGCGGCGGTCGGGTATGCGGACGATCTGCTCACGGTCCAGGGCCGGGCGCGCATCGGAGGGCACGAGCGCGGCGGCCTGATCGCGAAGGCGCTGCTCGGCGCGGCGCTAGGGCTCGTTGCGGGTTTCATTACCTACTACTCGTTAGACATAAGGCATGTGATCGTGCCGAACTACGGCGTCTACCACTGGAACGTGGTCGCGATAGTGCTTGCGTCGGTCGTCGTCGTCGCCTGCACGACGAGTTCCGTCGCCATCTCCGACGGCCTCGATGGCCTCGTGGGCGGCCTGCTCGTCGTTGCGTATGGCACGTACGGCCTGCTGGCGGTCTTCCTGTCGGAGTTTCACCTCGCGACGTTCTGCTTCACCATCGTAGGGGCGCTGGCCGGCTTCCTCTGGTACAACTCGCACCCGGCGCGCGTGTTCATGGGCGAGGTGGGGGCGCTGCCGCTGGGCGCCGGGCTGGCGACGGTCGCGCTGATGCTCGGCTGGTGGCTCTTGCTGCCGGTGATCGGCATCGTCTTCGTCGCGGAGGGCTTGTCCGACGTGGCGCAGATCGGATCGTTTCAGCTCACCGGCCGGCGCGTGCTCAGGATGGCGCCGTTGCATCATCACTTCGAGCTGCTCGGCTGGGAAGAGACGCAAGTCGTCACGCGATTTTGCCTGGCAGGGCTCGTCGGCGCGATGCTCGGCGTCGCGTTGGCCTTGACACATTAGTGATAAAGTGCTATGACAGGTAATCGAGAGTCCCTGGTGCAGAAGCGTCTGACAGTCCTCGGACTGGGTATCGAGGGGGTGGATTTGGTGCGTTACCTCGCCTCCCACGGCGCTTCCGTCACCGTCTCCGATACGCGCAGCGAGCAGACGCTCGCCCCCCGCATTCGAGAGCTCGAAAGCCTTCCCGTCACGTACTCGCTCGGCGAACAGCGGGCCGAGGCGATCCTCTCCGCCGATACGATCTACGTCTCGCAGAGCGTGTCGCTCACGCTACCCGTGCTCGAGGAGGCGCGCGAGCGGAGCATTCCGATCAGCTCGATGACGAAGCTGTTCTTCGAGCTGTGTCCGGGCACCGTCATCGGCATCACGGGCAGCAGCGGGAAGACGACGACGACCGCCCTCGTCGGCGCGATGTTCGCGGCAGCGGGCCGGAGACATGTCGTGGGCGGGAACATCGGCGTTGGGCTGCTCGGCCTGCTGAATGACATAACGCCGGACACATCTGTCGTCCTCGAGCTGAGTCACACGCAGCTCGAGACGGCCGAGCGGAGCCCGCATATCGCTGCTGTCCTCAACGTCACCCCGAACCACCTCGACCGGTACGGGTGGGAGGAGTACATCGCGCTCAAGCTACGCATCTTGCAGTTCCAATCGCGCAACGATATCGCGGTCCTCAACCTTGATGACGAGGTGACCTGCTCGTTCGCGACAGAAACGCCGGCGCACGTGGTCTGGTTCTCAAGCCGGCGCGTTCCCAGCGGCGACTCGGCCTTTGTGCGCGAAGGCGACATCATCTTCCGGCAGGCCGCAGTGGAGACGAAAGTGCTCCCGCTGGAAGACATCCCGCTGCGCGGCGCGCACAACGTCGCGAACGTGCTCGCCGCGGTCGCCGTGGCGGGAGCCGCCCGCCTGCCGTTCGATGCCGTTGCGCGCGCGGTGCGCGAGTTCACGCCCGTGGGTCATCGGCTCGAGCTCGTTGGCAGCGTCGACGGCATCGCCTACTACAACGACAGCATCGCCACGACGCCGGAGCGCACACTGGCGGGTATTCGCTCGTTCGAGGAGCCGATCGTGCTCCTCGTGGGCGGCCGCCACAAGAACCTGCCGCTCGAGGAGCTAGCCGAGGAAGCCTGCCAGCGCTGCCGGGCCGTGATCTGCTTCGGTGAGGCGGCCACGTTGCTGGAAGAGGCGCTGCGCATGGCCGCGCTCGGCCCGGCGGAGCCCCCGGAGATCGAACGGGTCGACACGATGGACGAAGCGGTCGAGCGGGCACGGCATCTCGCCAAGCCGGGCGACATCGTCCTGCTTTCGCCCGCCTGCACCAGCTACGACGCATTCCAGAACTTCGAAGAACGGGGCGAGCGCTTCCGGCAGCTTGCCGGTGAGATCGCCTCGAAGGGAGGGAAGGAGCCATCGCCCTTGCGGAGTCACGCCGGCTAGGCTCGGGCCAGCCGGACTACCTGATCCTGGGCCTCGTCCTGGGCCTCGTGGTGCTCGGGCTGATCATCGTCTACAGCTCCAGCTTCGCGCTGGGCTTGCTGGCGTTTAACGACGCGAACTACTTCGTCATCCGCCAGGCGATCTGGGCCGCGATTGGCATCGGCTTGCTGCTGACGCTGATGCGCATCGACTACCGCTGGCTGCGCGCGGTGAGCCCGCTGCTGATGCTCGTTGCCATCCTCGGGCTGATGGCGGTGCTGGTGCCGGGCATCGGCATCGCGCAGCAGGGCGCGCGGCGCTGGATCGCGCTCGGGCCGCTGCCGCCCGTGCAGCCGAGCGAGTTCGCGAAGCTGGCGCTGATCATCTACGTCTCGGCGTGGCTGGCTGGCAAGGGCACCTACCTCCGCACCTGGGCGATGGGGTTCGTCCCCTTTGTGATGATGGTGGGCATCGTCGCCGGGCTGGTGCTGCTGGAGCCCGACACCGGCACGGCAGCGATCCTTGTGCTGACGACGGTGACGTTGTTCTTCGTCGCGGGCGCCTCGCTGTCGCACCTCGGGGCGCTGATGGGAATCGGGGGCGTCGCCTCGGGCTTGCTGCTGATGACGGGCGGCTATCGTATGGAGCGGCTGTTCGCCTTCCTGCATCCCCAGAACGACCCTTCGGGCGTTGGTTTCCACACGTTGCAGCTGCTGATCGCGTTGGGCAGCGGTGGAGTTAGCGGCCTGGGCCTCGGCGATAGCCGGCAGAAGTTCTTCTATGTCTACGGCTCGCATACCGACGGCATCTTCGCCGTACTGGGCGAGGAGCTGGGGCTGATCGGCGCGCTGGGCGTGCTGCTGCTGTTCGCGTTGTTGGTCTATCGCGGCTTCCGTGTCGTGCTCAACTCACGCGATGAGTTTGGCGCGCTGCTCGCGACGGGGATCGTTTGCTGGATCGCGTATCAGGCGCTGATCAACGTGGGCGGCGTGAGCCGCGCGATCCCGATGACCGGCATACCGATGCCGTTTCTGAGCTACGGCGGCTCGGCGCTGGCCTCGCTGCTGGCCGCGATAGGCATCCTGCTGAGCATTTCGCGCGGGGCGAACCAGCCACGGCCGGCGGACCAGACCGAACGGCCCGAGCGCGCTCGTCCGGCGAGACGAACTGGAGCGAGGTGAGAGTGGTCCTTTCGGGAGGCGGCACGGGCGGTCACATCTACCCAGGCCTGGCTGTGGCCGAGGCGCTGCGACAGGCTGACCCCTCCGTCGAGCTGCTGTACATCGGCGCGCGCGGGCGGATGGACGAACAGGTCGTGCCCGCGGCCGGCATCCCGTTCGAGACCGTGCGCGCGGCGCCGTTGCGCACCGGCTCGCCTCTGAGCGCGCTGCGCAACGTCGCGACGCTGCTCGCGGGCACGGCGCAGGCGTGGCGCGCGCTGGGCCGCTTCCGGCCCGACGCCGTCTTCGCGACGGGCGGCTACGCCAGCGTGCCGGTCGGGCTGGCTGCCTGGCTGCGACGCCGGCCGCTGCTGGTATTCCTGCCGGACATCAGCGCCGGTTGGGCCGTGCGCCTGCTCTCTCGATTAGCGACGCGCGTCGCAACGACCGCCGGCCGCGCGATCGCCGGCTTGCCCGCGAAGAAGACCGAGGCTGTCGGCTATCCGGTGCGCGCGGCGTTCTGGTCCGCCGAATGCTCGGCGGCGCGCCGAAGGCTCGGGCTGCCCGAGAACGAGCGTGTGCTGCTCGTCACCGGCGCGAGCCAGGGCGCGCACAGCCTCAACGTCGCCGTCGCGCAGCAGCTCGATACGCTGCTCGACATCTGCCACGTCTTGCACCTCGCCGGCCGCGCGGACGAGCGCGACATGCTCGCGCGGCGCGAAGCGCTGCCCGATGCGAAGCGCGATCGCTACCACGTCTCCGGCTACCTGGACGAGATGGCAGGCGCTATGGCCGCCGCCGATCTCGCCGTCATGCGCGCCGGCGCGTCGACGCTGGGAGAGCTACCCGCGGCCGGCTTGCCGGCGGTCCTGGTGCCAGGCGTCTACGAGGGCGGCCACAACCAGCGCCCGAACGCGCGCTATCTCGAGGAGCGCGGCGCAGCCGTCGTCCTCGACAACGATGAGCTCGCACGGCTCGCGGATGTCGTGCGCGAGCTGCTCACCGACGACACGCGCCGGAGCTCGATGGCGGACGCGATGCGCAGCCTGGCGCGGCCCGATGCCGCACAGCGCCTCGCCCGGATACTCCAGGAGATCGCGGCATGAGAAACGACCTAACCCCCGGCCCCTTCCCTAAAGGGAAGGGGAGACGGAGCGAAAAGACGGTTCGCGGATTCGAGATCAGTCGGAAGTGCAGATGAACGAAGAACAGATGATCCCGGAGCGTGTGCACCTCGTCGGCGTGGGCGGCATGCACCTGTCGGGCATCGCGCGCATCCTCGTCGCGTGGGGCCACCGGGTCTCCGGCTCCGACGCGCGGCCTTCGCCGATGACGGAAGCCCTCACAGCGATCGGCGTGCAGGTCCACGAAGGCCACCGCGCCGAGAACGTCGGCGATGCGCAGCTTGTTGTGACGACGTCCGCGGCGAAGGGCGACAACCCGGAGCTCGTGGAGGCGCGCCGGCGCGGCATTCCCGTGCTCAAGCGCCACGAGTTCATCGCGCGGCTGATGGACGGCCGCTACTCGATCTGCGTCGCCGGCACGCACGGCAAGACGACCACGACGGGGCTCATCGCATCGCTGCTGGTGCGCGCAGGGCGCTCACCGACGTACCTGGTCGGCGGCGAGGTGCGCGACCTCGGAACGAACGCCGCGCCGGGCGACGGCAACGAGATCGTAGTCGAGGCGGACGAGTTCGATCGCGCGTTCCTGGCCTACCAATCCGATCTCGCGGTCGTGACGAACGTCGAGTCGGACCACCTCGACATCTACGGCTCGTTCGATGAGTACGCGCGCTGCTTCGCGCAGTTCATGTCGCAGGTGAAGCCCGACGGGCTGCTCATCGCCTGCGCGGACAGTCCGAAGGTGCGCGAGCTGCTCGAAACGAAGCCGGCAGGGCACGTCGAGACGTACGCGCTCCAGCACGACGCGAGCTGGACAGCGAAGGCGATCGAGGTGCTGCCGGACGGCGGTCAGGCGTTCAGCGTCTTCTACCACGGGGATGAGATCGGCCGCTTCGAGACGCAGCTGTCCGGCCTGCACAACGTCGCGAACGCGCTGGCGGGCGTCGTCGCGGGGCATGCGCTCGGCATCCCGTTCGAGACGATCCGCGAGACACTCGCCACGTACGGCGGTGCGCGCCGTCGCTTCGAGCTCGTCGGCGAGGCCGCCGGCGTGACGGTGATGGACGACTACGCCCACCACCCGACCGAGGTCGCCGCGACGGTCGCCGCCGCGCGCGAGCGCTTCGCGGGCCGGCGGCTCATCGCCGTGTTCCAGCCGCACACCTACAGTCGCACCCAGTATCTGCTCGATGGCTTCCGCACCTGCTTCCGCGACCTCGACGAGCTGCTCGTGCTCGCGACGTACGCGGCGCGCGAGCCGGAGTCGGCGGGCATGGACGCGCAGCAGCTCACCTACATGATCGAGTCGCCGCGCGCGCGCTACGTCGCGACGTTCGACGAAGCCGCGCAGGCCGCGCTCGAGCTGCTGCGGCCCGGCGATGTCTTCTTCACGATCGGCGCCGGTGATGTCGATGCCGTAGGGCCGATGGTGCTGGAAGGCCTGCGTAGCAGGCCGAACCAAGGAACCGGAGAACCAACGAAGCAGAGTGCCAAGACAACTGGTTCTATGGTTCCAGGGCTCTCTGGTTCCCAAAGGCTGATAGCGGATCTACAGAAAATCGCCTCCGTCCGCCTCTCTGAGCCGCTCTCGCGCCACACGACGTTCGGCGTGGGTGGCCCGGCCGACGTGTACGTCGTCGCCGAGAACGCGGAGCAGCTCGCCGAGATCGTGATCGCCTGCCGCGAGCACAAGGCGCCGGTGTTCGTGCTCGGCTCCGGCAGCAACATCGTTGTTGGCGACGGCGGCATCCGCGGCGTGGTGATCGATAACCGCGCGCGCGCGATCACCGGCCCGGTCGCGGACGAAGGCGGCGCGCTGCGCTTCCGCGCCGAGTCGGGCGCGAGCTTCGCGGGCGTCGCGCGCACTCTGGCACGCCAGGGTTACGCAGGGCTGGAGTGGGCAAGCGGCATCCCGGGCACGCTGGGCGGCGCTGTGGTGTACAACGCGGGCGCGTACGGCGGCTGTTTGGCCGACGTGCTGCGCTCGATCCGCATCGTGAACGGGACGGGCACCGCGAAGGACATGCCGGCGGATGACCTCGAGTTCGTCTACCGCGGCAGCGCGTTCACACGCGGCCAGTTCCGCGATCGCGTCGTGCTCGCGGCCGAGTTCACACTCTGGCCGGGCGAGGCCGACGCGCTCATGCGGCGCGTGCAGGAGCTGGACGCGAAGCGCCTTGCCGCGCAGCCGCGCGGCCGCAACGCGGGGTCCATCTTCAAGAACCCGCCGGGCCATCCGGCGTGGAAGGTCATCGATGACGTGGGGCTGCGCGGCCATCGCATCGGCGACGCGCAGATCTCGGACAAGCACTGCAACTTCTTCATCAACGCCGGCCGCGCGCGCGCCGCCGACGTGAAGGCGCTGATCGATCTCGCGCGCGCGTGTGTGCACGATCGCTTCGGCATCGAGCTCGAGCTTGAAGTCGGGCTGGTCGGGGAGGGCTTCGATGGCTAGCCATCCTGAGCCTGTCGAAGGACGATTGCGCCTCGGCGTCATCTTCGGCGGCCGCTCACGCGAGCACGAGGTGTCTGTCGTCTCGGCGCAGCACGTGATCACCGCCGCAAGCGACCGCTTCGATGTCGTGCCGATCGGCGTGGCGAAGTCCGGCGCATGGCTGACGCCGCAGGAGACGCAGCTTCAGCTCGAGCGCGCCGACGAGCCCTATCACAGGTCGATGGAGATCGCCGGTGACGGTGGTATCCTCTCGCGCCTTGAAGCGCTCGCTTCGCTGCGCGAGATCGATGTGGCGTTCCCGCTCATCCACGGTACGTTCGGCGAGGACGGCACGCTCCAGGGCTTCCTAGAGCTCGCTGGCGTGCCCTACGTCGGCGCCGGCGTCGCGGCGAGCGCGATCGGCATGGACAAGGCGCTGATGAAGCGCCTGCTGCGCCAGGCAGGGCTCGACGTCGTCGACCACATCGTCGTGCGCTCGACCCAGTACCGCAGCGAGGCGGACGAGGTCGCGAGAGGCGTGGACGAATCGATCGGCTACCCGGCGTTCGTCAAGCCGGCGAACGGCGGCAGCAGCGTCGGCGTGAGCAAGGTGCGCTCGCGCGAAGACCTCGGCCAGGCGCTCTGCCTCGCGTTCCACTACGACCGCAAAGCGCTCGTCGAGCGCGCGGTGCAGGCGCGTGAGGTGGAGTGCGCCGTGCTCGGCAACGACGAGCCGCAGCCTTCGCCGCTCGGCGAGATCCGCTACACGCGCGAGTTTTACGATTACGAGGCGAAGTACCTCGACCCGAACACGCAGCTCATCGTGCCGGCGGAAGTCGACGAAGCGACCGTGCGTCGCATCCAGGAGCTGGCCGTGCGCGGCTACCGGGCAATCGATTGCGCGGGCATGGGCCGGATGGACTTTTTCCTCTGCGATGACGGCAAGGTCTACATGGACGAGGTGAACACGTTGCCGGGCTTCACGCCGACGAGCATGTACCCGCGGCTCTGGGACTACGCCGGCCTGCGCTACGACGACCTCATCGCGCGGCTGGTGGCGCTGGCGCTGGAGCGGCATAAGGAGCGTGTCCATGACTAGGCAGCGCGCCGATATGCGGCCGGGCGCCCGCTGGCAGCCCGTCGCGCCGCGCACGACGATGACACCGCGCGTGGCAGGTCGACGTCGCATGCGCCTGCCCTCGCTGCACGTGCCGAAGCTGCACGTACGCCGTCGATACGTCTTGCCTGTGCTCATCCTCACGTTCGCGCTAGTGGGCGGCTGGTGGCTCTATCGAACGCCGCTGCTCTCCATCCGGAGCGTCTCAGTACAAGGCAACGTCGTGCTGTCCGCCGACAGCCTGCGCCAGGCGGCCGGTCTCGATGGCCAGAGCCTGATCCACCCGGACTTCGCTGGCGCCGAGCAACGGCTCGACGCGCTGCCGCTCGTGCGGGAGGCGCACGTCAGTCGCGCGTGGCCCTTCGGGGCGAAGATTACGATCGTCGAACGCGCGCCGTGGGGCACCTGGCAGGCCGGCGACCAGCGGTCCGTCATCGACAACCAGGGCGTCGTGCTCGATCTGCCGGCGCCGCCCGGGTCGCCGATGATCACGCAGACCGATCCCGGTGCCGCGCTCGTCCAGGGCCAGCGCGTCGACGCGGGAGCGATCGATGTCGCGCAGAAGCTCGCGACGACGGCGCAGCAGACGCTCGGACGCTCGGTGACGGGCTTCGAGTTCTCGCAGGCAGCGGGCCTGACGGTCATCTTCGATGGAAACCTGCGCGTCATCTTCGGTGACGCGCAAAGTTACGATTTCAAGCTGGCGACGCTGTTCGCGCTGCTCCAGAAGGCGCAGAACGAAGGCAACGAGCTGCACAGCGTCGACCTACGGTTCGGCAACCTGGTGTCGACGCAATGAGCGTCGACATGCGCCGGGCGCCGAGAAAGGAGGCCGAGCGATGAAGGGCGGCGTGTTCGCTTCAATCGACATCGGCACAACGAAGGTCTGCACGCTCATCGGCGAGGTGCTGCCGGAACAGCCGTTGCGCATACTCGGCGTGGGCATCGCGGCGGCGAACGGCCTCAGCCGGGGCATGGTGGAGAACCTGCACGACGCGGCGGCATCGATCCGCACGTCCGTGGAGCAGGCCGAGCGCTCGAGCGGCACGCGCATCCTCTCGGCGCACGTCGGCGTGACCGGCCCGCACATCAGCTGCGCGAACAACCGCGGGATCGTCGCGATCCCGGACCGCGACCGGCCGATTAGCCAGGATGACGTCGCCCGCGCGCTCGACGGCTCGCGCATCGTGAGCATTCCGACGAACCGCGAGATCATGCACGCCGTGCCGCGCTACTTCGTCGTCGACGGCCAGGACCACGTGAGCGACCCGGTCGGCATGTACGGCCAGCGGCTGGATGTCGAGACGCATATCGTCACGGGGCTGAGCACGGTGCTCCAGAACGAGACCAAGTGCGTCGAGAGCGCGGGCGTCCAGGTCGAGACGCTCATCGTCGGTGCGCTCGCGAGCGCGGAGGCCGTGCTGGACGATGAGGAGAAGCGGCAGGGCGTGGTGCTCGTCGACATCGGCGGTGGTACGACCGACATCGCTGTCTTCGCCGAAGGGAGCATCTGCCACACCGCCGTGCTGGCTGTCGGTGGCGGCCACATCACCCGCGACCTCGTCGTCGGCCTGCGCTGCCCCTACCAGGCGGCGGAGGACGCGAAGGCGCTCTACGGTCACGCGTTACCGAGCGCGATCGACGCTGAGGAGACAGTCGAGCTGAACGTCTTCGGCTCGGAGGAGCACCGCTCGGTGCAGCGCCGGCGCATCGCCGAGATCGTGCAGGCGCGCGCCGAGGAGATCTGCGAGATGGTGCTGCGCGAAGTTCGCCGCGCCGTCCACGACGATGTGCTGTCGGCCGGGCTCGTCCTCACCGGCGGCACGGCGAACCTGACGGGCATCGCGCAGCTCGCCGAGCAGGTGACCGGCCTGCCGGCTCGCGTCGGCGCCCCGCGCAACGTGCAGGGCCTGATCGATACGCTCAGCGATCCCGCCTACGCCGCCAGCGTGGGCGTGCTGCAGTGGGCCGTCCGAGAGTATGCAGCGGGCGCGTGGCACGCGCCGCAGCGTTCGTTCGCCATGCCCGGCGATCTCTGGCAGCGGATCTCGCGCTGGGCGCGCGTGCTGCTGCCAGAGTAGAGGAGGTGACGTGACCGCAAGCTGGGAACTGTCCGACCAGTTGCCGATGAACCAGCCAGCCTTACCGGGCATGGCCCATCACTCCGACGACTCACCGATGGATCCCGTGGCGGAGCGCGAAGAGGCGCAGATTTACGAAGCGATCGCCGCAGACGACAAGCGCCGCAAGGAGGCGCACGCACATCACGCACCTTCGCCCCGCCATGGCGGGGCTTCGGAGCTGCAAGGAACGCCCAAGAACGCTGCCGCGCCCGCTGAGGCCGAGCACCAAGCAAGGAGGGAGAGAGCAATGACGTCAGGGATGAACGGGTTACCTCCGATCAAAGTGGTGGGGGTGGGCGGCGGCGGCTGTAACGCCGTCAATCGCATGATCTCATCCGAGGTGAGCGGTGTGCAGTTCGTCGGCGTAAACACGGACGCGCAGGCGCTCGCGCGCTGCGAGGCCGGCGTGCGCATTCGTATCGGCGACAAGCTCACGAAGGGCCTGGGCGCCGGCGGCGATCCCGACAAGGGCGAGATGGCCGCGCAGGAGAGCCGGGAAGAGCTGCTCGACACGCTGAAGGGCGCCGAGATGGTCTTCATCACAGCGGGCATGGGCGGCGGCACAGGCACGGGCGCCTCGCCGATCGTTGCGGAGGTCGCGCGCGAGGTCGGCGCGCTCACCGTCGCGATCGTCACAAAGCCGTTCGGCTTCGAGGGCCAGCGGCGACGGCAGCAGGCCGAAGAAGGCGCGGCCGCGCTGCGCGACTGCGTCGATACCCTCATCGTCATCCCGAATGACCGCTTGCTCGACGTGTGCGGGCCGGAGGTGACCGTCGAAGAGGCCTTCCGCGTGGCGGATGACGTGCTGCGCCAAGGCATCCTGGGCATCGCCGAGCTGATCACGCTGCCCGGCGAGATCAACCTCGACTTCGCGGACGTGCGCCGCGTGATGCAAAACGCCGGCCCCGCGCTGCTGGCCATCGGCAGAGCGAGCGGCGAGAACCGCGCCGTCGAGGCGGCGAAGGCGGCGATCTCCAGCCCGCTCTTGGACGTGAGTATCGACGGGGCGAAGGGCGTGCTCTACAACATCACGGGCGCCCGCAACCTGGCGCTGCACGAGCTGCACGCGGCGGCGCAGGCCATCGCCGAGATGGTGGCGCCGGATGCGGAGATCATCTTCGGCACCGCGATCGATCCATCGCTGGGCGAGGAAGTGAAGGTCACGGTCATCGCGACCGGGTTTCCCACGGGTCCGCGTCCTATGAGCGCCGAGGTCCCGCATGTCGAGCAGCACTTCTCGGCCGAGGCGCCAGCGAACCCGACGGACACGGAGCTTCCCGCCTTCTTGAGGCGAACAGTCGCAATGCGCTGACGAAGGCGGTTGGCCAATCTACGTGGAAGGGAGGTGGCCTTTCTAGCCGTACGCTAACTAGCCCGGTAGTAACCGGGGACTCACTCAAGGCAGCGGGCGACGACAGGGAGATGGCGTCGCCCGCTGCCGATCTTCAGGAAAGAAGAAGCCCGTCCCTATAGACGGGCTTCTCTGTATCTACGTTTGCTCTGCTACGACACCGGGAAGTGATTGATGAGCCCAGCGCCGAACTGCAGGATGAGCAGCGCGTCGATGGAGTTGATCCGGTCGTCTCCGTTCACGTCGGCGTTCTTGATGCACGGCAGGGTATCGATAAGCCCGGCGTTCATCTGGAGCACCATCAGAGCGTCCCTGGCGTTGATCTTCCCATCGCAGTTCACGTCGCCCTTGCGCTTGATCTGATGCTTGGTGGGCACCGGCGTCACGGCGGTCGGCAGCACCTCAGATGTCCGCGTCGGCGTGAACGTGTTCGTCGGCGTGTGCGTGTTGGTTGGCGTGTTCGTCGGCGTGTTCGTCCGCACCGGCGTGTTCGTGTTCGTCGGTGTGTGCGTGCGCGTCGGCGTGTTGGTCGGAACACGAGTGTTCGTCGGGGTGTGCGTATTCGTTGGTGTGTTCGTGGCCGTGTTCGTATTGGTCGGCGTGTTCGTACTCGTTGGTGTGTTCGTAGGTGTGTTCGTGTTGGTTGGCGTGTTCGCTGGCGTGAAGGTCGCCGTCGGCAGATTGCCCAGTCCCAGCATGGGGATGTCTTGTTGGCCGACGTTGATCGACCCGGAGCCGCCGGACACTACCTCCGCGGAATCGGTGGCGGCGTGGAGGTTGCCGGTAAGATTGCTGGCGAAACAGCCGAAGCGAACATCCACACGGACGATCACCGCCTCGCTGGCTTGGAGGCCGGTCACGCGGACAGTCGTGAGCAAGTGCAGGGCTGCGTTAGTGCCGAAGCCGGTGGGCGGTGTCTCGCCGCCCGGACTGTACTCCTGGCTGATTAGAGATACGCCCTCATTCCCGTTGCGAACGTGGCCGGTCTCTTGCGTCTGCCCGGAGAAGTCGGCGTCACTCAGCCCGGCGGCGAGCACCTGGCGGTAGCCCGCGCCCACCTGACCATTGTTCTGGGCGTCGAAGTCGTAGTGGAGGTCGATCGACTGGCTGCCGGAGGCGCTGTCGTCGACGGAGACTTTTGTGAAGAAAATGACGCGGTCACCACAGTTGAAGTCTTCAGCCTCCAACGACTCGCGGACGTATGTGTTGATGTCGCGGCTGTCGTATTGCAGGGCACCGGAGCTCGTCTCGTGGCCTTCGCCGGCACCTTGGTGGACGTAGGTCTGTGGCGCGGCCGCGATGAAGTCCAGGCTAAAGTCGCCGCCGTCGCCTGCGCGACGGGGGAGGCGAGCGCGCGCCACACGGCGAAGCTTATGACGGCTAGCGGGGCCGCCAGCAGCACGCCCCATCGGGCCAGGGTGCGTTTGTCATGCATCCGACTGCTCATGCAGTCCACCTCCTAAGCGTACGCTGCCGATCCAGTGGATCGGCGCAAAACGGACAGCACCGGCGGGAGTTGTGCTGCGGGCGGGGTGGTGCGGGGCTTACGAACCCTCTATCGAGCCTTCGGTGCGCCCTGAGGCCCGCATCGCTCTGTAACGAAGTTCCAGCCGATCCGTTACACATCAGACTCGCGTTATAGCAAGTTATCTGCAGGGTTGACAATAACACTGGGGTAGAGGAAGGCGCCCCGACAACTTCGGGGCGCCCTTGGAATGTGTATTCGGAGCTGCTAGACGATCAATCCCGCAGGCCCGTCGTGGCGGACGGCCTGGAACGCGCGCAGGAGCCTTCTTCCGCCATGGTTACTCCACCAGCGCGACGCGCGGCGCGGCGATCTGCACGTAACCGCCGTAGTTGATCGTCAGCGCGGCGGACCCGGAGTAGGAGAAGCTGTCCACAATGATCTGCATCGAGCCCAGGTTACCGCCGCCCGAGATGTTCAGTTGCGCTTTGGGGAGGTAGATGATCCCGGTAGTCGTGTAGGACGAACCCGCGTACTTGAACTGGTTGGTGCATGCCGCGTCCTGCCAGAAGAGCATGTCCTTGTAGGTCCCGGACGTCGGAGCGCTGAGACTGAGCACTCCGTTGCCCTGCAGAGCGATCGAATCGCAGGCGCCGCTTCCGCTGGGGCTCGTCGGCCCTTGCCCCGCCTTGGCGCTGTCGTAGGTGTTGAAGATCGTCACGCCGTTGCCGGTGATGCTTGACGT
>CAYQLM010000023.1:0-36320 GCA_964418365.1 uncultured Dehalococcoidia bacterium
AGGTGATGGAGAAGGTCGGCAAGGACGGCGTGATCACCGTCGAGGAGTCGAAGGGTCTGCAGCTCGAAACCGAGTTCGTCGAGGGCATGCAGTTCGACCGCGGCTACGTCTCGCCGTACTTCGTGACGAATACGGAGCGCATGACGGCCGAGCTCGAGGACCCGTACATCCTCATCACCGACAAGAAGATCTCCGCGATCAACGACATCCTTCCGGTGCTCGAGCGCGTCCTGCAGGTCACGAAGAACTTCGTCATCGTCTGTGACGACTGCGACGGCGAAGCGCTGGCGACGCTCGTCGTGAACAAGCTGCGCGGCACGATCAACGCACTGATCGTGAAGGCGCATGGCTTCGGCGATCGCCGCAAGGCGATGCTGGAAGACGTCGCGGTGCTCACCGGCGGCACGTACATCACCGAAGAGATGGGCCGCAAGCTCGACAACGCGCAGGTCGCCGACCTCGGCCGCGCGCGACGCGTCGTGTCGACCAAAGAAGACACAACGATCATCGAAGGGCACGGCGCCGACGACGCGATCCAGTCGCGCATCAAACAGATCAAGGCCCAGGTCGAGGATTCGACCTCGGAGTTCGACCGTGAGAAGCTCCAGGAGCGTCTCGCCAAGCTCGCCGGCGGCGTCGCGATCATCAAGGTCGGCGCGGCCACCGAGGTCGAGCTGAAGGAGAAGAAGCTTCGGGTCGAGGACGCGCTCTCAGCCACGCGCGCGGCGGTGGAAGAGGGCATCGTGCCGGGCGGCGGCATCGCCTTCCTCCGCGTCATCCCCGACCTCGAGAAGCTGGAGAAAAAGCTCGACGGTGATGAGCGCACCGGCGTCATTACGCTAAAGAAGGCGCTGGAGGAGCCGCTCCGCCAGATCGCCGAGAACGCCGGCGAGGAGGGCTCGGTCGTCGTCAACACGGTGAAAGAATCGAAGGAGCGGAACTACGGCTTCGACGCCGCGGAAAACGTCTACGGCGATCTCATGAAGAAGGGCATCATCGACCCCGTCAAGGTGGTCCGGGCCGCGCTCGAAAACGCGGTCAGCATCGCGGGGCTACTGCTCACCACGGAGTCGCTCGTCGCGGAGATCCCGGAGCCGCCGGCCTCCGCCCCGATGGGCCCGCCTCCTATGGACTACTAGACAGAACGGCACCACAAGGACGGTAGGGGCGGGTTTGAAACCCGCCCCTACGCTCGCTCGCCAACCGCTGCTTTACAGCCTTCCCGGCCGTGGTATAATAGCCCCAACACGGATTCGATTTCACGGCTGAGGGGTCACCGTCCCTCAGTCTCTGTTTTTAGTGAGGCCCCGTCATGGTCGATCATCCTGTCCTGCTAACCGAAGAAGGGCTGGCCAGGCTCGAAAAGGAGCTCGTGCACCTCAAGACGGTGCGCCGCCCCCAGGTCGCCGAGCGCATCCGCCAGGCGAAGGAGCTCGCCAGCACCCAGAACAACGCCGAGTACGACGACGCCAAGAACGACCAGGCGTTCGTCGAGGGGCGCATCCTCACGCTCGAGAAGATGGTCCAGGACGCGCGCATCATTAACGAGGAGGAGGCGCACCACGCCTCCGCCGTACAGATCGGCTCCACCGTGCACCTTCAGGACGGCGACGGCAAGAAGATCGAGTACACGATCGTCGGCTCCGCCGAGGCGGACCCGAAGTCCGGCCGCATCAGCAACGAATCGCCGGTCGGTCTCGCGCTGCTGGGCAAGCGCGTCGGCGACGAGGTGCAGGTGAGCGCCCCCAAGGGACTCCTGCGCTTCACCCTGACCAAGATCAGCTAACGGCGCTCGGCCATCGCGTGGTGTAGGGGCGGCCTTCAGGCCGCCCGCTACCTCGCGTTTCCACCGAAGCGCGGCGACATCGGGACGCGATGCGCCCTCGTCCCTACTCAGCGCCGTAAGGACGGAGCTCTAGCTTCGTCCCCAATTCAGCGGACGAACCTGAAGGTTCGTCCTTACTTCCGGATCGCTTCCGATTCGAAATCCGCGTCAGCGCGTATGTTAGCCTGCCTCCGTGATCGATCACTCCGACGAATTCGCTGCCGCATGGGAGCGCTTCCAGCAGCTCGATGCGCTGCGCACCTTCGATGACACGCTCGAGGCCGAGTGGACACGCGGACGCGCGATCTACCTGGCGTTTCTGATCAAGCTCGAAGACGCGGCCGCGCGCGAGTACGTCTCGCGCGCGCAGCAGCGCATCGAGGGCATCGCCGGCGTCGAGCTCTATCCCGACGACTACTGGCACATGACCGTAAAGGGCGTCGGCTTCCAGGTGATCAAGAAGACGATGCCGGACGACATCTTGCGCCAGGACGTGCCGCGCATCGCGAACGCGGCGCGCAAGCTCTTCGACCGCCAGCCGGCGTTCGACGCGCAAGTCGGGCCAGCGAACGGCTTCCCGGAGGTCGTCTTCCTCGAGGTGCGCGACGGCGGCCGCATCCGCGAGCTCAACGCGCGCATCTGCGATGCGATGCCAGAACTGCCCCGCGGCGCGTTCGACGGAGGGCAGTTCCTCCCCCACGTCAGCATCGCGCGCTTCACTTCGCACGAAGGCCTCCCGCAGCTCAAGCAAGCGCTCGCTTCGCTGCGAGAGGAGCCCGGCCCAGCGATCCAGGTCCGTCGCATCGAGTTCGTGAAGGTGTGGCTCTCCGAAGCGATGCCGGAGTTCGATACGCTGGCGACCTACTCTCTCGCGCCGCAATGAGCGAACGCAGCGCCTACCGCGCCGTCATCTTCGACATGGACGGCGTCCTCGTCGATAGCGAGCCGGCATTCTACGACGCGGTGAACGACGTGCTCGCGCAGGAGGGACGTTCGATCGACTGGGCGCGTTACAAAGCGCTGCTCGGCACCAGCGTGGAGCACACCTGGCGCGAGGTGATCGCCATGCTCAACATGCGCGGCGATCTGAACGGCTACCTGCGCCGCTACGACGACGTGCTGCTCGATTGCCTCCGCCGCCCGCGTCCGCCGCTGCCCGGCGTCGTCGCGCTGCTCGATGAGCTGGAGCGCCGCGGCGTGCCGATCGCGCTGGCGACATCATCCTGGCGCTCATGGTACGACGCAGTCATGGAGAGCAGCGGGCTCGACGGCCGCTTCCGCGCCGTCGTGACCGCGGACGTGATCGAGCGCCCGAAGCCGGCGCCGGACATCTACCTGCGCGCCGCCGAGCTGCTCGGCGCACCGCCGGCGGAGTGCATCGCCGTCGAAGACACGCCGCCGGGCATCGCGGCGGCGAAGGCGGCCGGCATGTACGCCATCCAGTCGCGCTCGGCGTCGACCGCGCTGCCGCCCATCGATGCCGCAGACCTCGTCATCGAAACGCTGGAATACTTCCCTGTGGCGATGCTGGGCGACGCCAGTTGATTGTGTTCGCGAAAAGAGGAAATAAATCGGCATTCTAGCTTCGCCTTGATTGCATTTTCTTGATTGTGTCGCCGGTCGCAGCCTGGGCGTTCCGGGCGCTGGCCCGTGATAGGATGCTCCGGACACGCGGGTCCATTTCGAGCAAGTGCCGCACGGCCTGAACCTGCCGCGAGTAGCGGCCGTGGACGAGGCCGTTCAGGTTGCCGGGCGGCGCGCCGGCCCCCTTGCGCTTGCCGCCCCAGGTTGAGTTGGGCCGTCGCCGGGCCATAGGGAGAGGATAGGGCGGCGCTACTGGATCTCTAAGCGAGAAATGGCGTACGTCAGACCTAAGCGGGCCGGCGGTGCCCCACGCCACGAAGGCGGCCGGCATGTACGCCGTCCAGTCGCGCTCGGCGTCGGACCGCGCTGCCGCCTATCGACACCGCGGACCTGGTGATCGGATACGCTGGGGTGCTTCCCGGTGGAGATGGTAGAGGGGACGATAACGGTGATGGCAGAAGAAGCCGCCTGGCGCCGTCGATTCCGAGCGAGGCGCGTATCCGTGCCACGCTGGGCTCGCGACGAGCCGGCCCGCTTGACGTACTTGTCGAACGCGGACGGCAAGTGGGAAGTACATGCGTGGGATCGAACGTCTGACATCCAGCGGCAGGCGACCGATCGGCCGGAAGGCACGATCCGCTGCGGCCTCGATCCCTCCGGCCAGTGGCTCTGGTGGTTCGAGGACGATCGTGGCAGCGAGTTCGGACGCTGGATGGTGGAGCCGTTCGCGGGCGGAGAACGACGCATCGCCGCGCCGGACCGTCCGCCTCACTACGACGCCGGCCTGGCCGTCGCGCGCTCGTTCGCGGTCATCGGCTCCTCGACCGCGAGCGGCAGCACGGTGCACCTCGTGCGGGAAGGCCAGCCGTCGCAGCTTCTCTATCAGCACCGGGAGGCGGCGGAGGTCGAGGCGCTGTCCCGTGACGAAACGCTGCTCTGCATTAGCCACTCCGAGCACGGCGACAGCCGTCATCCGGCGTTGCGCGTGCTCGATCTCAGCGGTACGACGATCGCCGACCTTTCGGACGGCCCGGGGCGCGGCCTCTGGGCTGGCACCTGGTCGCCCGTAACGAGCGATCGACGGCTGCTCGTGTATCAGGAGCGGCATGGTACGCGCCGCCCAATGATCTGGACCCCTGAGACGGGCGAGATCTTCGAGCCGCAGCTCGATCTCGCAGGCGAGATCGATGCCGTCTGGTACCCGGATGCTACGGCACTCTTGCTGACGCACGGCTACCGCGGCCGCAGCGAACTCCTGCGCCTCGATCTCACCGGCAACACTCTCCGGAGAGTGGACCACGAACCGGGGACTGTAACGAGCGCCATCGTCCGGCCTGACGGCGATACCTGGTACAGCTGGTCATCCTCATCGACGCCACCGGAGGTCCGCTGCGACTCGGGTGTGCTGCTGTCTGCCGCGGGCGAACCGGCGCCACGCGGAGTCTCCTACTCAGCTCACGCCGTCGATGGCATTCAGGTCTTCGTCGCAGAGCCGGAGCGCCCGCGACCGCATCCGACGATCTTCCTCATTCACGGAGGCCCCGCCGCTGCCGATTGGGACAACTTCTCGGCGGGGGCGCAAGCATGGGTGGATCACGGCCTGGCGGTCGTGCTTGTCAACTATCGCGGCAGCGCCGGCTACGGCCAGGCGTGGCGAGACGCGCTGCAAGGCAACCCCGGGCTCACCGAGCTGGAGGACATCGCCAAGACGCACGACTGGGTGATCGCGAACGGCATCGCGGACCGCGAGCGGATCATCCTCGCGGGCGGATCGTGGGGCGGGTACCTCACGCTGCTGGGGTTGGGCATGCAGCCCGAACGATGGTCGCTCGGAATCGCTGCTGTGCCGGTGGCCGACTACATCACGGCGTACGAGGAGGAGATGGAGCCGCTCAAAGCGTTCGACCGGGCGCTCTTCGGCGGATCGCCGGAGGAGATCCCAGACGTCTATCGCGCGCGCTCACCGCTCACGCACATCGAGCGGCTGCGCGTCCCCGTGCTGATCCTGGCCGGCCAGAACGATCCACGCTGCCCGATCCGGCAGATCGAGAACTACATCACACGACTCGAACATCTGAGTAAAGCACACGAGGTCTACCGGTACGACGCCGGCCACGGCTCGCTGGTCATCGACGAGACGATCCGCCACCTCGAGGCGGAGATTGCGTTCGCCGCCCGCCATCTCGGCACGCAGCCACCGCTGTAAGACCTCGTCATCCATACGCTGGAGTACTTGCCGGTGGCCATGGTAGATTCGCAGCGGTAGAGGGTGGAGGGCAAGAAATGCCGAGGGACGTTTGGGAGAGCGGCGAGTCGTACGAGTGCTACGTAGGACGCTGGAGCCGTCTCGTGGCGCGTCAATTCCTCTTGTGGCTGAGCCCGCCGCGCCGGGCGACCTGGCTCGACGTTGGATGTGGCACCGGAGCGATCAGCCACACGATCCTCGAAACATGCGGTCCGGCGCGCGTCGTCGGCTTGGATCCATCTCCCAACTACGCGAGGCTTGCTCGCCTCCAGACGCCCGACAGCCGAGCGTCGTTCCACATCGGCGACGCCCAGGCGCTTTGCCTGAAGCCTGCTACGTTTGACATTGCGGTGTCCGGGCTCGTCCTCAACTTCGTCCCCGATCCGGCGCGGATGCTCGACCAAGCGACAGGCGCGCTACGTCCGAGCGGCTTGCTGGGAGCGTACGTTTGGGACTATGAAGGCAAGATGGAGATGATACGCTACTTCTGGGACGCTGCCGCTCGCGTCGATCCTATTGCGGCCGACCTTGACGAAGGGCGGCGCTTCCCCCTGTGCCAACCGGAGCCGCTACGAGCCTTGCTCTTGGCTACCGGCCTCGAGGATGTGGAGGTCGAGGCCATCGACGTCTCGACGACGTTCGCCGGCTTCGACGAATACTGGACGCCGTTCCTGGGAGGGCAGGGGGCGGCGCCTGCCTACGCCGCGACGCTCTCGGAAGACCAGAGGGTTCGTATTCGCGAAGACCTTCGCCACAACCTGCCGTTCGAGGCCGATGGCTCGATCCGGTTGGTTGCGAGGGCCTGGGCGGCGAAGGGCCGCCGGCCGGGCTAGCCGCTACGCGCTCACCTTCGCCATCACCTTATCGAGCACTTTGCGCGTGCCGATCATGTGGCGCAAGTCACGCTTGGCGTCGACGGCGCTGCCGCCTATCGAGAGCGCAGACCTGGTGATCGGATACGCTGGAGTACTTCCCGGTGGCAATTGGTAACGGGTTGGGGGAGATGAGGGTCTATTTGGCGGACAGGGCGGGCGCACGGGTACTAGCGTGCAGCACGGTCAGCCCGATGACTTCATCGTCGCGAACGCGGACAACGATGTCGTCATCAGTGAGATCGGAGTCGGTTGCCTCTGCTCGCTCGAACATGACATAGAGGACATCAGCTTCTTCGTCATACGTCCATGTGAAGTCGCGCCGCTCGATCAGGAGCGGTAACGCCTGCTTTACGAGGCTGACGATGGTCTGGTCCATACGATCCTACGCCTCAGCAATCGTTCGGGGCTGGTGGTGAGCCAACCCGTGATGACGAAGCCATCCTCCTGCATCGTCTCCCTATATAGTACCACGATATGACGGTCACCTGTCAGTTTGCGAATGACGCACAGAGCCCCTGCGCCAGCGTCCACGACAGCATCCGGTTCACGAATGGCTGTCAACAGATCGTCCTTGTGTGGGGCCACTTCGGGATGGCTATCAGTGATGTGCTCCCATCGTTCGTCCGTGAGACGGATGGGTACGCCGCCAATTGAGGTCGCGATGTCCAACGGTGCAGAAGGGCCTTTACGCGCCCACCTTCGCCATCACCTTATCGAGCACTTTGCGCGTGCCGATCACGTGGCGCTCCATGCGCAGCTCCTTGGGATCGATGCCGATCGCCAGGCCGATGAGCTGTGGCAGGTGCAGGATCGGGATGCCCAGCTCGCGCTCGATGACAGCGGCGGCGCTCGGCTGCTGCGCGTCGAGGTTCAGGTGGCAGAGCGGGCAGGGGGTCACCAGGCAGTCGGCGCCCTGGTCGATCGCTGATGCCAGGTGCGTGCCCGCTTGCGTCAGCGAGTTCTTGCGGTTGTTCGTCAGAATCGGGAAGCCGCAGCACTTGTTCTGCCCCTCGTACTCGACGGGCGTCGCGCCGACGGCGGCGATGATCTGCTCCAGATAGCTGTCCCGCTCGGGATGCTCCGCCATGCCGAGGATGCGCGACGGGCGCAGGATGTAGCAGCCGTAGAACGGCCCGGCGCGCAGCCCCGTCAGCGGCCGCACCACCTGCTGGCGCAGCTTGTCCAGGCCGAAGTCCTCGACGAGCACCCACATGAAGTTCTTGATGACCAGGCCAGGCTTGTACTCCAGCCCTTCTTCGGCGAGCACCGCGTTGATCTTCGCGCGATGCGCCTCGTCGCGATCGAGCTTCTCCTGCACCATCGACTGCACGCCCTGGCAAGTGGAGCAGATGTTGACGAGCGGCAGGCCCATCTTCTGCGCCAGCGCGAAGTTGCGCGCGTTGAGCGCATCGGCCACCTCCGGTTCGTGCTCGCTGATCACGCCAGCGCCGGTGCAGTTGCCGTCGTACAGCTCCTCCAGCTCGATGCCGAGCTTGGCCGACGTCTTGATCATCGATGCGTAAAGCTCAGGGCACGCGCCCTTCGAGACACAGCCGGGCCAGAAGGCGTACTTCACTTGGAGACCTTCGCTTTCTCTTCTCGGCGCACCGAATCGATGAGCCGGCGCACGTGCTTGATGCCGGGGATCGGCTTGTGCCAGGGGAGCGCGTGCGTCCACGGAAACTTGCCAACACGAAGCATACGAATAACGCCCGGCATCTCGATAAGTATTCGTGGCACATTGAAGATGCCGACCGATTCTGCCGGAAGGCGCACTTCGTCCAGCCGCCCGTTGCGCCGTATGTTCGCGGAAAACGCGTGGCCGTGGCGGGCTCCCGTGCCACCCTTTATGCCGCTGTCGATCGCCATCTCGCGGAGCTGCATGATGCGGTCCATCGGGCGCACGTCCTTCGGGCACACCTCCACGCACATGTTGCAGCGCGTGCAGTCCCAGATGCCGCCCTTGACGCTGCTCAAATACTCCAGGCGTTCGTGCGTATGGCCGTCGCGCGGGTCGCCCACGACGCGATACGCCTTCGCCAGCGCCGCGGGCGCGATGAAGCTCTTGTCGATTTCGAGCACAGGGCAGTCGGAGACGCAGGCACCGCACATGATGCAGTTCATCGTGTGCGTCAGGTCGATCATCGCTTCGTTCGGCACGAGGTACTCATGCTCCGGCTCCGGACCCACCGGCTGTAGATACGGGTCGACCTGGCGCACCTTCGACCAGAACGACTCCATGTCGCTGACCAGGTCCTTGATGACGGGCATGTTGCCCATCGGCTCGACGACCACCTCGTGGTCCTCGTCGCCGCCGGTGATGGCGATGACCTTAGCGCGGCAGGCGAGCCGCGCACGACCGTCGACACGCATCGAGCAAGAGCCGCAAATCGCACTCCGGCACGAGCAGCGCAGCGCGAGCGAGCCGTCTTCGTACTCGCGGACCTGGATCAGCGCGTCGAGCAGCGTCGCGTTGTCGGCGGCGTCGATCTCGTACTTGCTGTACGCCGTGGCGCCTGTCTCGCCGTCCGTCCGCTTGACTCTGAGCTTGACCTTCATGCTCCGCTCCGTTCCGCTGATTTCTCCGCGCCCGTGGGACAGGCTTTAGTACTTGCGTTCCTGCGGCTGCCACTCCGTGATCTTCACAGGCAGGTAGCTCATCTTCTCGCTTCCGTCGGCCTGCTTCGTCAGCACGATGTGCTTCAGCCAGTTCTCGTCGTCGCGCTTCGGATAGTCGAGGCGTGTGTGCGCGCCGCGGCTCTCCGTTCGCTCGATCGCGCTCTTCGTGATCATCTCCGCGCAGTCGATCATGTATCCCAGCTCGATGTGGAAGAGGAGGTCGGTGTTGAACACCTTACCCTTATCCTCCACGCCGACCTTCTCGTACCGCGCGCGGGTCTGCTTGAGGTTCTCGACCTGCTTCGCGAGCCGTTCCGGCGCCCGGAACAGCCCGACGTTCGTGAGCATCTCTACGCCCATATCGAGCCGGATGCCCGCCACCCGGTCGTCGTTCTTCGGCCGGTCGAGGATGCCCTGGATCATCGCGCGGTCATGCTCGATCACGCTCTCGGGCACCGGTCGGAAGGTCTGACTGCGCAGCCAAGGCACCGCGTGCTCCGCGGTGCGGCGGCCAAATACGATCGTATCGAGGAGCGAGTTGGCGCCGACGCGATTCGCGCCGTGGACGCTGACGCACGCCGCCTCGCCCGCCGAATAGAGGCCGGGAATGACAGTCGCGCCGTCGTTATCGGTCTTGATCCCGCCCATGACGTAGTGCACGCCGGGCCGGATAGGCAGGAGCTCCTTGGTGATGTCGATGTTCACGAGATCGCGCGCAAGCTCGTAGATCTCTTCGAGGCGCTCCTTGATCAGCGGCTCGCCCAGATGCCGCATGTCGAGGAACACGGAGCCATCAACGCCGCGCCCCTCGTCGATCTCGGTCTGCTCCGCGCGCGAGACGACATCGCGCGATGCCAGCTCCATCATGTTGGGCGCGTACTTCGACATGAAGCGCTCGCCGTCCTTGTTGAGCAGGTAGGCGCCTTCGCCGCGCGCGCCTTCGGTGATCAGCACGCCGCTGCCCTTGAGGGTCGTCGGATGGATCTGGACCATCTCCATGTCCATGATGGGCGCGCCCGCGTGATATGCCTGGGCGATGCCGTCGCCGGTGCAGATCAACGCGTTCGTCGAAGGTTCGTACACGCGGCCAAGGCCGCCGGTGCAGACGATCGTCGCCTTGGCAGCGATCGCGTGCAGCTCGCCGGTGCGGATGTCAATCGCCACCGCGCCGCGGCACTGGCCGCCGTCCATGATCAGACTGGTGACGAACCACTCCTCGTAGACGCGTAGCGCCTGGTAGATCGCCGGCTTCATGAGCTGCTCGTAGAGCACGTGCAGCATCGCCTGGCCGGTAATCGCGCCGACGAAGAACGTGCGCGCCTTGCCCATGCCGCCGAAGCGCCGCGTTGCGAGCCTTCCGTCCGGCTTCCGGCTGAAGACGACGCCCCAGTGCTCCATCTGGAGCACCTCGCGTCCGCCTTCCTGGGCGAGGATCGTGATCGAGTCCTGATCGCCTAGGTAATCCGACGCCTTGACTGTCTCGAACGCGTGCTCCTCCCACGGCCCTCCTTCTTCGCCCAGGCCCGGGCCGTTGACGCCGCCCTGCGCCGCGGCGGAGTGCGAGCGCACCGGGTGCACCTTGGAGATCATCGCGACGTTCGCGCCCATCTGCTGGGCCTGAATCGCGGCGCGCATGCCGGCGAGGCCGGCGCCTATCACCAGCACATCATGCTCGAAGACGGCCAAGGTGCCTCCTCGCTGGAAGCCGAGAGGTTGGAGCCGGGCGAGAGAGAGGCTTCCGTGCCCCCCGTCGCCCGGCGACATTCTAGCAGGGGACTTGTGAAACGAACAACAGAGCGCACAAGCGAAGCACGGCGCGCCCGTCGTAGGGGAGGTCTTTAGACCTCCCGTCGCGGTTCGATTGCAACTCGACGTCGCGACGGCGGTGAGCAGCGGGCGGCCTGAAGGCCGACGCTATATGTTGCTGTGGCCTACGTAGGGGAGGTCTTTAGACCTCCCGTCGCGGTTCGATTGCAAGTCGACGTCGTCGAAGGGGCTGAGCTGCGGGCGGCCTGAAGGCCACCGCTATATGTTGCTGTGGCCTACGTAGGGGAGGTCTTTAGACCTCCCGCCGCGGAGTGGACGTTATCGAATGGGCTGAGCTGCGGGCGGCCTGAAGGCCACCCCTACATTTCGCGTCCGGCTCGCTTAAACGGAGCCGGGCCATCCCTGGCCCGGCCCTCTGCAAGGAAGGGTCCGCTGTGCTGGTGGCGGGGGAGAGAACGCGAACCCTTAGCGACCTAAGTGTGCGCCACGGGCGCTCGGACACCCATCAGCGTTTCCCCTACGGGCCGCCCAGAGAACCCTTATCTTTGTCGTCCAAACTCGACAGATCGAACCGCTGAAGGCAGTCGCGAGAGATTCCTCGCTAGCGGCGGCTTTCAGCGGCCTTACCGCTCGGAATGACGGATGGGTGTGCGGCGCAGATAGAGCAGGAGCGCCGCACTCGTCTTCGCGTCTTCGATCTCACCTGCGGCGATCCGGCGCAGCGCATCGTCCAAGGACAGCCGTTCGAGGTGGATCGTGTCCTCGTCACCCTGCAGCCGGCTCTCGACGAGCTCCGTGCAGAGGAAGACGTGCAGGTACTCCGTCATGAAGCCGGGCGCGGTGTAGAAGCCGCCCAGACGCTCGATGCGCTGCGGGCGGTAGCCGGTCTCCTCCTGCAGCTCGCGCTCCGCGCACGCCTCGGGCGTCTCGCCAGCGTCGAGCGTCCCGGCCGGCAGCTCCAGCAGCCAGCGGCCCGTGGCGTGGCGGTGCTGGCGGACGAAGAGGAGCCGGTCCTCGTCGTCGATCGCGAGGAGCGTCACGCCGCCCGGGTGCTCGACGACGGTCATCTCGCTCGCGCGACCTGTCGCGTAGCGGAGCGTATCGAGGCGCACGTTCACCCAGCCGTCGTACTCGCGGCGGCTGGCAGTGACCTCGGGCGTCGGTTCGTCGTGCGGCGTCACGAAGCCTCGAGCTCGAGCACGACGGCGATCTCGTTGCACGTGGGGAACTTCGGGCAGCGATAGCACTCATTCCAGACCTTGCGCGGCAACGTCATTACGTCCGCCTGCTGGAAGCCGAGCTTCTCGAAGAAGGCGGGCCGGTACGTCAGCGCGAACACCGTGCGCAGTCCCAGCTCGCGTGCCTCATCGAGATGCGCGCGCACGAGCAGGGTGCCCAACCCCTGGCCCTGCCGATCGGTTTGCACCGCCAGCGAGCGGACTTCGGCGAGGTCCTCCCACATCACATGCAGCGCGCCGCACGCGAGCAGCGCATCGCCGTCGCGGACCACCGAGAAATCACGCAGGCTTTCGTAGATCTCCGCGAGCGTGCGCGGCAGCATCTCGCCCGTACGCGCGAAGCCGTTCACCAGCTCGTGGATCGCCTTCACGTCGGTGACAGCCGCGCGCTGGACGTGAACAGTCGCTATTCCCATTTGAGTAGACACAATTCGTTTCCGGTCACGGCCTGGGCTGCTTACTTGTCATTCCGAGCCCTTCGGCTTGCTCAGGGTAAACTCCGGAGGAATCTCACGGATCGAGCGAGAATTCCAATCCACGAAGACGATGTCCTCCAGTTTCTGGCAGGTTCCAGCCAGCTGAGAGGTCCTCCCATTCGGTGTTCATGGAATGGATGAGGTCAAGCTTCTTACTGCGACGCCATGCCTTGATCTCCTTCTCACGCTCGATCGCACACGTGACATCATTCGTGTGCTCGTAGTAGACCAGGCTCGTGACATTGTACTTCTTGGTGAAACCCTCCTGAAGCTTGGCCCGATGTTGTGCAACTCGGCGCTCGAGATCATTGGTCACCCCAACATAGAGTGTCCCAGCGTAGTTGCTCATGATGTACACATAGTAGTCTCGCATCGGATCGTTGGTCTCTAGACGATCGGTGAGATTCCTCGCTTCGCTCGGAATGACAGGAAGGCGCTCGGAATGACATGATCGTCATGCACGTAGTAGTCTCGCATCGGATCGTTGGTCTCTAGACGATCGGTGAGATTCCTCGCTTCGCTCGGAATGACAGGAAGGCGCTCGGAATGACATGATCGTCATGCGCGCGCTTCCTCCTGCGCGATGGAGCGGATGGCCTCGTTCGCTTCCGCGCTGCGCACCCAGTTCAGCCGGCGCGCCAGCCGTTCGTAGAAGCGGGTAGGGGGGCTCAGACGCACGAAGCGCGCGCAATGCGGGCTGAGCGACACGCGTACGGTGCCGCCCGATGACAGATCGATGTCCGGCTCGCCATCCACGCTCAGCGTCGCCTGCTGGTTCGGCGCGAGCTGTACTTCGATGGCGGTGCTCTGCGGCAGCACGACGGAGTTGTGCGGCGCCAGGTGCGGCTCGATCGGCGTCAGCAGCATGTCGCGCGACTCCGGCGGCAGCACCGGCCCGCCCGCCGACAGCGAGTACGCCGTGCTGCCCGTCGCCGTCGCGACGATCACGCCGTCGGCGCGGAAGTCCGCCATGGGCGCGCCGTCGATGCGGACGGAAACCTGCACCGTGCGCCCGAGCGTGGCCCGCCCGATCACGACATCGTTGAGCGCGTCGTGTCGCGCGGGCGTCTCGCCGCCCTCCGGCCCCGGCCGCACGATCTCGGCGTGCAGCATCGCCCGCTCTTCGACGCGCCCCGCGCCCGCGATGACCTCCGGCAGCCGTTCGATCGCGCTCGGCGCATCGAGCTCGGTCAGAAAGCCCAGCCGGCCCATGTTCACGCCGAGGATCAACGTCTCGTGCGGGACGACAGCGCGCGCGGCGCGCAGCACCGTCCCGTCGCCGCCGATCGTCAGCAGCAGATCGGTGCCCGGCATGTGCTCGCGCATCGCCTGCTGGTCCCACGCGGGCGCCACCCACGTCTCGGAGACGTGGCGCGCCGCGACGCGCATCAGCTCTTGCGCGATGCGCGGCCCGAGCTCCTCCGGGAGCTTGGGGTGATAACAGCAGCCGATCTTGTTCAACGACCCTCACCCCTAGCCCCTCTCCCAGAGGGAGAGGGGAACTTTGCTATCACGAGTTTCGCCTCAGGCGCTTTCCACAGGATAAAGAACTCCTTGTTGCCGGCCGGGCCCAGCAGCGGCGATACCGTCAGGCCGCCGAAGCGAAGCCCGTGCTCCGCTCCCCAGGCCACGACCCGCCCGATCACCTTCGCGTGTACCTGCGCGTCCTTCACCACGCCGCCCTTCACTTCGCTGCGCTTGGCTTGGAACTGCGGCTTCACGAGCGCGACGATGCGCCCTCCGGGCCGCAGCAGCCGTATCACGGATGGTAACACCTTTTCCAGCCCGATGAAGGCCACGTCGATCGTCGCGATGTCCGGCCGCTCGCTTGCCCGCCCCTGCGGCGGGGGCAGCTCCGCCAGGTCGCGGATGTGCGTCCGCTCCATCACGACGACACGCTTGTCTTGCCGGAGCCGGTAGGCGAGCTGCCCGCGTCCCACGTCGACGGCGTACACGCGGATCGCGCCGTGCTGGAGCAGGCAGTCGGTAAACCCACCGGTCGACGCGCCTACGTCGAGCGCGACGAGCCCGCGAGCATCGATGCCGAACGCGCGCAGCGCATGCTCGAGCTTCTCGCCGCCGCGCCCGACGTATCGCTCCGGCTGCGCCAGCTCGATGCGCGCGTCGCGGGCCACCAGCGTCGTCGGGCGCACGACCGCCGCGCCGTCCACCAGCACCTCGCCGGCCATGACCGCGATGCGCGCCTGCTTGGCGCTCTGGGCAAGCCCGCGCTCCACGAGCAGCAGATCTAGGCGGCGCTTGGCCATGACGGTCGAACGGTAGGAAGACGGAGGAGTGCCGTCAAGCGGACAGTCCGGCAGACCCTTCGCTTCGCTCAGGGTTCTTCGCCCGCCTCTCGGCGTGCTCCGAACTTTGACGTGTACGTGAGAGTTCGGCTAGATTGTGAACATGGCCCGCGAAGCCTCCATTCCCGACCCGCCGGTCGCCGCAGAAACGGCGGGCACGGGCCAGGGAGGCCGCTTCAACAGCACCTTCCGCGCCTTCCGCAACCGCAACTACCGCCTCTACTACTTCGGCCAGATGATCTCGCTCAGCGGGACCTGGATGCAATCGATCGCCCAGGCATATTTCGTGCTGCGCCTCACGCACTCCAAGATCGCCGTCGGCACGGTCACGATGCTCCAGTTCCTGCCGATCACCATGTTCGTGCTCTTCGCCGGCGTGATCGCCGACCGCGTGCCCAAGCGCAGGTTCATCTTCTTCACTCAGGGGCTGGCCATGGCCCAGGCGATCGCCCTGACCGCTCTCGTGTGGTCCGGCCACGCACATCTCTGGCAGGTCTACGCGCTCGCGTTCATGCTCGGCCTGGCGAACGCGTTCGAGCAGCCCGCGCGGCAGGCGTTCGTCGTCGACATGGTCGGCAAAGACGACCTGATCAACGCGGTCGCGCTCAACGCCGGCATGTTCAACGCCGCGCGCATGGTCGGCCCCGCCATCGGCGGCTTCGTCATCGCCGCGTTCGGCGTGAAGGGCGCCTTCCTGCTCAACGCGATCAGCTTCGTGCCGGTGATCATCGCGCTCGCGCTGATGAACCCCGCCGAGTTCTATCGCACTGCCGAGCGGCACGTGCGCGGCCACCCGGTCCGCGAGCTGCAGGAGGGCCTGGCCTTTGTGCTGCGCACGCCGGAAGCGATGCTGATCGTGATCGTGCTGATCTTCGTCGGAACGTTTGGCTACAACTTCACGGTCATGCTGCCGCTGATCAACGCCTACATCTTGCACCACGGCGCCATCTCGCTCGGTTTCCTTACCGCATCGCTCGGGCTCGGCGCCGCTGCCTCCGCGCTGTTCGTCGCGGGAAGACGCGGCGCGACGAAGACCACGATGCTCATCGGCGGCGGATGTTTCGCCATCCTGCTGGGCGCCGTCGCGGCCAGCCAGTGGGTGCTGCTCACCGTCGTGCTACTGCTGTTCGTCGGCATCGCCAGCACGGCATTCCAGGCAACGACGAACACATCGATGCAGCTCGCCGCGCCCGATCACCTGCGCGGCCGCGTCATGGCGCTCTACATGCTGCTCTTCGCTGGCTCGACACCCGTTGGCGCGATCTTCACCGGCGTGGTGGCCCAGCATCTCGGCGTGCCGGCTGCGGTCGGCATCGGCTCGGGCCTGTCAGTCGTCGGCATCGTTGCCGGCGCGCTCTACTACGCCGCGCATCGCGCGCAGATCCCTGAGATCGCGGGCGGCGCGTTGCCGGCCGTGGCAGCGGGCTAGCCTTTGTAGAACCAACGCTGTAGGGGCGGCCTTCAGGCCGCCCGCTGCGCCACCCAATCGAAGGGCTAACTGCACGCCCGACACGTCGCGGGAGGTCTAAAGACCTCCCCTACACGCCTAGGGCCGCACGCCAGAGAACAGCGTCCGCCGAAAGGCGTAGAACACGGGGCGTTGTGGGAACGTCTCGCGCAGGCGCGAGCGGCGCGGCGGGCGGCCTGAAGGCCGCCCCTACACGCTCGCTGCTGAGAACAGCGTCCGCCGAAAGGCGTAGAACACGGGGCGTTGCGGGAACGTCTCTCGCAGGCGCGAGCGGTAGCGCTGCATGAACGGCTCCTTCACCTCGGAAGGCAGGCGCTCCATGTACGGCACCAGCGCCGTGCCCGACATCCAGTCTGCCAGCGCGTCCGCGTCCGGCAACACATGGGGGTACGCCTTCTCGAACGCGACGATCTCCGTCGCGCCCTGCGCGTACAGCAACCCGGCGTACTGCTCGATCGACAGCACGGGCCGGCTGGTGCTCCAGTCGAGTCCCCAGCCGCCGAGCCCTGTCCGGAAGGGCTCTTCGCCCGCCACCTCATCGATGAGCTTGTGCGTCGGATGCGAGAAGTTCGACGGCACCTGCACGACGAGCTGACCGCCCGGCAGCAGCGCCGAGAACAGCCTCGGGATCAACGACTCGTGGTCAGGCAGCCACTGGAGCGCCGCGTTCGAAAAGATCAGGTCCCACTCGCCGCCGAACGCCGCGATGTCGCCCTGCGCGAATCGCAAGCCGGGGCGGGCGAACGACGCGGCCTTCGCCAGCATCTCGGCTGAGGAGTCCACGCCCAGCACATCGCTGTCGGGCAGCGCGTCGGCGAGGCGGCGCGTCAGCTCGCCTGTCCCGCAGCCGAGATCGACGGCGCGCAGGCCGGGCCGCACGCGCACCATGCCCATCAGGTCATCGAAGGGGGCGAAGCGCTCCTGCTTGAACTGCTCGTACCGCTCAGGATCCCACGGCATCAGACGATCCCGTCACCGCGACCCGAATGCTGATCTCATAGGGCCCGGACACGCACGACGTCACCGCCGCGTCATTCCCGACGAGAATTCTGTCTGATCCTCTTGATCTTGCGGAGCGTCCAATATCCGTATGATGTCGACGCGAGCCAGACTAGGCCGGCGATTGCGAAGCTAGCCTGAATCGGCAAGAGAACGTAGAGCAAGATGCCGGTCGCTCCGCCGACGATTAGCGTACCAAGAAGGAGAAGAGTCGCCTTCCGCCTTCGGTCATTCACGGCTCCTCCAAGATCACCAGCCCCAGCGTCCCATCGACGGTGATGAGCTGGCCGGTGCGGATCATGCGCGTGCCGTGCTTCACGTTCACCACCGCCGGTAGCCCGTACTCGCGCGCGACGGTCGAGCCATGTGAGAGCGATCCGCCGACATCGACGACGACGCCGGCCGCCGCGACGAAGAGCGGCGTCCAGCCCGCATCCGTCACCGGCGCGACGAGGATCTCGCCCGGTTCGATCGCACCGTCGCGGCGCGGGTCCATGATCACGCGCGCGCGGGCGGTGATCCGGCCGGGCGATACGGCGATGCCGCGCAGGATGTGACCTTCGGGTAACCGCTGCTCCTCGGGCCGGAGCGGCCTCGGCCGTCCTCGGAAGGTCTCCGGCAGCGCGACGCGCTTGTTGCGCTCCGCCTCCGCCCTTCGCTTCGCGATCTGCGCAAATGCCCTTTCGCGCGTCATTACTTCACGCGCGAGCGCCCGCGCTTCGTCCCAGGTCATGTCGTACAGATCGAACACGTTGTCGAGCAGGCCCCGCGCAACCAGCCGCCGCCCCAGCTCGCGCGTCAGCCTTCTCCCGCGATGCGTCGTCCGGATCATGAGCGACTTCGTGTACTCGCGCATGCGCACCCATTTCTGCGTCTGGTCCAGCACGTACCGGAAGTACGGCTTCTGCCAGAAGCTCAGCCGCGAGAGCGCATCGCGTGTCGCCTCTTCGCGTTCGCGGCGCTGCCGCTCTTCGATGCGCCGCGGGTCCGCCGATCCGTCGGCGTGCAGGTAGTTGCGGACCATGATCAGCACGGTCGGCAGGTCTTCCTCCCAGCTCCTCGCCGCGATCTCCGCCTCCATCACGCTGCGATGTCCCTGACGGGCTAAGAACTGATCGAGCTGCAGGAGGAACGAATCGATGTCCACGCCGCGCAGCTCGGCGAGGCTGCCCGCGATCGTGCGTCCGTCAGCCGGCTGGAACGCGGCGCTCAGCGCATCAGACGCCAGCACCAGCCGCGACAGGTCCCACAGCTCGTACGCCGGCTGCGCGCTTTCCACGGCGGCGAGGCCCGTGCACAGCCTCGCCTGGAGCACGCCGTTCTCGTCGCCCAGCCAGGCCTCGGTGCAGCCGCGCAGCATCTCAAAGTTCGAGCTGGTCAGCCCGCCGCCGGAGACGTGGATCACCGCCACCTCGCCGCCCGGCCCGAGGCCGTCTTCCGCCGCCGCGATCAGCTCTTCATCCGACAATCCGCGGATCGGCCGCTCCTTTAGCTCGCGGTCGAAGCGCGCCACGATCTTCTCCGCGCGCTGCACCTCGTTTGGCAGGCGCATCCCGAACCACAGGAGACGCGGCAGGATCACCGTGTAGCGCCAGAGCCGCCCGAACGAGAAGGTCTTCTTGGGCACGATCGGATCGAATTGGTCGCGCCCCTGGCCGAAGAACTGCTCCATGAGCGACTCGACCGACCCGAACGGCGTCTGGTCGGCGATCTCGATCATCATCGATACGTTGAGGAATGCCTTGCCGTAGAACATACCGGAGAACGGCTCGTTCGTCTTCAGATTGACGCCCATCTTGCGCGCGGGATCGCTGCCGAAGCGTTTGATAAGATCGAGCGTCATCGACGCGTTCAGCGGGGAGATCTGGTCCGGCAGCACCTCCTGCACGTTCGCGGACGTCCAGATGGTGTCCGGAGCAGTCTCCGTGTCGAACTCGGAGACCCAGCTTTCTTCGGGGCTGGGGGCTGGGGGCTGAAAGCTCGAGGCTGGAGGCTCGAAGCTCGAAGCCGAAGGCGCCGCGGCGGGCGCATCGATCGCGCCGCCGGCCACCGTGGTGATGGGCCGCGCCTGCAAGATGTAGAAGGTGCCATTCGCCAGCGCCCACTCGATGTCCTGCGGGCAGCCGGCGTCCGTCTCGATGCGCGCAGCCGTCCGCGCCAGATCGACGGCTTGCTCGTCCGACAGCACCGCGCGCGACGCCAGCTCGGCCGGAACGGCTTCGTTGCGCGTGCCGCCCGCCGCGTCCGGCACAACACGGAGCTTCTTCGACGCGATCTCACGCCGCGCGATCGAACCGTCGCGCTTGCGGATGGCGAAGTGGTCCGGCGTCACGATGCCGCTCACCACGCCTTCGCCGAGGCCCCACGCCGCCTCGATCAGCACCAGGTCCCGGTCGCCGCTGACCGGATCGAGCGTAAACGCCACACCCGACGCCTCCGCCTGCACGAGCGCCTGCACTACCACCGCCATCGCCGGCGTCCCGTCAATCGCCTTCGCGCGACGGTAGTAGAGCGCCGTCGCGCCGTAGAGAGAGGCCCAGCAGGCGACAATAGCTTCGAAGACCGACGCCTCGCCTTCCACATTCAGCAGCGTTGCGTGCTGGCCGGCAAACGAGGCGACCGCGCTGTCTTCCGCGGTCGCGGACGAGCGCACCGCGACCGGCACCTCGCCGGCCAGGGCGAGCAGCTCTCTGTACGCGCCCGCGATCTCAGACCGAAGCTCGCTCGGCCAGCCCGCGGCCCGCAGCGCTGCCAGCACGCGCTCTTCTGCGCCCTGCTCCGCCTGCGCCAGCTCAGCGAGCTGCGACTGGAGGCCGTTGGCCTGCAAGAAGAGCTGGAAGGCGTCCGCTGTGAGCACGAAGCCGGGCGGCACGGTAGCGTTCGCGCGCAGCAGCCGCCCCAGGCCAAGCGCCTTGCCGCCCACGAGCGACGCCTCGGCAGGCGCCTCCTCCAGCCGGTACACAAGCCGGTCGGACATCATCCCTCCCGTTGGTAAACGCCATGCTATCCATTGCATTCGTTACGAAGCAAGCGCGCGGTATCTCACGGCGAACGCCGATGCTATAGTGGTGACACTGGTTCCCCGCCCGCTGCGCTTTCACAACACGAGGACGTTTCGTGTGTTCCCCGAATGCCTGGCGCTATTCCCAACCGGCATGTGACGTCCGGTGCCGAGCATGAGCCGGGCGCGTCTTGCCCTTCTTAGCACCGTCCTGGTCACGATCACGCTCGCTGGGCGAGCTGTCTGGCGCGGCCAGGAGACTCCACCCTTCGCCCGCGCGCTTCAGCCGGACGGCACCGGCCACGTCACTGGCCCAACGAAGGTCACCGTGCGTGATCTGCCCTCCGCCAGAGCTGCACCGGAGCAGGCGCCGAAGCTACACCCGCCGCGACGCCCGGCCCGCGAGAGCGCCGGGGGAACCGCCGCGACGGCACCGGTTGGCTCCGCAGGGAGCGCGTCCGGCCCCCAGATCAGCAACGCCCACTTCCCGGGCCTGGACAACGGCATCAACTCGGAGCTCCTGGGCATCAACCTGACGCCTCCCGATCCTCAGCTCGCCGTGGGACCCATCGCCATTGTGGAGATGGTGAATGTCGCCGGCCGCATCTACGACCGCAACGGGGCCACCCTTCAGACCTTCTCGCTTGCGGACTTTTTCAGCGTCGTATCCGGCCACGCGGATTTCGATCCGCGCATCGCATACGATGCGCAGAGCGGACGCTGGTTCGCCTCGCTTGCCTCGTTCAAGGACAACCCCTCCGGGACCGATGCAGGACGCCTCTATTTCGCCGTGTCGGACAGCAACGATCCGGGCGGCACGTGGAACGTCTACGCGATCAGCTACGACAAGGTGTTCCCCGATCAACCCGCCTTCGGCCTGACCGACGACAAGTTCACGCTCTCGAGCAACGTCTTCGACATCGATGGGCCGCCGGGCGCCGTCACCGCCGGCTGCGGCCCAAGCGACGGCTATTGCGGCGATGAGATCGTCGTCATCCAGAAGAGCGACCTGATCGCCGGCGTCGCGGCTGGCGCCCTGCGGATGCATGCCTTCCCATACGACGACAGCTCATTCACGATCCGGCCGGCCGTCTCGCTCAGCTCCACGAGCGACCAGTACCTCACGACATTTGACGCCAGCCATGTCATGCGCGTCGTGCGGATCACCGGCACGCCTGCGACCAGCGACGTGAGCATCGCCGCGGCGACCAACCTGAACATCATCGATAACTCGACCGCCCCTCCTTCGCGCACGCGTGGTACCGGCCTCTGCATCGTCGGAGATGCCCAGATCGGATCGCCGCCGTGCATCGATTCGGGCGACGAGCGTCCGCTCAACGCCGTCTGGCGCGACGACCGCCTCTGGACTGCGTCCACCTCCGCGTGCCGGCCCGCGGGCGACACGGCGCAACGTTCGTGCGCGCACCTGATCGAGGTGGACACGAGCGGCACGCCCACCGTGAGCCAGGACATCATGTACGGCTCAGCAGGGCAATACTATTCGTATCCGGCCGTCACCGTCGATGCGTCGGGCAACGTATACGTGCCCCTCACGCACACCAACACCGGCATCTTTGCCGAAGCCGTGCTCGCCGGCCGCCAGCCGAGCGACCCGCCGAGCACATTGAGCACCGCGTCCCTGGCGCATGCCGGTGACGTTGTGCACACATCGGGACGCTGGGGCGACTACCTGGGCGCAGCCGTCGATCCGGCTTACACGTCCTGCGTGTGGATCGTCGGCGAGTACTCAGGCGTCGTTCCCGGGCCGATCTACGACTGGGCCACGGACATTGCCGCCACGAGCTACGACGCGAGCTGCCCGAGCGTCACACTCGCGACGGCAACACCGACGCGCACGAACACCCCTACGCGCACGCCGACGAACACCCGTACACCAACGCCAGCCCATAGCGTGACGCCCTCTTCGTCGCAGACGCCCACGGCTGCGCTCGCGACCGCAACTTCGACGCCCTCTCCTTCGGCGACCGACACGCCTACGCGCACGGTTACCGCCACACCCACCGCTCCTACCGGCGACGCCAACTGCGATCACACCGTGAATCCGATCGACGGCGCCGTCATCCTGCAGTACGTCGCAGCGCTGATCGACTCGCTGCCCTGCCTCCACGCTGCGGACGCCAACAACGACGGCCAGACGAACGCACTCGACGCAGCGCTCGTCCTCCAGTTCGCAGCTGGGCTCATCGATAGCCTGCCTCCGACATGATCCCCACGCGCGGCGTCGTGCTCTTGCTCGTGCTGACCTGCGCGGGCGGCGCGCTGGGCGCATCCGCGAGCACGAGCAACGGAACCCTGACGCCCGTCGTGAACCAGGACACGCGCGCGCCCTCGGAAGCGCGCCTTCCCGTGCAGGCGGCGCCAGCGGCCGGCGCGGACAAGGATCCGAAGCTCTCTTCTCAGCTCGCGCTGCTGGCAGACGCCGCCGCCGGGGAAGCTGCGCGTGCGCCCTCGACGTCGCTCCCGCGGGAAGTGCGCGCCTCGATCGATACGGGGCAGCTCCGGCTCAACGGCGCGGGTGACGTGCAGCTCTACATCTCGCTGGATGATCCTGCCGAGGCCCCGTTCGACGCGCTCGCTGCGCTCGGCGCGCAGGTCGAGCACGTCGATAGCCACGCAGCTCTCGTGCAGGCGGAAGTGCCCGCGACACGCCTACGCGACGTGTCGGCGCTGCCGCACGTGACCGGCATCCGCCTGCCCGACTACGCCTTCGCCCAGACCGGCTCGGTCGACACGGAAGGCGATGCGGTGCTCAAGGCGAGCGACCTGCGCAGCTACCTGCCGAGCATAGACGGCACGGGCATCGTGGTGGGGGTGATCTCCGATGGCGTCGCCGGGCTGGCGGAGAGCCAATCAAGCGACGACTTAGGCGGCGTCGATACGACGACGTGCAACACGGCCGGCAGCGACCCGACCGCGCACGGCGCGGAAGGCACCGCCATGCTCGAGATCGTGCACGACATCGCGCCGGGCGCATCGCTCATGTTCGGCAACTTCGGATTCGGCTCAGGCCTCGACTTCAACGCGGCGGTCAACTGCCTCGCCCAGCACGCGGACGTGATCGTGGATGACGTCGGGTTCTACGGTGCGGGCCCATACGACGGCAGCAGCTATATCTCAGCGAACACCTCGGCGGCGCTCAACGGCAGCGGTCGCGTGCGCGGCTACTACACCGCCGTCGGCAACCAGGCGGTCCGCCACTACCAGGGAACGTATGTCAACTCCGGCTTCGGAATCGCGAGCGGCGGCGACTTCTGGGACACGCAGCAATTCGACACCGCGGACCAGCCCTACCCGACCGTCGACGGCGGTCTCGTCGCTTCACCCGTTCCGTTCAACCGCTTCCGCCTCGCGCCGGGCGCAAGCGCGCTCATCACCTTAGTCTGGAACGATCCATGGAGCTTCTCCGTGAATGACTACGACCTCTTTTTCGGTAGCAGCTCCGGCATCTTCTCGTGCAGCTCCAGTCCCCAGAACGGCAGCGATCCGCCGGTCGAGAGCTGCTCCGTCACGAACGGCTCGCTCAGAATTCAGAACATCGACATCTATATCGCCAACTACCTCGGCGTTGCCGCGCCGCGTGTCTTCGACCTGTTTCTGCTCTGCACCGGCTGTCCGGTGCTCAACAACGGCAACGTGCTCGACTTTGATACGCCGGGCAGCAGCGTCGGCAACCAGTCGGACGCCGGCGGCTCCCCGGCCTCCGTGATGGCCGTCGGTGCGGTGCGCTCCGATAGCCCAAACGACATCGAGCGCTTTAGCGGCCGCGGGCCCACCGAGAACGCGCGCACCAAGCCGGATCTCGTCGCGCCGGACGACGTCTGCGTCACCGGCCACGGCAACTTCTTGCCATCGGCGGACGACTGCCAGACGACCGGCAAGCGCTTCGTCGGAACGTCCGCTGCCGCGCCGCACATCGCTGGCGTCGCCGCGCTGCTCTTGCAGTGCACGCCCTCGCTCTCGCGTGTCACGCTCCGCGACAGGCTGATCACCTATTCCGACGACCTGGGCGACTTCGGGCCCGACAACGTGTTCGGCTATGGCCGGCCCAACGTCTTCGCGGCGGCGGTGGCCTCGAACACCTGCGGCCTGCCGACGCCCACGCCAACGCCGAGCCCGACCGAGACGCCGACGCGCACCGACACGCCCACGCCATCGATTACGCCCACGCCCAACTTGTCCGTCACGCCGACTGTCACAGCGACGCCCACGCCGCCAGCCCCCGCCGGCGATGCAAACTGCGATGGTCTCGTGAACGCCATCGACGCGGCGCTCATTCTGCAGTATGGAGCCGGGCTGCTTCCGGCGCTGCCTTGCCCGCAGGCCGCGGACGCCAACCACGACGCCAGCATCAACTCAATCGATGCCGCGCTGGTCCTGCAGTTCGTTGCAGGACTGATCGGTCAGCTCTAGTTCTGATAGATCAGTCCGGCCAGAACGTCGGGGCCGGTGGGCGTAGGACTACCTCCGCTCGGTTCGGCCGTGATCGCCACGCCGTCGAACGCGTCCGCGGGCTGCGGCACGTCCACCAGGAAGACGGCCTGTCCCTGCGGATCGACGGTGAACGTATTCGCGGGCACGCGGCTCTGGTCCGCGCGAACGAACCAGATCTCGTACGACTGGCCCGCAGCCAGCGCCGGCATGCCGCCAACGACCAGGCCGCCTTCCGTCCGATCCTGCGTCATCACCAGCCGCCCGCCTACCGCCGAAACGCCCGGCTTCGCCACAAGCGTCACGACCGTCGCGCGGCCGCCGCTCTTGTCGAACAGATGGTAGAGCGCCGAGTCCTCGTTGCTGGAGAGTCTCGCCTGCAGCGACGCGTTCCAGCCGATCAGCCCGATGACCGCCGCGACGAGCACCACGAGCAACGCCGGCTGCAGCAGCGCCCGGCCGCCGAAGAGCCGGCCCAGCCACGAGCCGGCGCCGCCGCGGCCGCGCCGCTCTCGCCTCCGCACACGCGCCGCGATCGCCTTCCACGCCACCTCCGGCGCCTGGGCCGGCGGCAACGCCTCGGGCAACATCTCGATGGTGTCGCGATACGCCGAGAGCTCAGCCGCGCACGAGGGGCAGGCGCGCACGTGCGCTTCCACGCGCGCGCGCTCCGCATCTTCGAGCAGACCAAGCGCCAGCTCGGACAGGTGCTCCCGCTCGTGCGCGTCAACCATGGAGCTGCTCCATCTCGTCGACGACGGCGCCAGGCGATTCCTGCGCCGGATCGACCAGTGGCCTCAGGAGCGATCGTAGCCGCTGCATCCCGTCGCGGATGCGTGTCTTCACCGTGCCCAGCGGCGTCGCCGTCGCTTCGGCGATCTCCGACTGCGTCATGCCGCCGTAGTAGGCCAGCTCGATTGTCTGTCGCTGCACCATGGGCAGCGCATCGAGCGCGGTGCGCACGGCCTGGCGCAGCGCCAGCCTGTCGAGCGGGTCTGCCTCGCCCGAGCGGTCGCGCACGCCGTCCAGCGCCCACGATCCTTGCTCGCGCAGCCGCGCCTGATGCTGGCTGCTCCGCAGCACATCGACCGCGCGGTTGCGCGCGATGCCGACCAGCCAGCTGCGCAGCTGTCCGCGCTCCGAGCTGAACGTTTCGGCGCGCTCCCAGCAGCGGAAGAAGACGTCCTGCAGCACTTCCTGCGCGAGATCGCGGTCGCCCACAATCCGCAGCGCCACCGTGAACACGAGATCGGCGTAGCGTTCGTACAGCGATCGCAAGGCGGGCTCGCTGCCGCGGCGCACGTCGATCAGCAGCAATTCGTCCGGCGGGCCGGCTTCGCTGTGCCTTGTGTCGTAATCGCGCATCGGCTGGTCCACAACCTGAGCGGCAGAACGGCTGTCCCCCAACGTTCCTACCCATTCATCGTAGACCAAGCCGCCGCTCACGGCCAACGAGTAGCTGTGAGGCAATGGCATGAACACGGTTGCTGGCGCTGCTCGCGCACAATCCATCGGCTGTTCCGCTTCCGTAGTCATCTATGGGTCAGTTGTGCCGGCATCACGGCCTTCTACCAGGGATTACGGCACTGACCGCAGGGTTGGATGTTCCATCCCTTCACCTTTCTCAGGCTGAAGGAGCGCCCCGTGATTCACTTCTGGCCAGTACGTTTGATCTTCGTCATCGCACTCGTTGCCGTGGGCCTTCTCGCGCTGGCAGGCTGTAGCAAGAGCAAGAGTAGCTCCACCAGTAGCGGCACCCCCGCCGGCGGCGGCACGACGGTGAACGCCACGCTGAAGGAGTGGACGCTCAGCCTCGATAAGAGCTCCGCGACCAGCGGCAAGGTCACCTTTTCCGCGACGAACGGCGGCACCGTCGAGCATGAGCTCGTCGTGTTCAAGACCGACCTTGCTCCGGACGCCCTCCCGCTCTCCGGCAGCTCCGTCGATGAAGAAGCCTCCGGCGTCACGATGAAGGACGAGATCGCAGAGTTCTCGCCGGGCACGACCAAAACGCTTACACTGAACCTTGATCCCGGCAAGTACGTGCTGATCTGCAACGTGCCGGGGCATTACCAGCAGGGATTGCACGCCGCCTTCAGCGTCACGGTGGCTTCGTCAAACAGCAGCGGAGGCAGATACTAATGCGATCGCCGCGGAGCGCCATCGCCGCCGTCGCCGGACTCCTTGTGCTCGGCGTCGCCTGGTTCTCGTTCACATCGGGTGGCTCCACGCCGGCGATCGCCACGACGACCACCGTCAACATCGGCGACAACTGGTTTTCCAACTCCACGACAAACAACTGCGGCAACCCCTGCGTCACCAACATCGGCGTCGGCGACACCGTGCACTGGGTCTGGATCGGTTCCAACAACCACAGCAGCACATCGGACGCGTCAAGTATCGAAGTCTGGGACTCCGGAACACATGGAAACGGCAATACGTTCGACCACACGTTCAACACCGCCGGGTCCTTCTCCTACCACTGCACCGTCCACGCCACCATGCACGGCACCATCTTCGTCGGGCCCACGCCGACCCCTACCTTTACTCGCACCGCCACGTCGACCCGCACGCCGACGTCCACGTTCACGGTAGGGCCGTCGCCCACGCCGACGGCCACGCGCACGGCCACACCGACGCGCACGTCGACGAACACGCCCGGGCCCACCGCGACACCCACCAACACGCGCACACCCACGCCAACGAACACGACCGGCCCTTCGCCCACGCCGACGAATACGCGCACAGCGACGCCGACGCGCACCTCGACAAACACGCCCTCGGCGCCCACCGCGACGAACACCCGCACGAACACGCCGACAGTCACGAACACGAATACGCCCGGGCCGTCGCCCACGCCGACGAGCACACGCACCGCCACGCCCACACGCACGGCCACGGCGACGCCAACGGGCACCAACACGCCCGGGCCCTCGCCGACGCCCACCAATACGCGCACGCCGACGCCCACGCCGACGCCGTGCACGCCCACCTGCACGCCGACGCCGACAGCCACGCATACCAACACGCCGACGATCACGATGACACCCACCGCGACCGAGCCCGGCTCGACCGGCACGCCGACGGAGACGCCGACCGCGACCGTGACGCCGTCGGGCATCACAGCGACGATGACGCCCACGTTCACGCCGACCTTCACTCGTACCGCAACGCGGACCCCCACGCCGGCGGGCCTCGTCGGCGACGCGAACAAGGACGGTCACGTGGACTCCATCGACGCCGCCATCGTGCTGCAGTACTCGGCGGGGCTGATCTCGTCGATCAACCCGAACGCAGATGCGAATCAGAACGGCGAGATCAACGCCATCGATGCTACACTGATCTTGCAATACGTGGCCGGGCTGCTGGACCACCTGCCGCCCTAGGCGCCATTCGCCGATCCGGGAGCATGGAGGCTAACGAATGAAGAGGAAGCGGCTCGTCGCCAGCGCGGTTCTCGCCGGCTTGTTTGCTATTGCGGCGGTCTACGTCGCGATCGGCCCGAACACGTCTACGCCGGCGCAGGCCACGACGACCACGGTCAACATCGGCGACAACTGGTTTTGCGACTCAAGTCACATGAGCACCACTTGCGTCACCAATGTCGGAGTGGGCGATACGGTGCACTGGGTTTGGATCGGTTCCAACAGCCACAGCAGCACATCGGGCCCGTCAAGTACGGAAGTCTGGGACTCCGGGATACATGGAAACGGCAATACGTTCGACCACACGTTCAACACCTCCGGGTCCTTCTCCTACCTCTGCAGCGTCCACGCCAGCATGCACGGCACGATCGTCGTCGGTGGAGGCGGTCCCACGGCTACGCCGACCTTCACTCGCACGCCGACCGTCGCCGCGACCGCCACGCCCGCGGGGCCAACACCGACGCCGACCGTCGTCGCCACCGCCACGCCCGGAGGCGCAACACCCACGGATACGCCCATCGCGGGAACGCCGACGGCTCCCTCTACCGCAACGCGCACCCCGACGCCGACGCCTACACCGGCAGGCCTCGTTGGCGACGCGAACAAGGACGGTCACGTGGACTCCATCGACGCCGCCATCGTGCTGCAGTACTCGGCGGGGCTGATCTCGTCGATCAACCCGCACGCGGACGCGAACCAGAACGGCGAGACCAACGCCATCGATGCGACGCTGATCCTGCAGTACGTGGCCGGGCTGGTGAGCCGCCTGCCGCCGTAGCATTCTGCGACTCCCTCACCCGCGTCCCCTCTCCCTCTCTGAGGGAGAGGGGTGACCGAAAGGTCGGGGTGAGGCAGTCACGAGCGACGATGAACGGCCTGGCTCTTGTACCGCCTCGGCGCGAACTGCCATACTGGAGCGTCCCCGCGCGAGAGGAGCTCCAGCATGTTCGTCCGCACCCTTGCGCTTCAGTCGCTCATCGCCCTCATACTCGTCGCTGCGCTCGCGCTGTTCGTCGGGGGGAGCGCACCACGCGCCTTCGCCTGCAACGGCGTCGATCCCAAGACGGGGGATCTCAACGCCGACGGGCTGACGAACAGCCTCGACGCGCTCTCGGTCGACTTCTACGATGCCGGGCTCATGCAGGCACCGTCGAAGCTCTGGCTCGCGGGCGCGGACGTCAACTGCGACTCGTCGGTGAACGCAGTCGACGCGTCGCTCATCCTGCAAGACGACGCCGGCCTCTATCACATCCGGCCGTAGGGCGAAGTTACCCGCGGGTTGAAACCCGCGGCTTCTCCCGTCGTCCACGACGCCGCCGACTTCAATCAGAAGACTCGCTTGACACCTTCCGCGCGCTGCGGAATGATTCGAAGCGCAGTTCCCGCACGGAGGTTGTGTCATGAGCCCAGCCGCGTACTGGCCGTCGCAGGCGCCGTACCCCAAACACCACTTCTCGAAGCTTTTCGAGGAGACCGCCACTCGCCTACCCGACAAGCCGGCGCTCATCGATATCGACGAGACGCCGTACACCTTCGGGCAGCTCTGGCAGGCCGCGAAAAAGACGGCGAGCTTCCTCCAGAACGACGCCGGCATCGTTAAGGGCGATACCGTCGGCATCTACGCGCCGAACAGCCCGCAGTACGCCGTCGCGCTGCACGGCGCGCTCCTCGCCGGCGCGAAAGTGACGACGCTCAATCCGCTCTACCGCGAACGCGAAGTCGAGCACCAGCTGAACGACGCGGACGCCGTCGCCGTCTTCTCCGCGACGGCGATCATGCCCACGGTCGATGTGGTGAAAGGCCACCTGCCGAAGTTGCGCAAGGTCTACACTCTCGACGACGTGATCTCGCTCTCGGCCGGCGTCCCCGAGATCGCGGCGCCCGTCGAGATCGATCCCGAGCGCGATATCGCCGTGCTGCCGTATTCCAGCGGCACGACGGGCATGCCCAAGGGCGTCATGCTCACCCACTACAACCTGACGTCGAACATCCGCCAGATGCGCGCGACGGGCCTCGCCCGCGAAGACTCCGTGATGCTCGCGTTCCTGCCCTTCTATCACATCTACGGCCTAATGATCTTGCTAAACGGCACGCTCGCGCAGGGCGCGACGTGCCTGGTGATGCCGCGTTTCGATCCGGACAAGACGCTCTACTTCATCGAGAAGTATCGAGTCACCGACTTCTTCGTCGTGCCGCCGGCGCTGCTGGCGCTCTCCCACCACCCGAAGCTCGCCGAGCACGACCTCTCGTCGCTGCGCTTCATCCTCTCGGGAGCGGCGCCGCTCCCGAACGAGATTGCGGAGCTGGCGGCGCAGCGCTTCCGCTGCCCGATGATCCAGGGCTACGGCATGACCGAGACGAGTCCGCTCACCAACGCCATCCCGCTCGACGCGCCGCGCGAGGGCTCTGTCGGCCCCGCGGTGCCCGACACGCTCGAGAAGATCGTCGACCCGGAGACGTTCGAAGAGCTACCCGTCGGCGGGGTGGGCGAGCTGCTCATCTCCGGCCCGCAGGTGATGCAGGGCTACTGGAAGAACCCCGACGCCACCGCCGAGACGATCCGTCCCGACGGCTGGCTGCGCAGCGGCGATATCGCGCGGATGGACGAGGACGGCTACGTCTACATCGTCGACCGCGCGAAGGAGATGATCAAATACAAAGGCTACCAGGTCGCGCCCGCAGAGCTGGAGAGCCTGCTGATGGAGCACCCGGCCGTGCTCGACGCCGCCGTGATCCCGAAGCAGGACTTCGAGGCGGGCGAGGTACCGAAGGCGTTCATCGTCCTGAAGCCGAACGCCCAGGCGAGCGCGGAGGAGCTGATGCTCTTCGTCTCGGAGCGCGTGGCGCCGTACAAGAAGCTGCGCGAGCTGGAGTTCGTCACATCGATACCGAAGACGGCCTCCGGCAAGATCCTCCGCCGCGAGCTGATCGAGCAGGAGCGCGCGAAGGCGAAAGCCCAGTCATGACAGACAACGAAGCAACCGCGTCCCCAAGCAGCTACGCGTTCGAACATGCCGGACAAGCGGCGGACGCCCGCTTCGATGCACTGTCGGCGCTCTACGATGAGAGCACGACGCGTCATCTGGCCACGCGCGGCGTGGGGCCGGGCTGGAGGTGCCTCGACGTGGGCGCGGGCGGCGGCTCGATCGCCAAATGGCTGAGCGAGCAGGTAGGTCCCACGGGATACGTGCTCGCTACTGATCTCAACACCGACAGTCTCGAACGGCTGCGAGCACCAAACCTCGAGGTTCGCCGCCACGACATCGTCAAGGATCCGCTTCCGGACAGCGTGTTCGATCTCATCCACACACGGCTGGTGCTCGTGCACGTTCCGGAGCGCGACCAGGTGCTTCAGCGGCTGGTCGTGGCGCTCAAGCCTGGCGGTTGGTTGATAACAGAAGAGTTCGACGCTCGATCGATGCTGCCCGATGCCTCAGTGAACCCCGCCGAGGCCGATTCGCCCCTCATCCTCGCAATCCAGGGCGTCCTATTGAAACACGGAGCTAATACGAGATACGGTAGGCTCTTGCCGGGCCGCCTTCGCGCGCTGGGCATGCGAGATATCGGAGCCGAAGGACGCGCCCTGTTCTGGCAGGGCGGCTCAATTGGCGCGAGCGTTTTCCGTACGAACGCGCAGCACGTCCGGGGCGAGATCATTAGCTCTGGCTTGATGACCGAGGACGAGTTCGAGCATGAGTTAGCTCGGTTCGACGACCCCGAATTCATGGAGATATCCCCTATCATGTGGACCGTCTGGGGCCAGCGTCCCGGAGCAGTGACTGCCGTCATGACGACACCACAACTACCCACCAAAGCTGAGCTCCTCGACGCGCTGCGATCGAGCGGCCGCGATGTGATCGAGCGTGTACGCGCGCTGCCGGCCGGCGAGCTGGAGCAGGGACGGTACGAGAACGGCTGGAACGGCCGCCAGATCCTCGCGCACATCGCGTCAATCGAGTGGACGTACCCGCGCCTCCTCGACATCGCGAAGGAGGCAGGCCCACGCGTAGGGGCGGGTCTCGACCCGCCCTCGACGCCGCAGGCGTCGGCCCCATCCGCCGCCCAGGCCGGCAACGTGCCGACGCGCATCGCGCAGGGCGGCATCCTCTCCTACAACGACCGTCAGGTCGCGAAGCGCGCCGACGCCTCCGTCGATGACCTCCTGCAGGAGTTCGAGACCAACCGCGCCGCCACGATCGCCGCCGTGGAGTCAGCGGACGAGGCGCTCCTGCGCACGCCGATCCGCTCGGCCGGCGGCATCACCGGCCAGCTCGCGGGCGTGCTGAACGCCGTCGCGGTGCTGCACGTGCTCGGCCACGTGAACGACATCGTGGGTGCGCCGGCGTGACGAAGGTCCTCACCGAGCGCCGCGAGCGCGCGTTGCTGGTCACGATCAACCGGCCCGAGGTGCGCAACTGCGTCGACGGCGAGACTGCACAGGGCTTGTTCGACGCTGTCGAGGCGTTCCGCAACGACGACGCGCTCGACGTGCTCGTGCTCACGGGCGCGGGCGACGTCGCGTTCTGCGCGGGCGCCGACCTGAAGAACATCGGCACGCTCTCGTCCCGCCCCGGCGCGCGCGAGTCCGGCCCGATGGGCACCACGCGCATCGCGGACCTCAACAAGCCAACGATCGCCGCCGTGAACGGCTACTGCGTCGCGGGAGGGCTGGAGCTGGCCTGCTGGTGCGACATGCGCATCGCGGCGGGTAACGCGCAGTTCGGCGTGCTCAACCGCCGCTGGGGCGTGCCGCTCGTCGACGGCGGGACGCAGCGCCTGCCGCGCATCGTCGGGCTGGGCAACGCGCTCTACCTCATCGAGACCGGCGCGCTGATCGACGCGGAACAGGCGTTGCGCATGGGGTTGGCGCAGGAGGTCGTGCCCGAAGGCCAGGCCGTCGAGCGCGCGCTTCAGATCGCCGCCGCGCTCTCGACGTACCCGCAGACGCCCCTGCGCCGCGACCGCCAGGCCGCGCTCGATGGGCTGCCGCTCTCGATCGCAGATGGTCTCGCCCGCGAGGCGCAGATCCATCGCGACACGCTATCGCAGGAAGTCGGCGATCGCGTCGCTGGCTTCGTAGCGGGCGACCGGCCCGAGCCCCTGCGGCCACCCTAGAGTCGAGAGCAACGCTGCTTCTCAGTTCCAATCGCGTGCAACCGGTACTCGACTTCGCCGAGTAGCTTGAACTCATGATCTCATTGATTCGATCACTTTCAAACCTTCAGCACGTAGGGAGTCGCTGGCCTCTGTTGCGTTCGACCCGATATCCAGATAGTAGCTTAGTCCCCTATCAGCCCAGGCAAGCTCTAGATACCCGGCGCTTTCATTTGTGACGTACACCACGCGCTCGCCAACCCCAATGCGCTCACTTTGAACGACGTTTTGCTCGAGTTTACGCTTAGACTCTTCCAAGAACATGACGATTATCTCGTTTGCCGACCGGGTCTGCGAGCCTGAAGGATACGCGAGAACGGCCGCATAGTGCTGGCCAGCATCGACCTGCACCGCGACTCGGCTCGGTGCTTCCAGGCCTTCTGGAACATAGGTTGGAAGTGTGATCGAAAAGCCGAGAAGCTCTTCTGCCTGAGCTATCGGAAAGGTCTGAGAACCCTGGGTCACGGCGATTGTCGGCAACGCTCCTGTCGGCGTTGCTCCGGATCTGGTGGCCTTCGAACTCGAACAGCTCACGATAAGAGCGAGGGCGATCAAGAAGACCGCTGATACCATCGAAGGTCTTGGTCTCCTGGGCGTTTTGAGAGACGAGTACGCACCGTCCAGGGAACCCGAACCGAGCCGACCCCGCCCGCTCACAGTCCCGCGCCCCCTTTCTTGTCCTTGCCGCAGCCTGATTCTAGCTCACCGAAACGTCGCCGATAGTGCAGAAGGCTACCCCTTCGTCCAGTCCGGCACCTTCGCGTCGGGCACGCTGTCGTAGTGGGGAACGTAGGGCTTGATATCGAGCACGGGCGTGCCGTCGATGGCGTCCAGGCCTCGTACGCGCAGGATGTTCTTCCGCCGACGTAGGAGCGGCACGACCGTCATGCCGATCGCGTTCGGGCGGAGCTGGCTGCGCGTCGCCAGCACACCCTGTAGCGGCAACGACGGATCGCCGCGGGGGTGGATGCGCCCTATCGTGCGCTCTCCCTCTGGCACGCGGTCGATGTGGAACAGCACGATGATGTGCGAATAGCCGTCGATGCCGTCCAGCGCGTCGAGCAGGTCGGCGCGGATGATGATGTCCGAGCGCACCTGCTCCCAACCGCCCATCCGTGGCTCGCGCACGCTGTTGCGCACGACGCCTATCGGACGGAAGACGGCGGGATCACGCGGCACAGGCGGGACTCGCACGCCGAACAGCGCCCGCAGCCCGTCCAGCAGGCGGCGCAGCCATCGCATCGCTACGTGCCGGGGATGCCCCGCGTCGTGGCCCGCAGCGTGTTGGCGATCTTCGGGTGCTGGACGATGAAGCGCAGCTCGAGCAGGTGGATGATCTTGCCAATGTCGCCGATGTCCTCCGCCGCACGAACCGGGTGCCTGAGAGCGTCGACGAACTCCTTGCGCATGTCGTCCAGATATCCGGCCACCGTCTCGGAATCGACCTTGCGCTCCAGATAGCGCAGCACCTTCGCGTACTCGCGCTCGTCCAGCCAGATGCCGCGGCAATATTCGCAGATGTCGACGCGGATGCGCGAGTCGCCGTAGCGCACCGTGACCATCGTTTGCTTGTCGTTCGGGCAGACGAGCCGCTCCTGCTTGCCGGCGCGGAACTTCGCCTCGTCCCTCCACAGATCGATGTGGATCCAGCGGTAGTCGCCGTGGGACGCGCGCCGCTTCAGCAGCCGGAACTTGTCCGCGGCGTACCAGGCCCCGCCGCACGACGGGCAGCGGTGAAACTCGATCGATCCGATGCGCCGCACTCGCAGCCTGACGTGACACCTGGGGCACTTCATGGCCCCATGCTACTGCCCCATGCGAGCGCGAACAACCGCAGAGACTACGAGTGAGCATTACTGAGTATTCATTCATCTGAGCGACCGTGGTCGTATATATGGGTGCATGATGACGCAGCTGTCCCAGGCCGGGGATATTTCGAGCCAAGCTCCTCCGGAAGGAACGGTTCGCGCTAGGCCGGACCGCCTTCCTGTGCTACACTGAGATGACCGCAGTTCCCGCCATCTCTCTCCCCCTTTTTCGGGGACTCGGGGGACACGGACAGGCAGCTACAGCCGGCCATCCGCCGCCTGGCGACGGCAGGCCGCTCGTACGGCAATAAGCAACGTATGGCACGAGAGAAAGCGCTAGCCCGCAAGCCGAAGGGCGCCTCGAACGGCGATTACACCGCGCGCGACATCCAGGTCCTCGAAGGCCTGGAGGCGGTCCGCCGCCGCCCCGGCATGTACATCGGCAGCACCGACCAGCGCGGGCTGCACCACCTCATCATCGAGATCGTGGACAACTCCATCGACGAAGCCATGGCCGGCTTCTGCGATCACATCTGGATCCGCATCCTGGCGGACGGCCACATCCTCGTGCGCGACAACGGCCGCGGCATCCCGATCGATAAGCACGCGCGCACCGGCAAGTCCGGCCTGGAGACCGTGATGACGGTGCTGCACGCCGGCGGCAAGTTCGGCGGGCAGGTGTACAAGGTCTCGGGCGGCCTCCACGGCGTCGGGGCGTCCGTCGTCAACGCGCTCTCCGAAGAGACGTGGGTCGAAGTGCACCGCGACGGCAAGATCTACCTGCAGGAGTACCAGCGCGGCAACGTGAAGGGTGCGGTGCAGCAGACGAAGAAGTCGCGGTATGCCTACGACATGAACGGCGCGCGGTCGGATACCGGCACGGTCACCTCCTTCCTGCCGGACTCGAAGGTCTTCCAGGAACTCGATTACGACTTCACCACGCTCGCGCAGCATTTCCGCGAAGCCGCGTATCTCACCAAGGGCGTCTGGATCCAGCTCGTGGACGAGCGCATCGATCGAGAGATGAACTTCTTCTTCGAGGGCGGCGTCGCGAGCTTCGTCCGCCACCTCAACCGCGAAC
>CAYQLM010000024.1:0-35829 GCA_964418365.1 uncultured Dehalococcoidia bacterium
GGGAGCACCTGCCTCACCGGCGACGGCTCGGGAAAGCAGCGTCTTGCCGGTACCGGGCGGACCCAGGAGCAGCACGCCGCGCGGGATGCGCGCGCCGAGCGCAGCGAACTTCTCGGGGTACTTGAGGAACTCGACGACCTCCTGCAGCTCCTCCTTGGCTTCATCGACGCCCGCGACGTCGGCGAAGCTCACCGTCGGGCGGTTGCCGGAGAACGTGCGGGCGCGGCTCTTCCCGAAGTTCATCGCCTGCGCGTTCGAGCCCTGCGCCTGGCGCATGAAGAAGAAGATCAACCCGCCGAATAACACCAGGGGTAGGAAGTTGATGAGAAGGCCGAACCAGTTGCCGAAGCTGCTGGAGGTCTTGACGTCGATGTTGAGGCCCTTTGGCAAGTTGCCGTCTTGGTCCGCCACCAGCTGGCCAACGCTGGAGCCCTTTTCCTTGCGGGACTTGAAGGTTTCGCCGCCCGCGGACGCGGCGTACTTCACCGTGAGCGAGTCGCCGCTGACCGTGATCTGCTTGATCTGGCCGGCCTTCGCGTCGGTGATGACCTGGCTGATGTCTATGCTCTTGACGCTGCTGGAGCGGCCAAAGAAGGAGTACACAATCGCAACGACAGCTACCAGGATGAGGAGGTAGATGAAGCCGTTGCGCAACCAGCGAGAATTCATGCAGTACCTACTTCAAGCGCCCGCGGTTCCCGGTCTGCGGGTCTGCGGGCGCTTACCTATTATAGCAGCTCCCGCTTTCGAAGGAACGCTGCAAACTCCCTATTCATTACGTATTCGATCCGCAGGAAGGATCGTCAGTCCTCCTCCGATGCGAGACGGCCGGCCTGCGCCCAGTCTTCTTTGGCGATTTCCTGGAATACGACGATCGTCGCTTCCGGCGTCGTGTGAGCGACGTTGCAAACGACTTCGGTGATGGCCCGGGCGAGCTCTCGCTTCTGCGCCTCGGTCCGGCCCGGCCACATTTCGATCCGCACAATGGGCATCATGCACCTCCTGGCTGAAATAGCTTCGAATGATAGCATGGGTTTGACGCGTCCTGTGCACCCCCCGTAGCATCGGATGTGAGGCACGAGCGCTCGTGAATCCTGCATGAACCCATATCGCGGGCTCCCGACGTTGAACGAGGAGATCCGGGCCTGGCGGGAGGGATACCGCCACGTTGCGGGCATCGATGAGGCCGGCCGCGGGCCGATGGCCGGGCCGGTGGTGGCGGCGGCGGTGATCCTCGATCCGCAGTTTGCCGCGCCCTGGTGGTCGGAGCTGCGTGATTCGAAGCTCCTGCCGGCCAAGCGACGCGAAGAGCTGGCAGGGCGTCTCCGCGAGACTGCGGCGTGCGCTGTCGGCGCGGCGAGCCACGAAGAGATCGACGAGCTGGGCCTGCTGGTCGCGACGCGCCAGGCGATGCTGCGCGCGGTTGTCGCGCTAGAGTGCGCTCCGGACCTGCTGCTCATCGACGCGGTGCGGCTGCCGGACGACGGGGTGAGGTGGGCGCAGCGGCCAATCATCCACGGCGACTCACTGGCTGTATCTGTCGCAGCGGCATCGGTGCTGGCGAAAGTAGAACGCGACCGGCTGATGGACGGCTACGACGGCTGGTATCCGCTCTATGGCTTCGGGCAGAATCGGGGCTACTGTACGCCGGACCACCTGCGCGCGCTGCACGAGCACGGGCCGTGCCCAATCCACCGGCGTTCGTTCGCTCCCGTGCGCGCGTTTCTTGACGGAAGGCAGCTCCCACTGGACGAGGCATCGTAGGGGCGCCCGCCTGCCCTCGAGCGAAGCGAAGGGGCGCCTCGCCCTGTGGGCGGCGGGGAACGTCCGTGTAGGGGCGCGTCTTGACGCGCCCTGGCGGCCTAAGGCCGTCGCATGTAGGGGCGACCGGCGGTCGCCCTCGCGACCGGAGGTCGCGGCCGTAGCTGCCCTCGAGCGAAGCGAAGGAGCTGTGCGCCCAACTGTCATCCCGAGGCGCGCGGGGTAGAGCGCAAGGCAGGGTGGAGGCCGAGGGATCTGTCAGGACATTCGCAGAAAAGCCTCGCCCTGTACACGCGTTCCCGCCCCGCACCGTAGGGGCGCGTCGTGACGCGCCCTCGCGACCGGAGGTCGGGGCCGTAGGGGCGCGCGTCTGTGCGCCCCTACATGTGGCTCCCAACCAACACGACGCGCCGTATGTGCACCCGCTACCTCACAGCGGACTTGACAAGGCTCGGCCGAGGTGTACACTTGCCCTGCATGGTGGCCTGAGGCGGTACCTCGGCTAGCTGTGAGCTGCCCACCGCCGGTCGCACAAGCGGGGAGGTGCGATATGCAATTCCGACCGATCCTATTGCTCGCAGGCTCGTGCGCCGTCGCGGCGTCCATCGCCCTGGCCGTGCTCATGGCGCGGCCAGGGCCGAGCGAGGCCACCTCCCCGGGCGCGAACGGCAAGATCGCGTTCGTCAGCGGTATCGATGGCTATCGGGGAATCTACGTCATGAACGCGGACGGCACGGGCCAGACCCCGCTGACCGACCCGGCTGTCATCAGCTTCGCAGGCAGCCCGGATTGGTCGCCGGATGGATCCCGGATCGTCTTCGATACCATCACCATTGGCGGGCCGACGGGCGCAAGGTTCGACATCTTGGTGATGAACGCGGACGGCAGCGGTCTGGTGCAGCTGACTGAAGGCACCACCGAAGGCTACCATGCCGTCTGGTCGCCGGATGGCTCGAAGATCGCCTTTACCAAATCCGGCGAGATCTACTCGATGAACAGCAACGGCACCGAGGTCACGAACCTAACGAACAACGCGGTGAGCGATAACTCGCCGGCGTGGTCGCCGGACGGCTCGAACGTCGCCTTCCAGACGTACCGTGACGGCGACTGGGAGCTCTACGTGATGAACGCCGACGGAAGCAACCCGACGCGCCTCACCAACAACCCGGGTCCTGACGGGGATCCGGACTGGTCGCCTGACGGTTCGATGATCGCGTTCCGGCACTATGCCGCCACCAACGACCTCTACGTCATGAGCTCCGGCGGCAGCGGCCAAACGAACATCACCAACAGTCCTTCTGCGGACGATACCCATCCCACTTGGTCGCCGGACGGCTCGAGGATCGCCTTCAGGAGCGGCCGCGACGGCGAGGTGGACGTATACACCATCAACCCAGACGGCACCGGCGAAGCGCGCTTGACCGACAATGGTGCGCCGCTGGACTACGATCCTGATTGGCAACCGCTTGCAGACGTGGACACGGATGGCGATGGCTGCGCCGACGGCCGCGAGGTGGGGCCGGACCCCGGGCAGGGTGGACAGCGCGATCCGTTGAACCCGTGGGACTACTTCAACCCGACGCACGACGGCCAGAACCGCATCGATGATGTCCTCGTAGTCGCCAGTCGCTATGGCAAGAACACAGGCGATCCTGCCTACTCAACTGACTACGACCGGACGTACATCGGCCCGAATCTGTGGAACCTAGGGCTGCCCAACGGGCAGATCCGTATCGATGACATCCTAGCGCAGGCGCATCAATACAACCACGACTGCTTGTAGGGCAGCGGCCACGACACATCTGGTAGGGGCCAACGCTACGTGGTCGCCCTGGGGGGTGGTGTGGGGAATGTAGGGGCGCATAGCAATGCGCCCTGACGGCCGCAGGCCGTCGCACCGCCCGGGCGCATCACGAACGCCTCCACACGATCACACGTAGGGCCACGCGGCGGTCGCCTCGTACACGCGTTCTCGCCCTCCGCCAGGGCAGACCATCCCTCGCCCCGACCGCGCGCTCGACGCGGGGGTGCAGGGGGCGGCGCCCCCTGCCGCTGGGTCCGGGGGGTGTCCCCCCGACATCACCAACCCCTCTGGGCGGGTGGGTGGGAAGAGAGACGTTCCTGTCCGCTGCTCCCGTAGGGGCCACAGCTGTGCGCCCTGACGGCCGCAGGCCGTCGCACCACCCGCGGCCCGGACAGACGAAGGCCCCGATACGGGGGCCTTCGCTCTTGTTGCCCTGAGACGGACCGGGGGCGGGCTAGGCGGCGACCCGCTCGGGCCGGCCGATGACGGCGAACAGGCGACCACGCATGCGCGCTACCGCGCCTGCGGTGGGCTGCTCCGCGATCTCGAGCTGGATATCGGCTAGAAGGCGCTGGAGCCACTCGCCTTCGTCCTGGGAGTCTATTCTGGCCACCACCTTGGTTGCCGTCTTCATCACTATTACCTCCAGCACTAACATCGGCAGCCGGCAGCAAAACTACGTAGGGGCTTCCCTGACTCCAAGGCGCCGCGGGAGAGACGTGATGGCCTTGACTGAATAGAACAGACGTTCTATTCTAGTATCACCAGATGACAGGAGCGTTCGGATGAATCTTGGAGGCCTGGTGGTGGGAGAAGACCTGATGACCGCGATCAGCGGATCGTTCAACCTGGCGTACTTCGCGGGCCATGCGTCGCGCGACTCGCTGAACCGGAACCGGCGGGTCGCGGCGGGAACCCTGGCACTGGTCGCCGGCGCGGCAGTGATGGAGGCGGCGTTCTCGCAGGCGCTGTTCTGGTTCCAGCCGCAACTCATCTCATTCGGCGAGCTGTCGGTTGGCGTGTGGGCGCTCGTGCGGCTGCCGCTGCTTGTAGCGACGTTGCTGGTGTCGATCCTCGTTCTACGGAGGCTTCGTTCGTAGCGATGACAGCGTCCGTTCTCACGGTGGCGATCAGGAAGAAGAACTGGACGCTGGCGGCCCTCTGCCTCCTGCTGGGCGTGGCTGAGGAGGCCGCTCGTCTGCCGCGGGAAACGCTCGACCGCCTGCTGGACCTGTTGGAGCCGGACAGTGGCCGCCGAAGTGACTGAAAGGAGGCGAAACAGTGACCCGATGGCACGATCATTCGCCGGGACCGTTCTTGGCCTGAGCAGAGGCGATGACCGGGCCTCCGTCGCTGTTTCGCCGTTTAGATGATGAACAAGAGGCCGCGCGGTCGGCCGCCCGTCGTGCGCGACTTCTACGGCAGCGCGCTCGATGCCGCCCAGCGCACCACCCTGCAGTACGCCGCGGACATCGAAGGCCTCGATCTGGAGATCGATCTGCTCCGCACGAAGCTGCGCGGGCTGCTGAACAAGCGCTCCGAGGACGAACGAGCCGATGACTTTCGGCTCATGGTGCGCGGCATGGAGCTCTTGGCGAAGCTCGTCTCCGCTCGCTACCGGCTGTCGCCCCGGGCCGGCAAGGATCTGGGAGAGAAGCTCGCGGCAGTCGTCGATGAGCTTGGCGTGCTCCTTCCTGCGCAAGGCGTCGGCGCATGAGCAGGGCGCTCGAGCGGGCGCTCGCGCGGCTGCTCCGCGGCGGACAACGGCTGCCGGCGGAGGAGCCCATCGAGAGTCTATCGCCCGCCGCCTTCCGCGCCGTCGTGGACGAGCGCCTCCGTAACCTCGAACGCCAGCTCGATGAGGTGAAGGGGCGCGTCAACGGGCTGCTCTTCTTGCTCGCAGGCGCCGTTGCCACGCAGGTGGTCATCCGGCTCTTCGCATGACCCAAACAGTCATGTTGAGCCGAGCCCGCCTATTGTCATTCCGAGCGAAGCGAGGAATCTGGCGCTCCCGGAGGGACGCGACCCTTCACCGAGGCCGGTGCAAGCGCCAGCGGGGCCTGCCCTGAGCGAAGTCGAAGGGGTGGAGGGCGAAGCATCTTTCGCAACCACGCAGGAGAGATCCAGGCAAACAATCAAGAAAATTCGCCGGGTACAGATGACCTTGGTTGTCATGCTGAGCCGAGTGGGGAGGGGAAAGAGAAGGGCGGCAGCGGGGTGGAGGGCGAAGCATCTTTCGCAACCACGTAGGAGAGATCCAGGCAAACAATCAAGAAAATTCGCCGGGTACAGATTCCAGATGGGGCATTTTGTTTCGATCTCGGACGAACAATCAAGCGCCGCCCCGCTCGCCGGGCCGTGGAAGCAACGGCTTCGCCCATATCAGATCGAGGCCGGGCGCGCGATCCTCGAGAGCGTGCTGCGCGGCCGCGGGCTGAGCTTCTCGATCGAGATGGCGCGCCAGGGCGGCAAGAACGAGCTCTCGGCGCAGCTGGAAGCGCTGCTGCTCACCCTGCACGCCGGCCGCGCCGGCGATGGCGTGAAGTGCGCGCCAACGTTCGAGCCGCAAGGACGGATCAGCCTGCGACGGCTCTGGTCGCGGCTGACGGAGGCGGGCCTGGCAAGCATCGCCGCGATCGAATCGGGGCACATTGTGCGCGTGGGGCGCGCTCGCGCGCTGTTCATGTCGGCGGAGCGCGAGGCGAACGTGGTTGGGCACAGCGCCCAGCTCTTGCTTGAGGTTGACGAGGCGCAGGACGTGGACGAAGAGAAGTTCGACCGCGACTTCCGGCCGATGGCGTCGGCGACAAACGCGACGACGGTCTTCTACGGGACCGCTTGGGACGACTCGACGCTGCTGGAGCGCGCCAAGCAACGCCATCTGGAGCTGGAGCGCCGCGACGGCGTGCGCCGGCATTTCGAGTACGACTGGGAAGTTGTTGCGCGGTACAACCCGGCATACCGGCGCTACGTCGAGTCGGAGCGAGAGCGGCTGGGCGAGCAACATCCCTTGTTTCGCACGCAGTATTGCCTGCGGCCGATCGCGGGCAGGGGACGTCTCTTCAGCCCCGGCCAGCTCGCCCAGCTCGAAGGGCGGCACCCCCGCCAGCGATCGCCGCGCGCGGGAGAGACGTATGTCGCGGGTCTCGATCTCGCGGGTGGCGTGATGGAAGACGTGGGGGCGGACGGCGGTGCATCCTCGCAAGGCGATCGCGATGCGACGGTGCTCACCATCGCACGCGCCGCGTTCGTCGCCGATGTCCGCCTTGGGCGGATGCAGGAGCCGCGGCTGGAACTCGTGGAGCACTACGTATGGAGGGGCGAGCCGCACGACGCGCTCTTCCGCCGGCTCGCCGATCTGCTGCGTGAGGTGTGGCAGGTGCGCCGGCTCGCGGTGGACGCGACTGGCCTCGGCGAGACGATGGCGCGTCTGCTGACGGCGGCGCTGGGGTCACATGTTGTGCTGCCGGTGAAGTTCACGGCGGAGGCGAAGTCGCGGCTGGGCTACGGGCTCCTGGCCGCGACGAACGCCGGCCGGCTGAAACTCTACGAGGCTGACGGCTCGCTGGAGTACAGGCACTGCCGCCAGGAGCTGGAGCTGGCGCGCGTGGCGTATCGAGCGAACCGGACGATGAACTTCTTCGTCGACCCGTCGGACGGCCACGACGATTACTTGATGAGCCTCGCGCTCCTTGTCGAGGCGGCCTCGGACGCGGCGCCGCGAATCGCCCGCGGCCAGCGCGACGTTCGGGCGGCTCGGAGCTCGAGATTCGAAGTTCGGTCTTGGAATGATGCATTGTCTTGGAATCGGTGAGCGGCATGGAATCGATGGCGAGTTATGGAATCGATGGCGAGTTAAGGAGCGAACGATGGGTACAGCAACGATCCAGCCTCCAGCTTCCAACATCCAGCCTCCAGAATCCCGCAATGCGAACGGACGCAGGGTGCGGATGGATGCGCTGCCGGAGCACGTCGACTATCGAGACGGCGGCTGCGAGCTGTCGCCGAGCTGCCTGCGCTGTCCGCTGGCGCGCTGCCGCTACGATGAGCCCGGCGGCGCGCGGCGGGTGCTGCAAGGATCGCGAGACGAGGCGGTACAGCGCTTTCGCGAGGACGGCACCGGCATCGATGCGCTGGCGTCGCAGTTCGGCGTCTCGCGGCGCAGCGTGTTTCGCATCCTGGCGCGAAGGCGGAACAACTAGGAGCGTGGGAGCCGGCGTCGCAAGAGGAACAAGATCAGGATCACGACCAGCGGGGTGATGAAGATCGCGATGGCGAGGTAGAACATGCCGCGCTCCGCGCGCAGTATATCGGAGAGGACGGGTGGCGCGAACCTGGGTGCGAGAAGCTTGCCTTACTTACCCAAGCGCTTCGTCGCAGGCTTCGTGCGATCCCTCGTGGAGCATGGCGATGCTCGAGAATAGCGCTCCGGGTGGAAGCCCCAGGTTCCCGGCGAACGACCTCACCTCGCTCGAGAGCTGGGCAGCGCCGCCCGGCTCCTCGCTCGACGACCCTGGCGGCGATACGGACGACGCCTCTATTCCCAGACAGCTCGCGTGGCCGTTGGCATCAGCGAGGGCTGTTCCCGCCGCCGAGCCTATGCCAGCCAGCAAGGCTGCCGACAGCAAAATCGGAACGAACCAAGGCTTCATAGATGTCCTCCTTCGTTTGCGGGACCAGACGTGCCATTGTAGGCGGACTGCAATAACTCGTCAACCCTCGTTACGAGGCTCACCAACGTGTGCCACGGGGCCCTTCGCATTCGCCTGAAGGCCGCGTAGGGTAGTCGTCACGTGTTCCAGTCTTGGGAGGTGTGAGATGGCGCAGAACGCACTGACGCTGCCACAGCAGATCGCGCGGGCGGACACATCGCGGCTGCGGGGCTACGCCGAGCTGCTCTCGTTCTATCAGGGTGACCAGTGGCCGGGACCGCTGCGCCGTCGGGAGCGACGGCTGACGTTCAATTACGCGAAAGCGTTCATCGAGAAGGCGACGTCGTATCTCATGTCCGGCATGCACAGCGTCGTCGACGCCGAGGACGAGTCGCCGGAGGCGCAGGACCGCGCCCGGCGGGCGGAGCGGGCGATCGCGGAGGTGGCGGAGCAGAATAACCTGGCGCAGCTCGACTTCGATACGGAGATCGACGCGGCCGTCCTCGGCGACGCGGCGCTCAAAGTGACGTGGGACCCGATCGAGCGGCGGGTGCGCGTGTCGTCGCCGGACGTGCAGGGGATGTTCGTCTGGTGGCTCGGCGACGACACGAGCCGCATCTGGCGCGTGGCGAGTCGTTACACACTCGCGCCGGACGAAGTGGAGATTGCGTTCGGTGTGCAGACGCCGGGCCGGCAGTCATCGACGTCGCGCGGTTGCGAGGTCGTCGAGGTGTGGACCGCTGAGACGTTCGAGCTGTGGCTGGACAATGTTCGCGTGGAGGAGAAGGCGAACCCGTACGGCTTCATTCCGTTCGTCATCTACCCGAACCTGCGCGAGCCGAAGCAGTTCTGGGGCACGTCGGACATCCCGGCGATCCGCGAGCCGGTGCGCGAGTTGAACCGGGCGCTGTCGCAGCTCTCGATGATCCTGGAGCTTTCCGGCAATCCGGTCGCGGTGCTGGAGAACGTGACGGAGGCGCAAGACATCGCGGTGCAGCCCGGGGCGGTGTGGGAGCTGCCGGAGCGAGCGCGGGCGTATCTCCTCGATCTCCTGCAGGGCGGTGGCGTGCAGCTCCACGTCGATTACGTGAATTTGGTGTACCGGACGCTGCACGACTTGAGCGAGACGCCCCGGACGGCGTTCGGCGAGAGCCGCGCGGACGCGTCGGGCGTGGCGCTGAGCATGGAGCTCGATCCGTTGCTGAAGAAGGTGCAGCGCAAGCGGCTGATCCGAACGGCGGCGTACCAACGGCGAAACGAGCTGGTGCTGCGCCTGCAGGAGCAGCAGACGGGCGCGCGCTATGCGCCGTATCGATCGCGGGTCGTGTGGGGCTCCGTGCTGCCGGCCGACCGTAGCCGGCTGGTGGAGGACGAGCGCGTGCTGGTGGCGTCCGGCATCCACAGCCGCCGTCGCGCGGCCGACGAGCTGGGCGTGGCGGACCCGGAGGCGGAGTTCTCGCGCTGGCTGGAGGAGGAGGGGCAGATGTCGGGCCGGTAGTGATGGCCTAACAAATGAACAGCATTCGCCAATGGTCGAACGGGACGGCCGCGTGGTAGGATTCTAGGCAGCAATGGCGACGCAGGTAGCTAGCCTCACCTCGGATCGGCCGGCGCTGCGCGGGACGCTCCACCTCATCGCGGCGCTGCTGGCCGTCGCCGGAACGGTCTGGCTGCTCCTCCTCGCCGACTCACCCAGCGGCTATGTCGGCGGGGCGCTCTTCGGCACGAGCCTGATGCTCCTCTACGGCACGAGCGCGTCGTACCACCAGGTGCCCTGGCGGTCGAGCTGGCGGCGCGTCGTGAAACGTCTGGACCACGCGATGATCTTCGTCCTGATAGCCGGCACGTACACGCCGTTCTGCCTGGACGTCCATCTCGCCTGGGGGATCCCAATGCTCGCAGTCGTGTGGACGCTGGCCGGGGCGGGCATACTGCTCAAGCTCATCTGGCCAGACGGGCCTCGCTGGCTCAGTGTGGGCCTGTATGTGGGGCTGGGCTGGATCGCGCTCGCGGCGGTGTCGGAGGTCCTGTCGCGCTACTCCGCGCCGCCGATTACGCTGCTCCTCCTGGGCGGCGCGCTGTACACACTCGGCGGCATCGTGTACGCGCGGCAACGGCCGGATCCGTGGCCGCGCGTCTTCGGTTACCACGAGGTGTTTCACGCGTTCGTCGTGGGGGGCAGTGCAGTGCACTTCGCAGCGGTCGCAACGTATGTGATCTAGCTCGCCCCAGACCCCCGGCAGTGGCTGTGGCCCCTGCACCTCTTCACAGAACTCACGTTGTTCCGCTCTGTGCCTGGTTCCTTGCTCCATGTTCCTTTGTGGGTGACATGCGCGCGTTGGCGAACGCGCGGCGCCGTTCTACCTTCACATCATCACGAGAAGGAGGACACGATGAACGAAGAAGAGCTGCAAGACGTGCAAGAGGAGCTGTCGGCCGCGCGAGCGGAGATCGAACGCATGCAGGGGATCACGGCGGACCGCGAAGCGCGGGCGGCGCACCTCGAGTCGGAGCTGACGGCGCTGAGCGAGGAGCTCGCCGGCGCGCGCGAGCAGGCGCAATCGCAAGCCGAGGAGCTGCGCGCGCAGAACGAGTCGCTCTCGGCGCAGGTGCAGAGCTCGGCTCTGCGCTACCGGGAGCTGCTGCTGCAGCAATCGCCCGAACTGCCGGAGGAGCTGGTTACCGGCGAATCGGTGGCAGAGATAGACGCAGCGCTGGAGCGAGCGCGTGAGACCGTATCGAAAGTGCGGGGCCACCTCGAATCGCACGCGCAGGCGACTCGGGTGCCGGTAGGTGCGCCTGTGCGGTCGGCGCCGGACCATTCGGGGCTAAGCGCGGAGGAGAAGATCAAGCTGGGCCTGCAGCAAAAGGGCGGCTGAATGGGGCCTTGGCGACTCCTGACTCGCCCACCGCTCGTATAAGTTGACCAGTTATGCCGGACACTACAACTAATCGCTTAGGGAACTCACCGAATCTCGGGAAGTTGGTGAGGCGCCTCTAGGGGCTTCAGCCTTCTCCACGTCTACCGAACATACGCATTGGAGGCAACTAAGCGTTGCAGGTCTGCCGCGCTTGCCTTCGTGACGGAATTAGACGTGAGGTGACCCCGATGGCACATCTGCAGATCGGTGATACGCGGAGAACGAAGAGCGCGGCGCTCAAGCTCGGCCTTGGCGCCGTGTTTGGCGCCTTGGTGGCTATCGCAGTCTTCGTGATCGGGAACGACCAGCCGGCGAGCGCGCTGGTTGGCTCTGTCGCGGGCCATGGGTTCAGCGTCGAAGGGACCATCCTCACACAAAGCGAGTCGGTGAACCGGATCGATCTGCCGGCCGGCGGGACGGCGAACGCCGCGGTCTCGACGAGCGACACCGACACATCGAGCACGATGACGATCACCGGCAGCAGCCCGGACGTCACCTGTTCCGGAACACCGAGCGGCGTCACGATCTTGGCGGACTGCTCGTCGGTCATCCAGAGCCTGCTGGTCGAGATCGACGGCAACGAGTTCATCTCGGCGACCTACCTGGCGACCTCGGCTCACAGCGAAGACAGCGGCTCGGGCCCGACGAGCTTCGGGACGGGCGGGATCATCGGGCTGTGCATCCACAAGACGTCGCTTGTCACGTGCGACAACATTACGAGCCCGGGCATACAGACGATCAGCATTGCCGGCTTCGCGTCGGGCACCGTGCGGGTGCTCAAGGTGACACCGCGCGGGATTGACAACAGCATCACGGGCAGCGGCATCACCGTCACCGGCCTGGTCATCAACCTGACGATGGACGTAGCCGAAGACCCGCTGGTTGGAACGATTACGGCCAACCTGATCGAGTCGGACAGCTTCGTGGGCACGGCGGCTACCGAGACGCCGACACCGACGGACACCCCGACGGACACGCCGACCGAGACACCCACGCCTACGGATACACCGACGCCGACGGATACGCCGACCGATACGCCAACAGACACCCCAACGGATACGCCGACCGAGACACCCACGCCTACGGACACACCGACCGATACGCCGACAGACACGCCGACGGACACGCCGACCGACACGCCGACGGCGACAGACACGCCGACGGATACGCCGACGGATACGCCGACCGATACGCCAACAGACACGCCGACGGATACGCCGACCGACACGCCGACCCCGACCGACACGCCGACCGACACGCCGACGGACACGCCAACGGCGACCGACACGCCGACCGAGACGCCGACCGATACGCCGACGCCTACGGATACACCAACACCGACGGATACGCCGACCGATACGCCGACGGACACGCCAGTCAACACGCCGACGCCGACGGACACCCCGACGAGTACGCCGGTGCCCACCGACACGCCGACGCCGACCGACACGTTCACGCCGACGGATACGTTCACGCCGACGAATACCCCGACGGACACCCCGACGCCGACTGACACGGCGACGAACACGCCGACGGATACGCCGACGGATACGCCGACACCGACGGACACGCCGACGATCACGCCGACACCGACGGATACGGACACGCCGACTATCACGCCAACGCCGACGGATACGCCGACGCCGATCGCGACGGACACCCCGACTGACACGCCAACGGCGACCTTCACGGGGACGCCGCTCCCAACCGATACGCCGACGATTACGCCGACACCGACCGATACGCCGGTCGCGACGGATACGCCTACAGCGACGCTTACGCCGACGCCGACGGACACGCCGACTGTGACCCCGACGCCGACGGAGACAGCGACGCCGACTGCGACTGAAACATCAACCGCGACGCCGACGGCGACGGATACACCCACGGCCACGCCGACGGATACGCCAACATCGACTCCGACGGCGACGGACACGCCGACCAATTCGCCGACGAAGACGCCGACGAGGACTCCGACGGCGACGAGCACGCCGCAGGAGCTGGGCTCCGGTGGGACGATCGAGGTTTCCGACGACGCGGTGGAGCCGGGCTCTGACGTGACCGTAAGCGTCACGATCAACGACGCGACCGGCGGTCCCGCTGCCGGAGTGCTCTGCGCCTTCACCATCCTGAACCAGCCGGGCACGGACGCAAGTGTGGAGACCCAGCTCGCCAACACGGACGCGAACGGGAACGCCTCGACGACGCTGCACGTGGGCAGCACCGAAGGCACGGTCGACGTGCAGGCGCACTGCGGCGCGGTCACCCTGACGACGAGCGTCGAGGTGTCCATCGCAGCCGGCCCGCCGGCCTCCCTGCCGAACTCCGGTCAGGGGCCGAGCGGACTGACCAGCCACGACCAGCTGATCGAGATCGCCCTGGCCTTCTTCCTGGTGCTGCTGGGACTGGCATCCGCGCGCACCGTCCGGACGATGCGCCGAGCGCGCTAGCGAACGACAACGAAAGCACCAGAAGGCCCCCGAACATCGGGGGCCTTCTGCTTTGGTGACAAGCGCGCCTTGGCGGTCGCACGAGCCCGGCGTATCCTCGCGCTGTCGCTCGCGCTGGTGGGCGAACAATTCGTCAAGGGAGGTTCGGGAAGATGGCACTGACGCTTGCGGAGTCCGCGAAGCTATCGACGGACATGATGCTGGCCGGGGTGATCGAAACGATCATCAAGGAAGAGCACGTGCTGGACCAACTGCCGTTCGTGGAGGTGATCGGCAACAACTTTGTGTACAACCGGCTGAACACGGAGCCGACGATCTCGTTCTTCAACGTGGGCGACTCGTGGACGGAGAGCACGCCGGACTTCACGCAGATTTCGGTGCAGCTCAAGATCCTGGGTGGCGACGCCGACGTCGACAACTTCATCCAGGCGAGCCGGGCCAACGTGCAGGACATCGCGTCGGCGGTGATCCAGCAGAAGGCGAAGGCGCTGGCGCGGAAGTGGGCCGACACGTTCATCAACGGTGACACGTCCGTGGACGCGAAGTCGTTCGACGGCATCGACAAGATCTGTGGCGCGCTTCCAGCGGCGCAGACCGTTTCGATGGGCACGAACGGCGCGACGCTCACGCTGGCGAGGCTGGACGAAATCATCGACGCCGTGAAGACGAAGAACATCGCGCTGGCGATGTCGCGCCGGAGCCGGCGCACGCTGCAGAGCCTGGTGCGCACGAGCGGCGCCGTGCTGGAGTCGCGCCCGGGCGCGTTCCTGGAGTGGGTGCAGATGTACAACGGCGTGCCCGTCTTCGTGAACGACTTCATCTCCGACGCGAAGACCGTCGGCACGTCGACCGACTGCTCGACGATCTACTGCTTCTCGATGGGAGAGGCGGACCAGGGCGTCGTGGGGCTGACGGGCCCGGGCGGCATCCAGATCGAAAACGTGGGCGAGCTCGAGTCGAAGGATGCGACGCGCCACCGCGTCAAGTGGTACACGAGCATCGGCGTGCTGAGCACGCTCTCGCTGGCGCGGCTGATCGGCGTGCGGCCGTAGGGAGACCAGGCCTGCGGGTTTTCGCCCAAGGCGGATCCGCCTCGGCGGAGAAACCCGCGGCTACAAACACAAGTACGGGAGGCCCTTCGATGACCGAAGGGCCTTCCGTCTTGCGCTGATCGCCTCGCTCATGACAGACTGCACCCGCTGCTGAGGCGGTCGGGCCCGCTGCAGAGAACAATTCGAGGAGGCATGCCATGGGCAAGCTGGACGGCAAAGTTGTGATCGTGACCGGCGCCAGCCGGGGCATCGGCGCGGAGATCGCGCGCGTGTTCGCCGGCGAAGGCGGCAAGGTCGTCGTTGCGGCGCGCACGCTGCACGAAGGTGATCACCCCTTCGAGGGCTCGCTCGAGAAGACCGTCGACGGCATCCGCGCCTCGGGCGGCGAGGCGACGGCCGTCGCGGCGAACATCTCGGAGCCGGAGGACTGCGAGCGTCTCGTCCAGGCTGCCCGAGACGCCTACGGGCCGATCGATGTGCTGGTGAACAACGCCGCGCTGACGTACTTCATTCCGGTGAAGGACTATCCGCTGAACCGTTGGATGCGATCGTGGGCGGTGAACTTCCACGCCCCGTTCATCCTGAGCCAGCTCGTGCTGCCGGACATGCTGGCGAGAGGCAGCGGCGCAATCGTGAACATCTCGTCCGGCGCGGCGATCGGCCCGGGCAGGGGTCCGTACACCAGCTCTCGTTGGGACGAAGGCGGCGGTACCTGCTACGGGGCGGAGAAGGCGGCGCTGGAGCGCTTCAGCCAGGGCCTCGCGGCGGAGGTGTACAAGAAGGGGATCACGGTGGCGTGCGTCTCACCGTCGCTCGTTGTGCCGACGCCGGGCACGATGCACCACCGACTGGTAACCGGGCTGGACGACCCGCGCGGCGAGCCACCGGAGCTGATGGCGAAGGCGGCGCTGCTCCTTGCGACGGAGCCGCTCGACAAGGTCGCCGGGCGGGTGACGTACAGCCAGGAGATCCTGAAGGAGTTCGGCTGGATCGATCAGGCGAAGGGCATCGGCGTCGACTTCAAGGGCAGCGGGTACAGCCAGATCTAGAACCTAGCCAAGGGAAGACGAAGTAGGGGCGTTCGACCGAACGCCCCTACATGTTTACTCAAGCCCGGGCGAGCTGACGCCGCTCGGGAACGCTGTCACCATGCCGGAGTCGTACTGCAGGATCAGCAGCGCATCGATCGGCCCCACGCCACCGTTGTTGTTCACGTCGCCCGCGTACTGGCAGGGCAAGAACGGCACCAGGTTCGCGAAGAGCTGCAGGATGATCACGCTATCGATACTATCTGTGCGACCGTCACAGTTCGCGTCTCCCGGCTGCGCAGGCGGCGACTGGATGGCGCCCACGTCGGGCGCGCAGTCCGAGCCGAAGCCGTTGCTCGTGTACGCCGTGACGCGATAGTGGTCGTCGCCGCCGATGGCGGAGAGCGGGACAATGACCGTTACCGATCGGTCATCGAACAACGCGTAGCCGGTCGACATGGCCCCGCTGAAACGGACGTAGAGCGGCACCAGAATGTTGGAAGGAATCGGGATGTAGACCTCGAGCTCGGAGGCTTCGCTGTACGGACAGGTGAGGTCGCGGCCGGGAAACTCGCTTCCGTCGAAGTTGAGATTGAGGTAGGGCTGCTGGAAGCCGGCAGCCACCGGGGGCACCGGCGCGGCGAACTCGACACGGACGCAGACGTTCTGCGAGTCGTTCCCTCCGGTCACCAAGACGATGTCGGGCGGCTCGGTGCCCGGCGGGGGAGGGCCAAAGCCGCCGTTTGTGTCGCCGGCGGCGTCCGTGAAGCTGAAGCTCGGCGTCGCGCAGGGTGGTACGGTCAGCGTGTCCATGTGGAACGTCACGAGCGTGCTGCTCGGGGGTCCATCCCCACCGGCGGGCCCGGATGTTGATACGAACTTGCCGCCGCGGTAGCTTCGGGCACCAACAAGCAAGTAGTATGTCTGCCCCGCACTGGCCGCGAACCCGATCTTGTTGGCGCCATTCGCGGCGCACGCAACCTCCGAGAGGCTGTCCAGCGAGGAGCCTTCGTACGCGGTGATGTAGAGCGCGTAGTTGAAGTCGGAGCCAAGGTCAGCTTCCACGTAACCGTCGGCGGTCGCGGTGTAGCGGTACCAGATCGTACGGGCGGCGTAGTCGCCGTATGTGCAGCTCGCGAGCGGGTCGCTTAGTTCCGTCGTTGCGGTGAAGGTATCAACGCTGTCGTCGAACGGGAGCGAGGACACGTTCGTTGCTCCAGCGAAGTTGTCGTTGGCGGGCGATATGCCGACCTGCACGCTGAGGTGCAACGAGCCGGACGTCGTGAGGCCGTAGTAGAACCCACCGGCCTGCACGTAGTACGTCTGGCCGGCGCGAGCTAGGAAGGCTACTCGCGAGGACCCGCTCTCCGAGCCGTCGCTTTCCGAGCACGCCGTGAGACTGAGCCCGAAGGTCCCGGACGTCCAGATGCTCAGTATGGGGAAGAAGCTGCTCTCCCCTGCGTCCGCGACGACGAGCGTGTCCTGCGCCGGCGCGAAGCGATACCAAACACTGGAAATCGAGCGCCCGTAGTAGCAATTCGGCTCGCCGGTTTCAGTTGTTGCGGAGGTGGTGTCGACCGTCGTCGTGAAGGGCAGGGCGGAAATCGTCTCCGCGTTGCCAAAGTCGTCGTTCGAGGGCGGCGTGCCAACCGAGAGGTGGAAGCCGAGCATGGCGGGTGAGCCCGGCCCTATGTCGCCACCCACGAGCACGTAGTAGGTCTGGCCGGCAGTAGCGCGGAAGGCGGCGCGGACTGTCCCCGCCGTCCGGTAGGTGCCGGCGCAGGTGACCTCGCTGAGCCGCCCGCCGCTTGTGGTCCATACGGAGAGATTGGCTCCGAAGGTGCTTCCGGCTGTGCTGACGACCAGCACGTCATCCGAGGCAGCGGTGTAGCGGTACCAGACCGTCATGCCCGGGGAAGCGCAGCTTGAGTAGGGATCGGTGGGCGAGCGCGTCGCGCTGCTGATCTTCTCCGAGTCGTCGTATGGCAGCGAGCTGATCGACGTCGCGTTGGCGAAGCTGTCGTTGGGCGCGGGCTGGCAGCCCGGGTCGGCGCTGTCGGTGAGGCCGTCCAAATCGTTATCGCTGCCGTCCGTGCAGGAGCCGGGGTTCGGGATATCGTGCTCCGGCACGCTGTTCGGGTTCGTGGGGTCGGAGCCGAAGAGCTTTTCCGCGGCGTCGCTGAAATCATCGCCGTCGTTCTGGATCTGGACGCAGCCAGGGTCCTCCCCGTCAGTGAGGCCATCATGGTCGTTGTCCGCTGCGTCGCCGCACGTGATCGCGAAACCCACGCCGAAATAGCTGAGCATCGCGTCAAACTGGGAGCTCTCGGGAAAGCTCGTATTATCGTTGAGATCTGAGCCTAGCCTTGTCTCCATCGCGTTGGAGATGAAGTCGTTATCGCTGTCCTGGCAGCCGGGGCCGGCGCTGTCGGTCTGGCCGTCGCCGTTGTTGTCGACGGCGTCGTTGCAGGAGTTGCCGCCGAAGAGCAGGTCGATGCTGATGTCTTCCGGGGTGCTGGCCGCGTTCTGCGGGTCGGAGCCTGTGATCTGCTCAACCAGGTCGATGTTTCCGTCACCGTCGGAGTCGTTGAAGACGGCGTGTGCTGGTGTGACGCTGCCGCGAGCCAGGAAGGCGGCTAACGCCAGTATCCCTAGACCTGTAACTAGCTTGATGACGCGCATCTTAGCTGTCATGTCGGTCCACCTTTCTCGGCAGGCGTGGCGGCAAGGGGCGAAGTGAGGTCGCGGTGCGTGCGATGCAGGTGAGGGGCGGGTGCGCCGTGTAGAGAGTCTCCATGGACCGCCCTGGCTTTCTCCTGTCCGTTCGCGGTGGCGATAGTATAGCACCGCCCGTGCCATCTGTCGCTTGGTCATCGCGCCAGTCGATCGTAGTCTGGCCCGGCCATGATCGACGCGAGACCGCTCGAGGACGCCGACCGGCAGCGGGCTGCCGCGATCCTGGGAGACGAACGCCCGCTCGACGCGCCGGACACCCACGTCCTCGTCGCCGCTACCGGCCCCGATGATGGCATCGCTGTCTGGCGGGAGCCGGCGCCGGGCGAGGAGCCGGAGCTTGGCCCTGTCGTGGTGCCGGCCGCCGCAGGCCGCCAGCAGCTCTACCAGCTCGCTCTAGCGTGCGCGGAGGAGGCGCGGTCGCGCGGCTACGCACGCGCACATTTTCGCGTGCTCGATGAGCGGCTGCTGGCGCAGCTGAAGCGCGACTTCAAAATCGATCCGCAACCCCGCGGCTGGGAGCCGAACACCGGTCGTGCCGTCGAGTGGGAGATCGAGGTCGACCTGGAGGACGCGATCAGGCAGCTCGGGCAGGTCGTCTGATGCCGCAGCTCACCATCAGCGCGACGAAGGACTCGCTCATGAACGCCGTCAGCCCGGATACGAACTACGGGGCGAACCCCTCGGTCGCGATGGGTGTGCTCATTCTGGGCGGCGGGAAGACGCAGCTCAACCGGGCGATAGGCTACTTCGACATCTCCGGCCTGCCGGCGAACGCGTTCGTCCAATCGGCGAAGATGCGGCGCTCGCTAACGTTCGTCGATCCCACCGGGCACGCGTGCACGATCTACCGCTGTACGCGGCCGGCGCAGTGGACGGAGAGCGGCGTGACGTGGAACAAGTACGACGGCGTGAGCGCCTGGACAGCGGCCGGCGGCGATTACGACGCGAGCACGCCGCCACCGATTTCGTACCACGAACCGCTCGCGAGCGGTGCGCACGAGATCCCCGGAGTGGGTGGGTTCGTGCAGGATGCTATCGCGCTGCGGGGCGGCGTCGTCTCCGTGATCATGAAGAACGACAACGAAGCCCCTAGCGCTTCCCAGCGTTCGACCTGGCAGGCCGGCGCGTCGTGGCAGCTGGTTATCGACTACGAAGCGCTGGCGCTGGGCGGGCCGGAGCGCGTTTCGCTCGGGAGCAGGCGGCCTCGCGCGGCGAGGAGGGCGACCGCAGCGCCGAGCCCGCGCCGGCCGGCGCGGCCATGAACTCGACAGGAGGTGGCAGATGAGTAGCCTGGCAAGCCTTCGCGCGGATGTGCGAAGGGACCTGCATGATGAGGATGCGACCGCGTATCGCTGGACGGACAACGAGGTCGACCGGCACATCAAGCGCGTGCTGCGGGAGTACTCGCTCGTGAACCCGCTCGAGCAGAAGACGACGCTGACGACAACGTCGAACACGCGCGATGTCTCGATTGCGTCGCTGACGGCGCGCCTGCGCGTTGTGGCGGCGGAGTACCCCACCGGCGACTACCCGCCCTCGTTCGTGCCGTTCTCGGTCTGGGGCGACACGCTCACCCTCGATCTCGCGGGCGCGCCGAGCGGCGTCCAGAACGTGAACGTCTACTGGCACACGGCGCATGCGATCAACGGCTCGGTGACCTTCCCGAGCACGCACGACGACATCATCTCGGGCGGGGCGGCGGGATTCGCGGCGCTGGAGTGGGCCTCGTTCGCGTCGAACCGCGTGAACGTCGGCGGGTCTGACGCCTGGGGGCGCTACATGGACTTCGCCAACGTGCGGCTCGAGGCGTTCCGGAAGGCGCTGCGCGAGCTGCCCGCCGCGAACGCGCTACGGTCAGGGCAGCTCTACACGCCGCAAGCCGCGCGCCTACACAGCCAGACGACGGACCCGGGGCCGGTATGAGATCGCTGTCGTCAGCCCTCCTCGCCGCGCAGAGGGCAGCGAGCGGCGTCCCGCTCGTGCGGGCCGTCGCGAAGAACGACGTACGCGGGCAGCGCCACCTCGTCTTTTCGCAGACCTTCTCGAACGCAGACGCGGACGACGAGCACGGCGCTGCCGGCGACAGCACGTACCTGCACCGCGCCCGCGTTCGCGCCGGCAACGCGCAGCACGAGCGCAACGCGGGCAGCGGCTGGTCGACGCTGAGCTCAGCGAACGACGCTGTCCACGTCGCGATCGCGGCGGTGAACAACCAACGCGTGATCGTTGTCTACAACCGCGGGACAGGCATCTACTACCGCGAAAGCACCAACCAGGGCTCGTCATTCGGCGCCGAGACGCTGATCTTGACCGCAGGCGCGACGGTGAACGCGCTTGCGGTCGCGTACAGGAACACGAGTGGCGACCTGGCAGTTTTCTGGGCCGAAGGCGCCACCCTGCGGCGAGTCAGGCGCACGAGCGGTTCCTTCGGGTCTGCGACGAGCTGGACGCAGAGCGCGAATACGATCAACGGGCTTGCAGCAGCCTGGTTTGGCGACTTCGACCTGGTGCTGACCGGCACGGACACGAGCAGCCGCCCGACGCTCTGGTCGCTCATCCTGGGCGACGGGTTTTCTTTCGCGAGTGATACGTGGACGGCATTCTGCATCCAGGCACAAGCAGAGTCGGACGAGCAGGTGACATTCCAGGCGCCCTCCGTGGCGGTGATCCAGACGCACCGCATCACCTTCGTCGAGAAGTACACGGGCACGCCCGCCTACACGCGCACCTACTGGTCGGCTGTGGCGCCCTCCGGTTCGTTTTCGGCAGGGAATTGGGAGTGGCTCGATCCGGTGCCGCTGAACAACTCGACGAACAACGGCTATGCCGTCACGAAAGGGAAAACGCCGGAGCAGGCGATCTACTCGCGGCCGGCGCAGGTGCTCGAGGCGGCGACCGCGGCGGTGACGCTCGACATGACGGCCGACCTGATCGAGGCGCGGATCGAAGAAGCTGACGGCCTCACCCAGCGCGGCGAGCTGCTGTTTGACAACTCGAACGGGCAGTACGCCGGCCCGCCGACGCCGATCGCGATACACCGCACGATGGAGCTCGGACTGGGCTACGACACCAGCTACTCGCTCCTGCCGGCGCAGTCGATCGTGGGCTGGGAATACCGGCGCGCGGGCGGACAGAGCCGGTTCGTCCTGCGCACGCGGGGGAACGACTACTGGCTCTCGCTGGCGCGCACGCGGACGTCGATCGTTGATAGCCGCGTGATGACGCAGATCGCGCGGGCGGCGGCAGCACGCGCCGGACTCGACTTCCTGGCGACAGGCGCCAGCTCGCGCGCGGCGACGTTCGTCGTCGAGTGGGCCGTGCACCCGCAGCAGACGCAGCTCGAGGTGCTCCGGGCGCTGGCGCAGATCATGGCTGACGACTACTACACGTACTCCGTCGGCACGCTGAAGATCACCGAGCCGCTGGCGAGCCAGAGCGTGGACTACACGTACGGGACCGACCACGCGATCTACCGCTCGCGCTTCTCGGATGAGGCGGCGGTCAGTGTCGTCGAGGTGGTCGCTGCCGGCGTCCTGGGCCAGGCGTTCGATTTCACGCGCATGAACGACGAGAAGCCGCTGCAGGACCGGCGGCGATCGCCGCACGAGACGGTCGCCGCGGACGCCTCGGACAACGCGACGGCGCGGCTGCGCAAGGCGACGCTCGGCAAGCGCCTCGGCGAGCTCGTGACGCCCCCGAACTGCGGCCTTGAGATCGGCGATGTGATCGCCTTCAGCGACCCGAGCATCGGCGTCGGCCAGCAGAAGGCACGGGCGGCGAGCATCGTGACGCTGTACCGCCGCGACGGCACTGCAGTGTTCGAGCAGCGCGTGGCTCTGGGAGGGGTGTGATGGCGGCTGTGCTGGTACCGGGGACGCTGAGGTCATTCAACTCGGGTACGTACAAGGCGCGTGTGACGCTGACCGGTTCGCTGCAGATGGGCGTCGACAACCTGCCGGTGAGTCGGGCGATCCCCTCGGCCGAGATGGTGGCCGGGCGCAAGGTAGCTGTGCTCCTCCTCGATGAAACGAAGGCGACGGACGCCGTGGTGGTGGGTCTGGACGTAACTCGTCAACGGCTCTAGCCGGTCGGAGGCTGCTACAATGGCCCTGACGGAAGGAGCCGATGACCGCCGACCGCATTCTGGCAGCGCAGCACAACGATGACGACGATGTCATCGAGACGTCGCTCCGGCCGCGCACGCTGGCCGAGTACATCGGCCAGGAGAAGGTCAAAGGCAACCTCAGCATCGCCATCGAGGCGGCGAAGCAGCGCCACGAGCCGCTCGACCACGTCCTCCTCTACGGCCCGCCCGGGCTAGGCAAAACCACGCTGGCCAACATCGTCGCGGCCGAGATGGGCGTGAGCATCCGCACGACTTCCGGCCCCGCGATCGAACGCCCGGGCGACCTCGCGGCGATCCTAACCAACCTCCAGCCGGACGACGTGCTCTTCATCGATGAAGTGCACCGGCTGCCGCGCACGGTCGAGGAGATTCTCTACCCGGCGATGGAGGACTGGGCGCTCGATCTGGTGCTGGGCAAAGGCCCGGGCGCGCGCAGCGTCCGCCTCGCGCTGCCGCACTTTACGCTGATCGGCGCGACGACGCGCTACGCAATGATGAGCCCGCCCTTGCGTGACCGCTTCGGCGTGGTGTACCGGCTCGACTTCTACAGCGCCGATGCGCTGGCGCAGATCGTCGCTCGTTCGGCGCGCATCCTGGATCTCAAGCTGGACGAAGGTGGCCGCGACGAGATCGCGCGCCGGGCGCGCGGCACGCCGCGGGTCGCGAACCGGCTGCTGCGCCGTGTGCGCGACTACGCCCAGGTGAAAGCGGACGGGGCGATTACGATAGACGTGGCGAAGGAAGCGCTCGCCCGCCTCGAGATCGACGAACTCGGCCTGGACGATGTCGACCACAAGGTGCTACGCATGATCGTGGAGAAGTTCAACGGCGGCCCGGTTGGGCTCGACACGATTGCGGCCGCGATCTCGGAAGAGGCGGACACCATCATGGACGTCTACGAACCGTTCCTGCTGCAGCTTGGCTTCCTGCAGCGGACGCCACGCGGCCGCGTCGCGACGCGGGCGGCATACCAGCACCTGGGGGTGCGGCCGCACGGCCGGACGCCGGCCGGACAGTCATCGCTGTGGGAGTGATGCAGGAAAACATAGCGGGCGGTGGCCCGTTCGCAGGAGCGACCGCCCGCTGATCATTCCGGCCGTCGCCGTCCCCGCCTTACTGCTGCCGGCGACGCCCCGGAAGGACCTGCTGAGAATGACCGTCATCCGAGTTCGTGGCGGCGGCGGTTCGAAGCTCGCCGCGGGTAACAATCACACTGGCGGGTGCCTCGATGCCGATCTTCACGCGCCGCCTCCCGATGCTGATGACCTTCACGTATGTGTGCTCGTCCAGCCAGAAGCCTTCTTGTTCCCTGCGCTCGAGGACTAACATCCCTGTTTCCCCCGCCTTTGGCTCGGAGCGGCCCAATCGTCCCGATTCCCCGCGTCGTCAGGGTGATCGAGCCGCTCCGTTTAGCCCAGACTTGACGCACCCCCGCCGATTTCGCTAATACGAGAAGCTTGTTACCAGATGCCCAAGGCCAGATGACCGTACCCAGTTGTTGGTCACTGGATTCTAGATGCCAGTATCATACTTCATAGTTCGGTCCTTGTCAAGCCCCGCCGGAGGAAGCACGGATGCCTAAGTGGGGATTTCTGACCAACCACGCACTGGTGCTCATTCACGTGTACGAGCACCCGCGGTCAACGCTGCGGGAGATCTCGCAGGCGGTGGGGATTACGGAGCGGGCGGCGCTCTCCATCTTGCGCCAAATGGAAGAAGAGGACTGTGTGCAGCGGGCGAAGGAGGGACGGCGAGTCCGCTACACGGTGAACCTTCCTGCCGTGATGAAGATGCAGACGCGGCTGCCGTACAACTTGAACGAGATCGTCCGGGGGATTGCGCGGCTCTTCAAGGAATCCAGCGACTCCGAGAGCTAGCTCCCTGCCCAGTCCTCGATCTCGCGACGCAGCGCTTCTTTCAACTCGACCGGCGCGAACGAGCTCTCGACGGAGTTGCGCGCGAGTTGCGCGTAGCCCGCGCGATCGAGACCGAGCAGCCGGCCGGCGATCGCGTACTCGCCGACGAGATCGCAGCCGAAGAACCCCGGATCGTCTGTGTTGATCGAGACGAGCACGCCGGCGTCCCAGAGCCGGCGCAAGGGATGATCGTCGATCGTCTTGCAGACGCCCAGCAAGACATTCGATGTCGGGCACACCGCGAGCGGGATGCGTCGCTCGGCGATCTCCGCGAGTAGCGCGGGGTCTTCGACGGAGCGCACGCCGTGTTGGATGCGCTCGGCGCCCAAAGAATCGAGCGCGGCGCGGACCGAGTGGGGGCCGTCGTTCTCGCCGGCATGGGGCGCCACGCGCAGCCCGCGCAGCCGAGCCTCGTGGAAGACCTCCACGAACGGATCATTATTGAATCCCTCCTCGGGTCCGCCGAGGCCGAGCCCGACGAAGCCGGACATGTCCTTGATCACATCGAGGGCGGGTAGGGCGAACGCGGGGTCCATCAGGCGTCCGAGCCCGAGGATAAGCCGAACGGTCACATCGCGCTGCCTGGCGGCCTCTTCCGCCGCCTCTGCGATGCGGTGCTGCACGCCGCGCGTCACCGCCGGACTGATTTCGAGCTCGGCGTAGCGCACGCCCGCGCGGGCGGCATCCTCGCAGTACTCGCGCACCAGGCGAGCGTAGTCGCCTGGCTTGGTCATGACCTGCGTCGCCAGTTGATACAGCTCGACAAAGCTGTTGAGGTCATCGAAGGGGCGCGACACGCTTGTCCCCTCGCGCGCAGCGAACTCTTCGAGCGTCGACGGGCGCACCGCGCCTTCGAGGTGGACGTGCACCTCGGCCTTCGGGAGCAGGTGAAGGTCGGCGGGCGGAGCGGTCACTGAGCGAGAGCTGCGGGCGTTCGGGCTGGCACGTGGCGCTGCAGGAAGAGCGACATGAGCGATGCGCACTGGCGCCCGAGCGCAGGATCGCGATCGAACGAGTGAGGCAAGCCCTCGAAGATGTGCAGCTCGGCCTTGGCTCCGGCGGCGATCAAGGCGTCGTACATGAGCACGCTCTGCTCCACTGGCACCGTCTCGTCGGCGTTGCCGTGGATGAGCACCGCTGGCGGAAACGAAGCGTTCGCGTACGTCGTGGGGCTGGCCTCCGCCAGCGACTTGGCGTCAGTGCTGGCCATCAGCGTCCGCACGGAGCTCACGCGGCTCGGCTGGTTCTCGTCCACGACCGCCATCCGCCGCGCGAGGTCCGTCGGGCCGTAGATCGAGATGCAGGCCCCGACGCCCGGCGCTGTTGCCGCGAGCATCAGCGAGAGGTGGCCGCCCGCGGAGTTCCCCTCGACTGCGATGCGATCGCCATCGATGTCGAGCTCGCGGAAGTGCGCACGCATCCACTCGAACGCCACTCGCACGTCTTCGATCTGGGCCGGCCACTTGTTATCCGGCGCGAGGCGGTACTCGCAGGCGACGCATGTGTAGCCGACGCGGCCGAGCAGGATGCCGTAGCCGCGCAGCTGCGTGCGGTCGCCGCCGCGCCAGCCGCCGCCGTGGATCAGCAGCACGCCGGCCCCGTTCGCGACGGGCGCGGGCGGCAGAAAGACGTCCGCCTTCAGCTCCCGCCCGCCGCCGTTTCCGACGACGATCCCTTCTTCGATGGCAACTCTGTCTGGTGAGTCGTTCTTGAACATGCGCGTTCCTCTTAGACGATAGATCGAGCCTCTAGCTTCCGGCTGCGAATCCCTTCGAGAACGTGCCGCCTCAAGAACAGGTCCATCAGGGACGCGCACTGGCGCCTGAGCGCCGGCGCGCGATCGAACGCGTGGGGCTGGCCCTCGAAGATATGCAGCTCCGCCTTCGCGCCAACGGCTTGCAACGCCTCGTACATGCGGACGCTGTTTCCCACGGAAACGACCTTATCGGCGTTGCCGTGAATGAGCATTGTCGGCGGGAACGACGGGCTCACGTGGGTAATCGGACTCGCAGCGGCAAGGGCGTCTGCGTCCACACGGGGGAGAAGTTGGCCTATGGTGCGTTCCTGGAGCTCTGTCAGGCGCGCAATATCGACACGGAACCCAAGATCGGTCGGGGCATAGCTAACGACGCACGCCGCGATGCCGGGCACCTTCGCCGCTAGCATCAGCGCGATATGCGCGCCAGAGGAGTTGCCTTGAAGCGCGATGCGATCCTTATTGATGCGGAGTGCGCCCGCCTGCGCGCGCATCCAGTCGAGCGCGGTGCGTACGTCGTCGAGCTGGGCTGGCCACTTTGCGCCCGGGGCGAGCCGGTACTCGCAGGCGACGCAAGTGTAGCCCATGCGGCCCAGCAGGAGGCAGTAGCGGGACCACGTGCGATCGCCGATCCTCCAGCCGCCGCCGTGAATCCCCAGGACGCCGGCGCCGTTCGACGTGCCAGCGGGCGGGAGATAGACATCCGCCTTCAGCTCGCGGCCGCCGCCGGTGCCGACGACGATCCCTTCTTCGACGGCTACGCAATCGGGTGAGTCGTTCTCGAACATCGTGCTACTCCCTCGGCAGGCCGAGCCCGCGCGTTGCGACGATGCTGCGCTGGATCTCACTCGTGCCGGCGGCGATCGTGCTGGAGACGGCGGTGAGGTACATGCGCTCCATGCGCCCTTTAAGCGGCGCCCACTTCGAGCCGCCGGCCAGGCCGCCGAAGAGGCCGAGGAGCTGCAGGCCCGTCGCGGCGACGCGCTGCACCAGCTCCGAGCCGTACAACTTGCTGATCGACGCTTCGTAGTTGGGGATGATGCCTTTCGATTGCATCCACGGGATGCGGTAGGCGATGTACGTGCCCGCTGCGAGCTCGATCAGCCGGTCGGCGAGGCGCATGCGGAGGAGCGGGTTGCGCTTCACCGTCTCGGGCTGCTCGCCCACGAAACGCACGAGCTGCTCCAGCGTGCGCCGGCTGCCGGCGTAGGACTGGATGCCCGAGCGCTCGAAGTCGAGGGCGACGGCGACCTGGTACCAACCGCGGTTCAGCTCGCCGACGAGGCAGTCCTTCGGGATGCGCACGTTGTCGAAGAAGACTTCGTTGAAGCCGGCCTGGCCGGCCATGTTGATCAGCGGCCGGATCGTGATGCCCGGCGCGTCCATCGGCACGACGAAGGTCGAGATGCCCTTGTGCTTCGGCGCGTCCGGGTCGGTGCGCGCGGCCATCCAGCCCCAATTGGAGCTCTTGGCCAGCGAGGTCCAGATCTTCTGGCCGTTGATCACGAAGTCGTCGCCGTCCTGCACCGCGCGCGTCTGCAGCGCGGCCAGGTCGGAGCCGGCGCCGGGCTCGGAGTAGAGCGTGCACCAGACGTCTTCGCCCGAGGTGATGCGCGGCAGGAAGCGCTGCTTCTGCTCGTCCGTGCCGTAGAGCATGATCGACGGGCCGACCCAGGCGACGCCCATGCCGCCGCCCGATGGCACGGCGTTGTAGGCCATCTCCTCGTTGAAGATCATCTGCTGCATGTGTGTCGCCTCCATGCCGCCGTACTGCTTCGGCCAGGCGAGCGCGATCCATTTCTTCTCGACGAGCTTCTTGGTGATGCGCTTGCCGAGATCGGCGACTGAGGAGCCTTCAGCGTCGGCGCCGTAGGGATCGGCGCCGTCCCAGTTCTGCGGCAGCTCCCCTCTCAGGAAGCCGCGCACCTCGTTACGAAACGATTCCTCTTCGGCGGTGGGGCGGAAGTCCACGTTGTTCCTCCTGCGGGTCGTAGTAGGCAGAAGCTCGAAGCTCGACGCGTTCGAAGCTCAATTGGCGGGCCAATGGTAGCAGGAGGGCGAAAGGCGTCGCTAGAGGCGGAGCGGCTGACGGCGCCAGAGGCTAAACCACGAATTTGAAATCCGGTAATCGTCTGCAGCTTGACAACGCAGCGGGAACACCTAAACTAGGTAGCGACTGGTGGTTGTGCGCTGTTGCCTTGAGCCCCGCCGCTCAGCGTGAAGCCGCTTACCCCGCTACAGCCCATTTAGGTGGCTGCCGCCACCGAAGGGTAGTTAATGGCCGAAAAGGGGGGCGACGATGGCTGGCTTCAATTCGCACAAGAGGCGTTTCTTGCGTCTACCGCCCTGGCAATGGCTGGGGCCGGCGACGGTTGTAGCGCTAACCCTCGTAGCGGCCATGCTGTTGCGGCCGGCGCCCGGTGTCGAAGCGGCCTGCTCCACGTCCGCCTTCACGCCCAAGATAGTTACTGATCATCCCGACTACTACCCAAGCCAGACCGTGACGATCGACGGCTGCGGGTTCCAGGCTTACGCGAGCAGCTCGCTGCCTATCCGCGTCACCCGGCCCAATAGCGTTGTAGACTCCGGCACGGCTTCCGTGAACTCCAGCGGCAACTTCACGCATTATTACGTACTGGATGGGATTTTGGGCACCTATTTGGTCGAGGTGCTGAATGCGGCCCAGACACAGGTGCTCGCAACGACAACGTTTACGGACGGCTCGGTCAACCTCGACCAGTGCGCGAACGGCAACCCGTTCTTCGGCGACCGCCATTGTGACTGGCAAAACGGCAACATCAACGCCTCAAACTCCCAGTACGCCGAGGCCGACATGATCCCGTACCGGCTCTTTATCGAAGGCCTCTCTCCCACCCCCGCCACCCACACCATCCACATCAACTACGATTTCACCCAGGGCGGGATCAAGGCCTACGACTTCCTGACGACTTGGAACAACACCCAGACCGGCGCCGACCCGTGCTCGGGTATGGCGGGGGCTCCCTCACCGTGTCCGCCAGGCGGCGCCAGCACCTTCGCCTTCCCAGGCGACCCGTTCAACCCAAGCAACAAGGGCGTGCTCACGGTGAATGGAGCGATCGCGGCTGCTGCGGTTAGCCGCGACCTGACCATCTACAACGGCAGCATCTCTTCCATCTCGGCCGTAACGCACACCGGCCTGGCCACGGGCAACAGCGAGGTGGACATGACCGTGACGTTCACCGCTAACTCCTGCGGGACGCCGCCCTGCGACTCCACTGTTGAGCTGGCCTGGGCTGGCCACGTGTCCTCCGGCTTGTACTGGGGCACCGGCAACGGCGCCGCCAGCATCACCGGCTCTCCGTTCCACATGCGAACGCAGAGCCTAGACGGCGGCGGGGCTATGAACCAGGACCGGAGCGTCCAATTGAGCGCTATCCTGAACCCGACGCCGACGCCGACGAACACGCCCGTGACGCCGACGGCCACGGGCACGCCCGTGACGCCGACGAACACGCCAGTGACGCCGACGAACACACCCGTGACGCCGACGGCGACGCCCTGTGTGATTTACTGCAACACGCCGACGAACACGCCCGTGACGCCGACGGCGACCCCGGGTACGGTGGTGCAGCAGGGGACATCGACGCCGACGGCGACCAGGACGCCGGGGACGCCGCCCGTTGGCGGCATCTCGCTGGACCCGCAGGTACCCGGCTCCTCCGGGTCAGACGCGGGCCTGCTGGCCGCTATCGCCGGCACGACGGCCGCCGTCGCGCTAGGCGGCGGTGTGTGGTACGCGCGGAGGCGGCGAGCGCAGTAAGACGTCGGCCTGCACGCAGACTAATCGCACGCATCGAAATACACCGGGCTGCGAGTCTATGGAGGTAGGCGCGCAGCCCGGCTCTCTGTCGTGCGGATGTAGTCGCCGCTAGGCGGCCGCGCGGAGCTCGGGCTGCTGCGGTGGCTGAGCCTTGCGCTGGAACTCCGGCTCGAGGCGGATGAAACCCGCGATCTCCAGCTCCATGTCCTTCCAGCCTTTACGCAGCAGGAAGAACGCGAGCAGCCCGCCAAACAAGGTCTGGAGCAGGACGTTCGGCATGATGCCGCTGAAGACAAACGTGCAGTCGCCGTTCTTGTCTTGCTTGAGCCGCACGCCGACGCCGGTCCAGCCGTTCTTCTTCACGATGAAGTCGCGGTTGATCGCGTTCGAGCGGACGATCTCGTAGCTGGCAAAACGCTCGGCGAAAATCTCCCGCGCTCGTTCCTTCGTCAGGCCGGGCTGCTGGCCGATGCTGATCGTTGCCATGCGTCCTCCTCTAGCCGAGCGCAACAAACACTACTAGAGAATGATCGGCAGCCGGCGGCCTCTCCTAAAGGCCCGGCTACTGCGAGGTGATGGCGATTTCAGCTTCGGTCTTGGGGTCGATGAACTCGGGGCCCTCGACCTCGATGACGACGCGGCGCAGCGTACCCGTGAAGCGAAACGGCGCTCGATAGTCCTTGCAGACCGGCAGGCCCGTGTGGTGCCCGCACGAGAGGCCGTCGTCCGTGATCGAGAACCTCGTGCGCGTAAACGGATCGATGCGCACGTCGCCGGTCGGCACGCCATCGATGAGCAGCGTGCCGGTGCCCTGATGCTCGCCGGTCTTCTCGAAACGAAACGCCAGCGTGTGCGCGCCCGGCGCGAGCTCGACGCTCGACGACACGCGGTGCTCCGCCATGGCGCAGAAGTTGTGCACGTAGTGCAGCCGCGCGTCCTTGACGTACAGGGCGTAGCCGCCGAGTCCGGAGCCCTGTGCGAGCAGCATGCCTTCTGCGCCAGTCGGGGGCATCTCCACCTCCGCGGTGATCGTGTGCGATCGGTTGCGCACGTTGACGGCCGAGACCTCGGGGACGGGAGCGCCATACGGATAGTAGACGTATCGCGCGCGCGGCGGCGGGGCGTTCGGGTGCTGTCCGAAGATCGCCTCGAACGGGCTGTTGTCGAGCGGCAGGACGTTGTACTTCTTCGCCTCCATCCACCACAGATCGATCAGCTCCCGCAGCTTCTCGGGATGCTGCTCGGCGAGGTCGTGGCACTCCGACGCGTCTTCCTCGACGTGGTACAGCTCCCAGCGGTCTTCGTCGAACGACTTCGACTGATCGAAGAGCGGGTGATAGACGACGGCCTTCCAGCCGCGCTGGTAGATCGCGCGGCAGCCCATCATCTCAAAGTACTGCGTATCTCGACGGCTCGCCGCACCAGCGTCCTTCAGCGTGTGCGCGAAGCTGACGCCCTCGATCGGCTTCTGCGTAACGCCGTCGATCTCGGCCGGCGCGTCGATGCCGGTGATGTCGAGCAGCGTGGGCAAGATATCGATCGCGTGGACGTACTGCCTGCGCAGCTCGCCGCGCGCGGCGATGCCCTTCGGCCAGTGGACGATGAGCGGATCGGCGACGCCGCCCTCGTGCACCTCGCGCTTCCAGCGCCGGAACGGCGTGTTCCCCGCGACGGTCCAGCCCCACGGGTAGTTGTTGTGCGCGTACGGCCCGCCCAGGTCATCGATGCGGGCGAGGGCTTCCTCGACCGACGTACCCGTGATGTTCCACGTGCGCAGATCGTTCAGCGAGCCATACGGCCCGCCCTCGGAGCTGGCGCCGTTGTCCGACAGCACGAGCACGAGTGTGTTCTCGAGATCGTCCAGCTCGCGCAGAGCGCCGAGCAGCCGGCCCACGTGGTGATCGGCGTGCGAGAGGTAGCCGGCGAAGCACTCCATGAAGCGCGCGTAGACCTTCCGTTGATCGGCGGAGAGCTCGTCCCAGGCCGGCACCCACTCCGGCCGCGGCGAAAGCTCCGTCGTCGACGGCAGCAGACCCAGCTCGCGCTGGCGGGCGAAGGTCTCCTCGCGGCAGCGGTCCCAGCCGCGATCGAAGTGGCCGCGATAGCGATCGATCCAGTCGCGCGGCGCCTGGTGCGGCGAGTGGCAGGCGCCCGTCGCGAAGTAGAGCAGGAACGGCTTCGACGGCTCGACGGCGCGCAGGTCGCGCAGGTACTCGATCGCGCGGTCGGTGATGTCTTCGGTGAGGTGGTAGCCGTCCTCCCACGCGCGCGGCGGTTCGACGTGGTGGTTGTCGCAGATGAGCGACGGCGCGAACTGGTTCGTCTCGCCGCCGAAGAAGCCGTAGTAGCGCTCGAACCCGCGGCCGAGCGGCCAGCGCGCGCGGGGAGCGCCCATGTGGTGCTCGTGATCGGGCGTGAGGTGCCACTTGCCGGCGGCGTACGCGGCGTAACCCTGCGGCACGAGCACCTCGGGCAGGAAGCCGCACGACTTGGGGATGCTGTTGTAGTAGCCGGGAAAGCCCGTCGGCAGATCGGTGACGCGGCCCATGCTGGTCGAGTGGTGGTTGCGGCCCGTGAGCAGGCACGCGCGCGTCGGCGAGCAAAGCGCCGTCGTGTGGAAGTTGGTGTAGCGCAGCCCTCCCGCCGCGAGTCCGTCCAGCACAGGCGTCGCGATGTCGGAGCCGAAGCAGCCGAGCTGCGCGAAGCCGACGTCGTCGAGCACGATCAGGACGATGTTAGGCGCGCCGGCGGGCGGGCGCACCTGTGGCGGCCACCACGGCGTCGATTCGTTCCGATAACGTCCAATGACGCCCCCGAACTCAGAGGTGGTCATGTCCGCCGTTCCAATCGTGTCGTTTGCCAAAAGTAGTAGTCCTTCTTCGGGTTATTGAGGGCATTGAGTCTACTAACTTCCAAAACTGCTCTTTCTCGTGACCAAACAAGCTTCTTGACCGTGATGCCTGCTTCTGGGAGCTCTGGCAGCGTGCCTACCAGCCCTACCGCGACACGGACGATAGCGTAGCAGTGGTCATATCGTGAACTCGGCTTCGATAAGTTCAGGGGCAGTTTGAGATTTCTCGTGTCTTCGTGTCCAGCCATTGTCATCGAACCTTTCATGTCTCGCTCGGAATGACGGATCGCCGCATTCTAGCAACACGCGGCTTTTCGAAGGGCACGTCGAGCGGCCATACTGTGGCCATGGAGATCGTGCCAGGCGTCCACGCCATCGATAGCCTCGGCGTCGGCCGCGCGTACCTCTACCAGGAGGCGGACCGGCTGACGCTGATCGATACGGGCCTCGCCGGCAGCGCCGATAAGATCTTCGCCGTGGTCGAGAGCCTGGGACGCAAACCCGAAGACATCAAGCAGATCGTGATCACCCACCACCACCGCGACCACGCGGGCTCCCTCGCGGACGTCATCGAGCGCACGAAGGCCCAGGTCTTTGCGCACAAGCTCGACGCGCCGGTCGTCCGCGGTGACCATCCTCCCGCAGACGCCGATCGCCGCGGCTTCGCGCGGCTGCTTACGCCCATCCTGGGCCGGCGCGCAAGCGTGCCATCGCCGGCGCGCGTCGACCACGAGCTCGCCGACGGCGACGAGATCGATCTCGGCGGCGGCGCGCGCATCGTGCACGTGCCCGGCCACACGGCGGGCAGCATGGCTGTCTACGTGTCGGGACGGCGGCTGCTCTTCGCCGGCGACGGCGCGGCGAACGCGTTCGGCCTCGGGCCGCCTCGAGGGCTGCTCGGGCTGTACAACGAAGATCAGGAGGCCGCCCGCGCGTCGTTCCGCAAGCTGGCGCAGCTCGACTTCGACGCGGCGTTCTTCGGCCACGGCAAGCCCCTCGACAAGGGCGCGTCGCTGGCGTTCCGCCGCGTCGCCGAAAAGCTGCGCTAACGCCTCAGGGTGGCAGCGGTGGAGATTATTGCCGGCGTTCACGTCATCGACTGCGGGCTCGTGCAGGCGTATCTCTACCAGGAAGCCGACCGGCTGACGCTGATCGATACCGGACTGAGCGACAGCGCGCCGGCGATCTGCGATGCAATCGAGGCTTGCGGCCCGATCGAGAGCCTGCGGCAGATCGTTGTGACGCACTACCACGCCGACCACATCGGATCGTTGGCGGAGCTTGTCGAGCGCAGTGACGCGCAGGTGCAGGCCCACAGGCTCGATGCGCCGGTCGTGCGCGGCGAGCAGCCGGAGGAGGAGCCGCGCCTATCCGCGATCGAGAAGCGGTACCACGACGAGATATCGAAGAACGTGCTGCCGGCGAAGCCGTCGCGAGTCGACCGGGAGCTTGTCGACGGCGATGAGATCGATCTCGACGGGGGCGCGCAGGTTGTGCACGTGCCCGGCCACACGGCAGGCAGCATCGCGATCTTCGTCCCGAAGCGTCGCGCGCTCTTCGCCGGCGATGCCGCCGCGCGGATGCCGGAGGGCCGGCTCATCGTCGGCGTGTTCAACGCCGATCCGGAGCAGGCGCGGGCGTCGTTCAGAAAGCTAGCGGAGCTAGAGTTCGATGTCGCCTTCTTCGGGCATGGCCAGCCGATGGACAAGGACGCGTCGCGTGCGTTTCGGCGGGTGGCGGAGCGGCTGGGCCGCTAGAACATCTGGTTCGCGAGCGCGCGGAAGCCGCCCTGGGGCGGATCGTCGCTCACGACCAGTGTGCGCAGGGTCATCGACCCCCAGAGGCCGATCAGCGCAACGATGCCACCGGCAACGGCATCGAGGATGAAGTGGTTGCCCGTCGCGACGATGCTGAAGAGCATGGCCATCGGCATGAAGACGCCGAGCACCTTGAGTGCAATGGCGTTCGATTGGCGGAAGACCGCAATGCCGGAGATAAACACCCAGCCGAAGTGCAAGCTGGGGACAGACGCGTACTGGTTCACCAGGATCGGGATGTCAGGCAGCGAGTAGGCGCTTGTGCCGCCACCGACGGTATCGATGAATCCCCAGCCGTCCATGAAGCGCGGCGGCGCCGTCGGAAGCGTGGCGTAGATCACGAGCCCGATCGCGCCTGAGAACAAGAACGCGTTTCGATACAGGGGATAAGCGTTGCGGTGGCGAAGGAAGAGCCAGATCGCAACGACGACGATGACCGGCCACATGCCGAGCAGATACGTCCAGTTCGCAAACACCCTGAGCGCCTCGATGTTCACGATGCGATGCTGCAGGTCGAGCTCCCAGAAGATGTGCAGCGCGCGCTCCAGCTTGATGAGCTGCATGGCGCGCATGAGCGCCTCGGGCTGCCGCCCCGCGACCAGGCCGCGCACCGTGCTGTACAGCAGGTACGCCGGCACCAGTACCAGGACTTCGCGCAGCACCTGCAGCGGCGTCGCGCCCGAGCGCGGGAGCATGAAGCACAGCGCAGCGACGAACACCGCGAGCACCACCAGCCAGTGCCAGGTGAGGAGCAGCTCCGGTGAGAAATGCAGACCGAAGAACGTCACGCTGGCGTGCCTCCCGAGACCGGCCGGTTTCGATAGGTACTAGCTACCGCACGCGTCACCTACGCTCAAGGCCTCCCTGCCATCCGGCTTCACGCTTCGCCGGAACAATGAGCCCCGCCGCTCAGGGTTAGCCCATCCTCAAGCGCCTAACTCAGCAAACTAACCTTCGCTCTTCGCGGCCTTTGCGGGCCGCTTCAGGATGAAGTAGCTGCTCTCTGGGCGCACTAGGGGTACGATACCGGTCATGTCCCAGCCCTCTTTGCCCAGGGCTTCGAGGTACTGGCGAACGAACCCGGTGCGGTGTTCACCGCTCTGTCGAATGAACTCGACCCCTTCCGCGCTAATCCTGCCCCGAAAATCGACGTAGAT
>CAYQLM010000025.1:0-35274 GCA_964418365.1 uncultured Dehalococcoidia bacterium
TCGAGTGCGCGTACCTCGTCGGGCTGGCGCAGAAGGACTTCGAGATCAGCGTGCAGTACGCGAAGGACCGCATCCAGTTCGGCCGGCCGATCGGCAGCTTCCAGGCGATCCAGCACAAGGCGGCCGACATGGTGACGGACGTCGACGGCGCGCGCTTCATCATGTACAAGGCGGCGTGGTCGGTGCAGGAGAACACGCCGGAGGCCGATATGGACGTGCACATGGCGAAGGCCTGGTGCAGCGAGGCGACGCGCCGGGTGGTGGCGCACGGCCAGCAGATCCACGGCGGCATCGGCTTCACGAAGGAGTACATCATCCAGCTCTACTTCCGGCGTCAGAAGGCGTCGGAGCTGGCGTGGGGCGACGCGGACTTCCACCGCGAGCACGTCGCAGAGCTGCTGAAGATCTAGGGCAGGACGCGTGAGGAGGCTGGCGCTCGGGCGCCGGCCTCTGTCTTTTCGAGAAGTCGCCAATGATGCTGCTAGGAATGACCATCACTGCGATTGCTGCTGTCGGAGTGAACGCCATACTCTTGCTTCATTTCAAACTGATCTCGCCTAAGAGGATGCCCGCGTGTGCCGCTCTCGCAGTTGCAGGTTTCTTCGGGGCTACAATTCTTATGAGCGTCGTCAGCCTAACGAGCTCCGGCTCAACGAACCTGGACAGAGCAGTCCTTCCCCCTGTAATGGGAGTCGCTGGATTGGCTGGCGTCCTACTGATGTTGTTGGTCGTACTGTTGGTCATAGACTACACGCCATGGGGTCGGGCAAATGTGGCGCTCTTCCGAGCTTTTCCGACCTTTGCTGAGATAGGTCGTAGGAAGCCCATGGTGTGGATGACCGCCCTCCTAACGCCGCGCGATTATCTTTCGTCGGAGAACGAAGATGCATCCTGACTGCCTGTTCTGCAAGATGGCGTCGGGCGAGATGGACGTGCCGAAGCTGCACGAGGACGACCTCTGCTTCGCGATACGCGACATCAACCCGCGCGCGCCCGTGCACTGTATGGTGATCCCGAAGGAACACATCGAGACGATGCGCGAAGTGCGCGAGAGCCACGGGCCGCTGCTGGGGCGGCTGTTCGATGTCGCGAACAAGGTGGCTGCGGCCGAGGGCGTATCGGAGCGGGGCTACCGGCTGGCGTTCAACGTCGGGGAGGACGGCGGGCAGACGATCTACCACATCCACCTGCATGTACTGGGCGGACGGCGGCTGGGGGCGGAAGGATAGCGGTTAAGTCTCTGGTTGCTAGTCGCTAGTCGCTGGTACGGCCTATCCCCGAAGAACGCGCAATGAATTGCGGCATGATGCCCTCACCCCTACCCCTCTCCCCAAGGGAGAGGGGTGCATGTTTCCAAAGTGCTACGGCTGTCCAGGCCCGATGGCTGACCGCTGACGGCTGATTGCTCTCGTGCTACACTGAAGCAGACTTCAGTAATGGAGAGTGGGGCGAAGCATAGATGAATACGGTAAAGACGGCAGTCCTGCTGGCGGCCATTACGGGGCTGTTTCTGCTGCTCGGGTTCCTCCTCGGCGGGCCGACGGGTATCGTTGTGGCCTTCGTGTTCGCGGGGGCGATGAACTTCTTCGCGTACTGGTCGTCGGACAAGCTGGCGCTGCGGATGGCGAACGCGAAGGAAGTGACGCCGGAAGAGGCGCCGCAGCTGCACCGAGTCGTCGAGCAGGTAGCGGCGCTGGCGAACGAGCCGAAGCCGCGCGTGTACATCATCGAGAGCGCGACGCCGAACGCGTTCGCGACGGGCCGCAATCCGCAGCACGCAGCCGTCGCGGCGACGACAGGCATCCTGAACTTGCTGGACGAACGCGAGCTGCGCGGCGTCCTGGGCCACGAGCTCGGCCACGTGAAGAACCGCGATATCCTGACGAGCTCGATCGTCGCGACGCTGGCGGGCGCGATCAGCATGATCGCGTGGATGAGCCTGTGGTTCGGCGGAGCGTTCGGGAGTCGCGATCGGAATAACCCGTACGGCGGCCTGATCGCGCTGGCGGCGGTGCTGCTCGCGCCGATCGCCGCGACGATGATCCAGCTCGGCATCTCGCGCGCGCGGGAGTACCAGGCGGACGAGACTGGCGCGCACCTGACGCACGATCCTGAAGCGCTCGCGAGCGCGCTGGAGAAGCTGGAGCGCGGCGTCCAGGCGCGGCCGATGGAGCCCTCGCCGATGGCGCAATCGACGGCGCACCTGTACATCGTGAACCCGTTCCGCGGCGGCGGCGTATCGAACTTGTTCAGTACGCACCCGCCGATCGAGGAGCGCATTCGCCGGCTGCACGCGATGGCGTACGGCCCGCACGTCACGGCGTAAGCGACCCCGACTCCCTCACCCCTAGCCCCTCTCCCTCAGAGAGGGAGAGGGGACACGTGGCGTTTGAGCATGAGGTGGCCGAGAGGCCCCTCTGAGAAGAGGGGCCTCTTACTTCCTCCCTCACCCCGGCCCTCTCCCTGAGGGAGAGGGCGAGAACTAAGACCTCTTGCTATGATGGCGCCGATGAACGAGACGCGGCGCGCGCTGGAGCAGGCCGTCGATGCGCTGCCGGGCGGGCTGCGCGAGCACGTGCTGCGCGTGGTGGAAGAATCGGCGCGGCTGGCGCGGCTGCACGGCATCGACGAGGAGCGGGCGACGATCGCGGCACTGGGGCACGACCTGGCGCGCGGCTGCTCGCCCGAGGAGCTGCTGCGCGAGGCCGAGGCGCTCGGCATCGAGGCGGGGCCTATCGAGCGCGCTGAGCCGATCCTGCTACACGGGCCGATCGGCGCGCGGTGGATGGCGGCGCGATACGGCATCGCCGACGCGGACGCGCTCGCGGCGGCGCGCTACCACACGACGGCGCGCGCGGGCATGAGCGCGCTCGAGCGGCTGATCTTCGTCGCGGACAAGATCGAGCCGTACAAGGCGCGCGGCGACACGGCGCTGGCCGAGGCGCGCGAGCTGGCGGACGCCAGCATCGATCCCGCGCTGCGGGTCATCCTGGACCGGCAGGTCACACGCGCCGTCGAGCGGGGCTGGCCGCTCCACCCGGACACCGTCGCGGCGCGCAACGAGCTGCTCGTGCCGGACGCCGAGTAGGCATGATGTCGCAGCGCCGCCGCATCGCAGTGGAGCCGACCACGCGGCGCCGGTGTACAAGGAGGATGGGCATGCAACATACAGGGAGGCGCGGCGGACCAGGTGCGGGCGCGCTGGCGCTTGCGCTGAGCGGCGTGATGGTCATCCTCGTCTCGTGGGCGTGTGGTGGCGGAGAGACGCATGGCGCGCCCAAGACATCGGCTATCACACCGTTCGTCACCGCCAACACGACGGCGCCGGGAGCCGACGAGCACGTGACGCTGCGCGGCACGCTGACACTCGATGGCGCGCCGCTGGACACGCAGTTCCTGGGCGTGCGCGTCGTTCGCGACGGCCTGGCGGCAGCCTGCCAGGATGCGATTCCGGCAGTCACGCTAGGGCGCTACGAGATACCGGTCGCTGCCGACGCGGAGGTCCGTGGATGCGGTGCGCCCGGAGCCGAGCTCCTGCTCTGGGCGTACGTCGGCGACGCCTTCATCTTCAGCACACAGACTACGCCCTGGCCGGGGAGCGGTGCTACGGCGACGTTTGATGCCAGCTTGTCGTCGGCCGCCCGCGAGGGCGCGAGCAAGCCGGTAACGGAGTTCAAAGGCCACCTGTTCGATCGCGATGGAAGCAGCCTGCCCGGGGGCACGGTAATCGAGGCGTATGCCGGTGACGTGCGCTGTGGCGTCACCTCACTTCGATATGGCGATGCCACCGAGGGCTATTACACGTTGATCGTTGCCGGCCCGCAGTCCGTCTCCGGCTGCGGGGAAGGGGCAAGCTTAACGTTCCGGCTCGACGGGAAGCCTGCGGCCGAAACTGCGCTCAATGATCTCGGGCGGGCCAGCGAGAATCACGAGTTGAATCTGAGCGTGAAGTAACGTTAGGCGCATATGGCTCGAAGTCGCCACGACAAGCTGCGGGTTTCATCCCGCAGGATGTAGGATACACACGCGATGACGACCCGCCGTGACCTCGGTGACTTCGGCGAGCGCGTGGCGCGGGCAACCTATGCGCGACATGTGAGACCTACGGTGATCCCGCTGTGTTGGAGGATTGCTCTTGAGCGCGAGATGACGCGCACCTGCTGCTCGACGACGCGGTAGCCGTCGAGTAGGCTGAGGCAACAACGCGCTTCACTTGTCGGGAGGATGCCGATGCAACCACCGCAAAGCATGCAGGGGCGGAAAGCGAACGTGTTGGATAACCTGCGTATGGTGCGTGGCACAGAGAAGGATATCTGGGTGGCCTCCGCTAGCGCCTCCGGCGAAGCGTACTTGATCCCGCTCTCATTCTACTGGGATGGCGCACGCCTCACGGTTGCGACCCTGAAGCGCAGCCGAACGGCCCGCAACCTCCAGCGCGCTGGTGTCGCGCGCATGGCCTTGCCACCAACCAGGGACGTGGTGATCATAGAAGGCACGCTGGAGTTCATCGAGACTGATGCGGACGATGAGCTCGCGGCTGCTCACACTGAGGCGGCTGGCTTCGATGCCAGGCGCTCACAGAAAAACGTCTACATCCGGTTGACGCCACGAAAGATCCAGGCATGGCGTGAGGAGAACGAACTGATTGGTCGCGACGTGATGATTGATGGCCGGTGGCTGGCTTAGACTGAGTCGCATGGCGGAGGACAGGGACGCACTGCTACAGCACTACCGCGAGACGCAGCAGGAGCTGCTCTCCGCCATCGACGGGCTCAGCGACGAGCTATTGACCGAGCCGTCGCTCGATGGCTGGTCGGTCAAGGACCACCTGGCCCACATCGCGTTCTGGGATGACATCCGGGCCAGCGGGGTGGCGCGCACACCTGTGCGCACTAGGACAGACCTACGGTGATCCTCGTGAGGTGGACGATCTTAGCCGAGCACTCCGCCCCGTCCAGACGCACGAGCCTCCTATAGAATGAAAGTGCGCGTACATGGCTTGGAATCGAAACATCCACTACCACCAGAGGCTTCTGCGCCTCGTGCCCTCGCCGTGTGCAAGAGGTTTGGATGCAGGCTGCGGCCACGGCGATTTCGCTCGGCTGCTCGCCACTGTGGCCCACCAAGTGGACGCGCTGGATATATCGCAAGAGGTCATCGAGCAGGCTAGGCGGGTGGCACCGCCGCCAACGAATGTTCGCTTCATGGCCGGAGACCTCCTTGACGACGAACGGCTAACGGAAGGATCGTACGACTTCATTTCAGCTTTGGCCGTCCTCCATCACCTTCCGTTCGCAGCTGCGCTGGATAAAATGCGTCTTCTCCTCCGACCAAGCGGAACGTTGGCCATCCTTGGACTTCATCGCGACGCGTCGGTGGGCGACTTCGCGATGAGCGCGATCGCTGTGCCGGTTAGCCTGACCTATCGGCTGTGCCGGGGGTACGCTCAGATCACGGCGCCTACTCTTCCCCCGACCTTGCCGCTTCGCGCCATTCGCGACTCGGCGAGCCGCGTTCTCCCCGGTGCGACCACCACCCGGCTCCTGTTAGATCGTCATCTGATCACCTGGACAAAACCCGCAGAGGAATGACCCGGTGAGCCGCTCAAAGGTGGGATCATCGCGGAGGTCGCCTTCGGGGCGATCGATGCGTCGATGACCTCCCGGCGCGACCTCGGTGACTTCGGCGAGCGCGTGGCCGTCGCGCATCTATGCGTACCAGCAGACACCTACGGTGATCCCGCTCCGTAGGACGATCCCGTACGAGCGCCTTCCCCTCATGATGGCGAGCGCCTAATTGACACCCTCTCTTCCTGGTTGTACTCTCTCCAGTGGCCATCGGATTGACTGGGGCAACTTTCAGGCACGGCACAACTCTCACAAGAGCCAGGAGTAGGTCATGGTCACAGAAGAAAGAGTAACGCTGAGCGACGAGAGGGTAAAGGTCATCTTCGGTGACCTCCTCGATTCCCTGCGTCAGCTGATCATAAAGCATCGCATCACCGAGTCCGAACACAGAGCGCTTATTGAGTTCGTCTCTGAAATGGGCAGCCTGGGATATGAGGTCCCGCTGTGGTTCGACATATTCCTGGGCGTCACCGTGGACAACGTAACCTATGACTACTACAACCAGATGGGTGGTACGCCCTCGAACATCCTGGGGCCCTTCTACCTCGAGGGGGCGCCACTCCGCTCGCCTCCCTATCGACTTGGCCGCGACGACGAGCCCGGCGACGTGGTCTTCGTCTCTGGCATCGTCCTGGACGCCAAGACGGGGGCACCCATCCCGGACGCGCTGCTCGATATCTGGCAGACCAGCGGCAACGGGATGTACGATCACCTGGACCCCGATCAGCCCGACTTCAACATGCGCGGAAAGTTCCCCACCGACCAGGAGGGGCGCTTCCAGTTCCGGACCGTCATCCCCCAGCCTTACGAAATCCCCAAAGACGGACCCACCGGCCGGCTGCTGGCCATGCTCGGTCACCACGCCTGGCGGCCAAAGCACATCCATTTCAAGATCTCCCGCGATAGCTACCTGCCTGTGACCACCCAGGTGTACTTCGAAGGCGATCCGTGGCTCCATGACGACGTTGTGGAGGGTGCTCCGAAGCCGGAGCTGGTAACTCGGCTTGAGAAGCAGGACAGCCTTAAGGAGATCGAGAGTAAGGGCCTCGACCGCCCCTTCTTTACCGCGCGCTTCGACTTCAGGCTGGTGCCAGCTACGTCGTGACGTTGGCCCGCAGATGGCCGGGCGCAATGCAACTCTACGAAAGCGCGGGGTACAAACCGGATGCCACCTCGACCGAGTCGAGGCATGCGCCTGAATTGATGGAGGTCAGCCTTCTCAAAAGGCTCGAACGTTCCACGCAATAGACCCATGACCTCCCGCCGCGACCTCGGTGACTTTGGCGAGCGGGTGGCGGCCGCGCACCTCGAGTCGAAGGGCTATCGCATTCTGGCGACGCGCTTTCGCGTGCGCGAGGGCGAGGTCGATATCGTGGCGCAGCGCGACGGCGTCGTCGCCTTCGTCGAGGTGAAGACGCGGCGCGGCGACACGATGGGCACGGCGGTGGAAGGTGTCGGTGCCGTGAAGGCGCGGCGGCTGCTCGTGGCGGCCGAGGCGTTCGGGCAAGCGCACCCAGAGCTGCCGGAGGGCCGGCGCATCGATGTGATCGCGATCGATCTCGACGGCAGCGGGCGGGTGGTGTCGGTGGAGCACATCGAGAACGCGATCGAAGAAATGTAGGGGAGGCCTTAAGGCCTCCCGCACGCTCCCGTATCTCAGAAACACGGCAGCGGGCGGCCTGAAGGCCGCCCCTACACCAGCTCGTTGCTGATTTGCCGGCGATGGGCATGGAGATGTCTCATCAGGCGCCACGAGATTCCTCGCTGTCGTCCGCCTGTGGCGGACTAGCCGCTCGGAATGACGGGGTGCACTCGACAGGCTGAAGCCTTGTCCCACAGATGATTTCGGGGCAGCAGGGCGGGCGACCTGAAGGTCGCCCCTACATTGGCCGGCGGCGCGGCGGAGGGCGTGTAACCCTCACCCCCGGCCCCTCTCCCGCCAGCGGGAGAGGGGTGACGGCAGTCGGGGTGAGAGAGGGCGTGTCGGTATACTGGGGGCGCGATGCCGATCTATGAGTACGGCTGCCAGGCGTGCGGGAAGCGCACGAGCGTGTTCGTGCGGAGCATGTCGACGGCGGTGCGGGCAAAGTGCGAGCACTGCGGCAGCGCAAAGCTGCGCCGGCTGATCTCGCGGGTCGTTGTCGCGCGAGCGAAGGGCGGCGGCGATGACTTCGACGAGAGCATGCTGGCGGGCGTAGACGAGAGCGACCCGCGCAGCATGGCCCGCTTCGCGCGGCGGATGCGCGACGAGATGGGCGAGGACATGGGGCCGGACTTCGACGAAGCGATCGCGCAGATGGAGGACGGCCAGATGCCGGACGACATGGCCGGCGGCGACGACTGGTCGATGGACGACTGATGCCGATCTACGAGTACACCTGCGCGGACTGCCGCCGCCTCACGAGCGTCTTCACGAAGTCGATGGACGCCGAGAAGAAGCCGGCGTGCCAGCACTGCGGCGGCAAAAAGCTCTCGCGCGCGCTGTCGAAGTTCGCGTACCACAAGTCGGAGCAGCGCATCCTGGAGGAGTACGGCTCGGAGCCGCGCTCGCTGGAGGACTACAAGGACCCGCGCCAGATCGGACGGTGGGCGGAGCGCAAGTTCGAGGAGTACGGGATGGATATGCCGGACAAGGCCCGGGAGATGATCGATGCGGCGCGCGAAGGCGAGCTGCCTTCGCCGGTGAACGAGCTGTAGCGATGGAGACCGTTCGCGACCAGCTCGACCCGATCATGGACAACGTGCGCGCCGTCTTCGCGGACAAGAATACGGCGCGCGAGAAGGCGCTGCCGCTCTGCCGCGAAGCGATCCGCCATTCGGCGAACGCGATCCGGGCGGTGCACCGCACGGAGTTCGGCCAGGCCGAGGAGCTGATCGGCCGCGTGCGGGACTTGCTGAGCGAGGCGAAGCGCGCGCTGCAGGCGCATCAGGACACGTATCACGCAGGGTTCGTTCACGACTCGCAGAAGGAGTACGCGGAGGCGAGCATCACGCTGGCCGTGATCGCGGGGCGGCCGCTGCCGACGCCGGGCGACCTGGACATCGAGCTGCCGGCGTACCTGAACGGGATGGGCGAGGCCGTCGGCGAGCTGCGGCGGCACCTGCTCGACCGGCTGCGTGGCGGCGATGTCGAGCACTGCGAATCGATCCTGGCGGCGATGGACGACATGTATAGCGTGCTGGTGACCATGGACTACCCAGACGCGATGACGGGCGGCCTGCGCCGGACGACGGACTCGGTGCGCGGCATTCTGGAGCGCACGCGGGGCGATCTGACGGTGTCGGTGCGGCAGCGCGAGCTGGAGCGGAAGCTGGCGGAGTTCGACCGGCGGTTATCGTAAACCTCGGGTAGTTGTTCGTAAGCCACCCCGTGATAGCATCGTAAGCAGCAGTGCGCCGCCCGGCGCGCCAAGTGCAGCCAGGAAGGAACGCCCGATGAACGGACTCGGTAAAGTACGGCTTGGCTTGGCCGCGACGCTAGCGGCCGTGTTGGTCGGTGCGGGCGCATTGCTGCTCGTATCGCAAGCATCCGCGGTGAGCGGTACGCTGACCGTCGGCTCTGTCACGCTCGCGCCAGGCGGCCAGGCGACGGTGGACATTCGCGCGAACGTCCCGACACCGGGACTCGGCGCCTGGACGCTGGACCTGTCGTACGACCCTGCCAAGGTGTCGATCGTAAGCTGCGCTCCCGCGCCTTCGCACAGCGAGTGCAACACCCACTACGGAGCGAACACGATCCGGCTCGTGGGCGCAACGGGACCGGGGCTGATAGGTGATGTGAGCCTCGCGACGATCACATTCCATTCGCTGGCCGCCAGCGGGTCGGCGTGCAGCGTGATGCCGATCGGGATTTCGCCGACGCTGTTCGTTGACGCTACCACCGGAGGCCCGCAGCCGATCACCGTCACCGCGACGAACGGATCGCTACAGTGCCCAGCGGCGCCGACTGCCGCGCCAACCGCGACTCCACTGCCCCAACTCGTGGTTTCCGGTGCAGGATCCGGCGCGGACGGTTCGTCGAGCGGGTGGCTGATCGCCCTGGCAGGCGTTGGCGTCGCAGGGCTGGCCGGCTACGGCGCCGTGCGTCTCCGGACGAAGCAGCGCTAGAGATCGCGAAGGGCGAGGCGGCGGGTCGACCCCACGGCTCAGGAGCCAAACGTGTGGCAAGCTGCGTGCTCGACACGTTATAATCGCGCATCCCACACCGGGCGGTGGAGCTTTGAGCCGATCACCTGGCGGCACACTAACCGTGCTCTTCACGGACCTCGTCAGCTCGACAGAGCTGATGCAGCGGCTTGGGGACGAGCAGGCGGATCGCGTCCGGCGCGCTCATTTCCGGGCGCTTCGCGACGCTGTCACCTCGCGCGGGGGCCTGGAAGTGAAGAGCGTGGGGGACGGCCTCATGGTCGTCTTCTCCAGCGCCCTCGACGCGGTGGCCTGCGCCGTCGCGATGCAGCAAGCCGTTCATGCCCACAACCAGCGCAGCGAAGGGCCGCCGCTGGGCGTGCGCGTCGGGCTGAACGTGGGCGAGCCGATCCGGGAAGAGGCGGACTACTTCGGGACGCCGGTGGTCATCGCGAAGCGCCTGTGCGATAGCGCGCAAGGCGGCCAGATCATCGTTTCGGAGCTGGTGAGACGGCTGGCAGGCGGACGCGCGGGCGTGGCGTTCCGCGATCTCGCACCGCTGCGGCTCAAGGGCATTGCGGAGCCGCTGTCGGTCTGTGAAGTCGTCTGGGAGCCAGCCCCGGCGCCCCCTGTCTCGAGCGCATCCGAGGATGAGAGCGCTGGCCTGCTCGCGGAGGGAGAGGCGGCCGTTTTCGTCGGGCGAAGCCACGAGCTGGAGGAGCTCCGCCGCTGTTGGAAGGACGCTCGCGCCGGCCAGCGCCAGCTCGTGTTGCTGACGGGCGAGGCCGGGATCGGCAAGACGAGGCTCGCCGCCGAGTTCGCCCGCGAGGCTGTCGCGAGCGGCGCGGAGCCTTTCGTCGGGCGCGCGGAACGATCGGCTGGTTTCGCCAATCAGCCGTCCATCGCCTCAGCTCTTTCCGACAGCAAGCTCCCGAAGCCCGCTGTCCTCTTGCTGGACGACCTGCAGTGGGCTGACGCGGCGACCTTGGAGCTGCTGGCTCGAGCGGTTAGGCGGCAGCAGGAGTCGCCTTTGCTGATCATCGCGACGTATCGGGAGGCGGACGTGACATCTAAGGAGCCCGTTGCGGAGCTGGTGGGGGACCTGCGGCGTGAGCGGCTCGTGCGGCGCATCCTGGTGACCGGCCTCGCTGAGGCAGAGGTGGCTACGCTGGTCGCGTCGTGGGCGGGACAGCACGCGCCTGCGGAGCTCGCCCGGATGATCCACACGCGCACCGAGGGGAACCCGTTCTTCGTGGAAGAGGTGCTGCGCGACCTGGCCGAAACCGGAGCGATGTACGACGAGGACGGCCGGCTGCGCGGCGACCTCAGCCAGACGGGTATCCCGCAAGGCGCGAAAGAGATGATCTTGCGCCGCTTGTCGCGTCTCTCCGAGCAATGCAACAGCGTCCTCACGATCGCATCCGTGATCGGCCGCGAGTTCGGGATGGACGCGCTGACGCGGGCGAGTGGCCTGCCCGACGAACAGCTGCTGGCGGCACTGGACGAGGCGGTGCGCGCGACGGTGATCCTTGAGGTGCCGCACATTGCCGGGCGGTACCGCTTCGCCCACGCGCTGATCCGCGAAGCGCTCTACGACGAGCTGACGACGACGCGTCGCGTGTATCTGCACGGCCAGACGCTGCAATACGCCGACAGCGACGGCGTGAAGCTCGCCTACGAGGTGCTGGGCGCGGCGGGCCCGTACGTCATCGCCATCGGGCTGACCAACTGCCCGGCCGTACGCACGCGGAGCTGGAACACCGTCCAGCGCTGGGACCGCCTGGCGCAACACTGTCGCCTGATCCTGTACGACCGTCGCGGCGTTGGCTGCTCCGAAGCGCCGGACCGGGGATACAGCCTGGGGCGGAGCGTGGAGGACATCAAGGCCGTGCTGGACGCGGCCGGCGTCGAGCGGGCGATCCTGTGGGGCGCGACCGACGGCGGGCCGCTCGCGATCGCGTTCGCGGTGCACTACACGGAGCGCGTCGCCGGGCTGCTGCTGCTCGGCACGACAGCGAAATACACGAGCGACGAGAGCTTTCCTTGGGGCGCGAACATCGCCATAGAGTCGTTCCAGCGCGCGGACTCGGTCGACCGCGGGCGCGCGCTGTCGCAGCTCAGCCAGACGAGGACCAGAGGCACGCCGAGCGCCGAAACCAGCCTGGACGCGATGGTGGAGGTGCTGGACCGCGTTCCGCGCGGTGCCTGGTCGAAGCTCATCCTCGGCCTCGGCGCCGGGGACGCCAGGTCGCTGCTCTCGGAGGTGCGCGCGCCGACGCTCATCGTCCACGACCCGGACAACAGCTACATCCCTGTGGGAGCTGCGCAGTACCTCCACGAGCATATCGCGGGTAGCGAGCTGTTGATCACGGAAGAATGGGGCAAGCCGCTGCTGGGCGACGCCGTGTACGATGCGATCGGCCGGTTTCTCAAGCGCGTGATTGGATAATCCGCCGGGGGACGGCGTCAGCGCCGGTTCTGAACCGGCGGGAGGAGGAGCACACCATGCCACCGATGAGTACAACGAGGACATTCATTCAAGCGCTTCAGACGAAGCAGACCAACACCACGAGAGCCTTGGACCTACTCCTTGCGAGGAACCCCAGCGGGCCGCCACACCCGCAACAGGCCATCTTGGGAAGCTTGCAGGCTGCGGATGTCAGCGGTGTTCTGCCGGCTTGGGTCAAGCTCGGCCTGACGGGCGCCGGCGTTACGCCGGGCGCAGAGATGGATCACATCGACAGCTGGCCGAACAAGGATGACATCAGAAAGGCCGCGATTGTGGCCATCGAAGCGAACCGATCGATCAAGTTCTTCTGGGATTTGCACGATGGCCACGATGAGGAGAACCAGATCGATGACTCCGGCACGGGCGACATTATCATCACGTGCCGCACCCCTCGGCGGAAGGTGCGGCATGAAGGTCCGGACAGTATCGCGGTCGACGTCTAGGCGGGCGAGCGGTAGCGGCGCTCGAGCTCCTGCCACTGCGGCACGCCGATGATCTCCTCGAACTCGGAGAAGGAGACGAGTTCGCCCGTTCGCGAGGCCGTCGTCTTCTCTTCGTACAGCGCGCGGAACGTCTCGCGCACCGCTTTCGCGGCGGAGAAGAGCGCCGAGAGCGGGTAGACGACCATCTTGTAGCCGAGGTCACGTAGCTCCGCGGAGCTGAGCAGCGGCGTCTTGCCGCCCTCGATCATGTTCGCGAAGAGGGGCGCGTCCGGGATGGCGCGCGCGACCTCGCGCAGCTCATCGACGGAGCGCGGCGCTTCGACGAAGACGACGTCGGCGCCGGCGTCGCGGTACATCTTGCCGCGGCGGACCGCTTCCTCGAGGCCGAGCGGCTGGCGGGCGTCGGTGCGGCCGATGATCACGAGATCGTCGCCTTCACGGGCATCGGCGGCGGCGCGCAGCTTGGCGGCCTGCTCCTCGGCCGGGATGACGCGCTTACCTTCGAAGTGGCCGCACTTCTTCGGCCACTCTTGGTCTTCGAGGATGATGCCGCCGACGCCGAGCGCGACGCACTCGCGCACGGTACGCACGACGTTGAGCGGATTGCCGTAGCCGGTGTCCATGTCGGCGACGAGCGGGACGGTGAGCGTGCGGACGATGTGCCGCACGCGGTCTATCGTCTCGGACATGGTGAGCAGGCCGTAGTCCGGCACGCCGAGGACGCTGGCGGCGAAGCCGAAGCCGGTGGTGAAGACGGCGCTGAAGCCGGCCTGCTCGGCGAGGCGCGCGGTGAGCGCATCGTACGCGCCGGGGAGGACGACGATCTCCGGCTCATCGAGCATACGGCGCAGACGTGTCGAGAGGCGCATGGCGCTCCTTTCGTGCGTGGCAGGACGAACGGAAGACAGGATAGCCGACTAGAGCACGGGCAGTCGAGGGATGAGGCCGGCGGTGTACTGGAGGATAAGCGACGCATCAATGCTGTTAACCGTGCCATCGGCGTCGACATCCCCACTTGCGATGCACTCGAAACTAGTCGAGAGAGCCACCGCGACCTGCAGGACGATGCCGGCGTCTAGACTATTTACCAAGTCATCGCAATTGGCGTCACCGGTAACCGAAGCAAGGCCTCCACGAAGTGCGCGGGAACAATAGATCGTGCTCCCGACGATCGTCGGAGCGATTGAGCCGGTCGCCCCTTCATGAAAGGCAACACTGGTGAGGTGGAGATCCAGATCACCCGACTCGACGCAGCGCAAACGAACCTGAACCGCCGGCCCTGGCGCCGAAGACGCGTGATCGACGGACAAACAGTGAAGCGTCAAAGGTGGAGCGATCGGATCGAATGTCGGTGGCGGCAGGGCGCACGTCGGCAGAATGCCGTCCAAAGCTGAGAACCGGACCGGTCGCGGCGTCCAGCCCAGTTCCCCGTCGAACACGGTGTAACCGCCGATAGGCGGGATGACGAGAGCCACCTGCACTTCCAACGAGTCGCCGATTAGGGGCGAGCACCGACTCTGTATGCCGGACCGCGCACCATCGCAGTCGATAGCTATGACTCCCGCCCCAGCTGCGTCCGCCGGCACGGCGATGAATGTGCCCCCCTCGTCGGCCATCTGCCAGCTTCCTTGAAGGTACGAGGAGTCAGCCTGAGAAGGTCCCGAGAGCGTGAACGCTGTCGCGTCTTTCCCCGCAACCAGGTTGAGACGCCCGGCTAGAGGATCTGCGGTTCCTACAAGGTCGCCGGAGGGCAGCGTGCCGCAGGTTGAGGTTGCCGTGGCGGTAAGAAGCGTTTGATCGATGTGAAGTATGCAGGTATCAGGGATGCTGCCTTGCGTTGCAAGCGTCCAATCGCCGCTGAAGTCGATGAGCTGAAGGTCCGCCGCTCGGACCGCCGTAAAGGCACCATGCTCGAGATCGAAGACATTCCAACTACCGCTTAGCGTTGTGCCGTCTGAGGAGACCGTACCGTTGAAGGAGAAGAACATGCTGCTGAGCGAGAACTCGCCGGTTTCATAGATGATTCCTGAGAACTGGTCAGTAACTAGACCCAAGCAATTGCTGACTGCAGAAAGGCTGTTTCCGCTAGGTTGGACTACGAACGGACACACGAAGTTGACATCGCCCGTCAGTGTGAAGTTCCACGGCCCTGAGACGTTCACTGGTGGCTTGCCGGCTGGCGTGCGAGTGGGCGTGGGCGTGGGTGTCGGCTCAATTCGCGTGCCGGTAAACGTCCCGGAAGCGCCGACTCCACCGCCGAGGTCGACGCTCCAGCTTCCGGACAGACTGTCGGGCGTCCCGACACCACTGACCGACAAGCTGAAACCAATGATGTCACCTGTACCACTGAAGGCGCCCGTCTGGAGATCAATGGCGCCTGCTACGGAGCCAGACCCAACGATAGGGCACACCAGGTCCATGGAGAACTGATCATTGTTTTGCGCAACTGTGGCCGTGCAATTAATGCCGGGGCCCAAGCCGCCGATCTCTAGATCCCAATTGCCGGAGATATCCAGCGCCGCAGCGGGTCCAGCGTTTGCCGAGAACACAGCAATCGCGGCCAGCACGATTAGGCTGCCAGCAACGAGGGCCGCAACGAGTGCCCGCTTCACGTTCCGCAGGGCTCCCTTCCGCTGACCAGTGTACTCCCGTAGTTAGCGCTGTCAACTCGGCTTGCCTCCGCTCGCGTTCGCGGCGTATGCTGCTCCCGCTGGGGTGGGGCCTTGTTCCCTGTTCCTAGTTCCTTGTTCCTACACAGACAGGAGGCGACATGAAAGTCGATACCGGGATACCGCTCGATCTGGCGCAGGTGCCCGCCGCCGCCAAGAAGGCGGAGGCGATGGGCTACGACGGCGTGATCACGCCGGAGACGGGCCACGATCCGTTCCTGCCACTCACGATCGCGGCGGAGCACACGGAGCGGATCGAGCTGAGCACGGCGGTGGCGATCGCGTTTCCGCGCAGCCCGATGAGCACGGCGCAGCTCGCGTGGGACATCCAGAAGTTCTCGAAAGGGCGGTTCACGTGCGGGCTGGGGACGCAGGTGAAGGGACATATCGTGCGCCGCTACGGGATGGACTGGCACCCGCCGGGGCCGCGGCTGCGCGACTACGTGCTGATGATGCGCGCGATCTGGGAGTCGTGGCAGAACGGCAGCCCGCCGGCGTTCGAGGGCGAGTACTATCGCTACACGCTGATGACGCCGTTCTTCAGCCCGGGACCGATCGAGACGCCGATGCCCAAGATCCACATCTCGGCGATCAACCCCTACAACTGCCGGCTCGTCGGTCAGCTGTGCGACGGCATCAAGCTGCACGGCTTCAATACGCCGAAGTACCTGAAGGACGTGATCATTCCGAACATCGAGTCCGGCGCGAAAAAGGCGGGACGCAGCCTGACGGACATCGAGGTCTGCGGACTTGGCTTCATCATCACCGGCAAGAACGAGGAGGAGATCGAGAAGGCGAAGGCGCCGGTGCGCCAGCAACTCGCGTTCTACGCCTCGACGCGCACGTACAAGCCCGTGCTGGACATCGAAGGCTGGGGCGATCTGAACCAGGAGCTGTTCGGCTTGTCGATCGAGGGCAAGTGGCAGGAGATGGCGACGAAGATCACGGACGACATGCTGGAGCAGTTCGCCATCATCGGCACGTACGACGAGATCGTGAAGAAGATCATCGCGCGTTCGGCGGGCGTGATCGATCGCGTGACGTTCCAGATCCCGACGCGGACGCCGGACGACGAGGCGATGCTGAAGGAGATGATCGGGATGCTGAAGGCGGCGTGAGGGCCGTTGGTAGCCCTCACCCCTGGCCCCTCTCCCCCAGGGAGAGGGGAAGGCTGCTGAGAGACAGGTCGCAGCAGACCGAGCCGCGCGCCGAGGCCTCCGCGAAGGACGACAAGGGGCAACCCATTGACAGGCTGGCGAAGCGGTGTTAAGATCGTCGGCACCAACCCCCTCTTCAGTTCAAGGAAGGAGTCCTCTCATGGCAGATGCCACAGCTATCGCTCGCGAGTACATGGACGCTTGGAACCGGCGCGACTGGGAGAAGTACCGCAGCCTGATCGGCCCGGGCTACTCATACACGGGCGGCGACGGCGTACGAAGTGACGGTGTCGAAGCCGGGATGGGCGTCGCCCAGATGTTCGCCAACGCGTTCCCGGACGGGAAGACCGACGTCCAGCACATCCACGCCACCGGCAACATCGCGGTTGTCGAGTTCATCGGCCGGGGTACGCACAAGGGCGACCTGATGGGCATCGCGCCCACGGGCAAGGCGATGAACATCCCGGTCTGCAACGTCATGGAGATCCGCGACGGCAAGGTTCACGCGGAGCGCGAGTACTTCGACATGGCGCACATGATGCAGCAGCTCGGCGTCATGCCCGCGCCCGCGACGGCCTAGCACCGATCTCACCCCTGGCCCCTCTCCCCGAGGGAGAGGGGTTGTTGGCCCTCACCCCTAACCCCTCTCCCGTGAACGGGAGAGGGGTATGTCGGTTAGACCGCGGACGAGTCTCTCGATGCGCAGAAGCGTGTTTGCCATATCATGTTCTATTTCGTATGCCGAGACGCGGAGGAATTGGAGGCCACAAGCCTCAAGCAACGCTTGTCTCTCGGCGTCGTGCTCTCGAAGGGACTGATAAAGTGCTCCATCAACTTCGACGACAAGGAGTTGCTCTGCACAGTAGAAGTCCACGACGAAAGGACCGATCGCGTGCTGTCGCCGGAACTTCAGCCCGGCCAGCTGACGATTTCTTAGGGCGCCCCACAACAGTTCTTCGCTATGCGTGGGCTGCTGGCGCAACCCGCGAGCAATCTTAACCATTCGGGCGCGGACGTCGCTCGGAATTCGCAGTCTCTGCCTTCCTGCTCTTCGATCAGCAAGCTCCCCTCGCCCGCTCGCCGGAGAGGGGTCGGGGGTGAGGGATCCCAGGAGCAGCTCGCAGCAGAGTGAGCCGCGCGCGGCGGCATCGGCGAACGATGGCGCCGGCAGCCAATCGAGCGCTTCGTAGAGTGTCGACGTGCTTCCAGGCGCGTCCCGCGGGAGTTGCGGCTCGCCGGACATCGAGCACTCGTACACGGTCATGCGCAGGGTGTAGTCCGCGCGCGGTTGGTCGCCCTCGGCCAGCGCGCGCAGCGGAGTAAGATCGACGCCGAGCTTCTCGCGGCCGAGGCGACGGATGGCGTCCTCGTCCGATTCGTCTACAGCGAGCGCTGTTGCGGGCAGGCCCCAGATGTTGGGGAGCTCCTCGCCCGGCTCATCGGGACGCTGGACGGCGAGGACGAGGCCGTCGGGGCGGCGCACAACGGCGGCGACGGCGTGGCGGGCTTCGTTTCGCTTAACCATGCAACCAGGGAGCCATGCTGAAAAGTGCCGCGTCATCCTTGCAGGGGCCAGATTCTTCGCTTCGCTCAGAATGACAAATCGTTAGGTTGCCGGCCCTTCGGGCCACGTGTATTCGAGCGTTTCGACGGTGGAGAGGGCCTGCGCGACGAGCGCATCGATGTCGAGCGCGCGCTCCGCATCGTCCGCTTCGTCGGCGGTGCTGCTCGTCACGGGGTGGCGCGGGACGAAGAGCGTGCAGCAGTCCTGATCGGGCTCGATCGAGATCTCGTACGTGCCGAGGCGGCGCGCTTCCTCGATGATCTCGTCCTTGTCGCGGCCGACGAGCGGTCGCAGGATCGGCAGCGTCGCCGCGGCGTCGATCGTCGCGATGTTCGAGAGCGTCTGCGACGACACCTGGCCGAGGCTCTCGCCCGTGACGAGCGCTTCGCAGTGCGAGCGGCGCGCGATCGCTTCGGCGATGCGCACCATGAAGCGCCGGTAGAGCACGACGCGCAGCCGCGGCGGACACGACGCGACGATCTGGTGCTGCACGTCGCCGAACGACACGACCTGCAGCCGGCTCTTGTACTGCCAGCGCGTAAGGCTGCGCACGAGCGCGACCGCCTTGTCGCGCGACGACGCGTCGAGGTACGGGAACGACATGAAGTGCACGAAGGAGACAACGCAGCCGCGCCCCATCATCCGCCACGCCGCCACCGGCGAATCGATGCCGCCGGAGAGGAGCGCGACGGCCCGTCCGCTCACGCCGACAGGCAAGCCCCCGGGCCCGCGCGTGCGCGCATCATAGACGTACGCGCCGCCGGGCATGATCTCGACGTGGAAGTTGGCCTCGGGGTGCTCGAGGTCGACGCGCGCGCCGGAAGCAGCCTTCACCGCGGCGCCGATCGCGCGCTCGAGCTCCTGGGATGTGCCGGGAAAGCGCTTGTCGCTGCGCTGGACGGTGATGCGGAAGCTCTCGAACGCCTGCTCGGCAGCCACGCGGAGGACTTCGTCGCGGATGGCGTCGACATCCCACGGCAGTAGGCGGCACATCGAGAAGTTCTGGATGCCGAACACGCGTGCGAGGCGATCGCGGGCCTCCGGCCAATCGAACGCGGGGCCGGGCGCGATGAGCACGCGGTTGGGGCTCAGCTCGAAGTCGCGCACGTCCAGACCGCGCAGCGAGCGGCGGATGTTGCGGCCGAGCTGACGTACGAAGAACGGGCGGTTCTTCTTCTTGAGCGTGATCTCGCCCATGCGCACGACGACGATCTGCCGCTCGTGCGGGACGTTGGGCGCGTACGGCTCGGCGCGCGGCGGGGCCTGCGTCATGGCGATAGGGTAGCAAAACGCAGCGAGGCCTTGACGGCGCATCGGGCTGGTGGTAGCTTCCGAGCATGATGGCGGTACGATGGCTGCTGCTCTGGGCCACGCTTACGGTGCTGCTCGTCGCCTGCGGCGGCGGAGGCGAGCGGCCGACACCCACGTCGACGGCGAGCGGGACGGTTACGGCGACTGTGGCGCCGGGCACGACCGGCGCTGTTCCTCCGCGGCCGGCGTTCATGGATGACTACCCGGCGGCGATCGCTGCGTATCTTGATGATGCCGGCGGGGCGGCGCTCGGGCTACCTTGCCTCGCCGATCTGCTGGCAGCTTGGCAGATGCCAGACGGCCGGTCCATGTCTCCGGGCACCTCCACGGGCCAAGGCCGCTGCGTCCTGGGCAACACGGACGGCGACCCTGAGGACGAAATTGTCGTGTCGTTGAGCGCGAGCGAGAACGAAACCTCGCCGATCACGACTGAGATCGCGGTGCTGGATCGTACGTCGGCCGGGTACGAGGTGGCCTACATATCGCCGCCTCTCAGCGACAAGACAGCCGGATTCCCGGACGGCATTCTGGCAACGGGCGATCTCACCGGCGACGGCACCGGGAACCTGGCATTCGATGAGATCGCATGCGGCGCCCATACCTGCACTTGGTCTGTGCACGTCGTCTCGGGAAGCTCGTCTGGTTATCGCGAACTGACCCCGTCGGACGGCCTCAGGCTTGCGACCGCTGACATACGCGTTGAAGACACGGACGGCGACGGCGCCAAGGAGATCATCATGCACGGCGGCATAATCGAGTCCGTCGGCGCGGGGCTCCAACGCGCGCAGACCGACGTCTACGCGTGGGACGGCGAGCAGTACACGCTGAAGAGTAGCGATAAGGATTCGTCCGACATTCGCTTGTTCAAGGTGCAGGATGCGGACACGGCGTTTGCCGCTGGCAACTACCAGGAAGCGGCACACCTGTACCAACAAGCGGTCGGCGACACCTCATTGCAGGAGGTCGGAGGGTTCGGCAGCCGCGATGAGCTCAGGGCGTACGCGCTGTTCCGGCTAGGACTCAGCGAGCTGAAACTCGGAGACGCCTCCGCAGCCTCCAACGCGATCGAGCAAGCGATCTCCCAATACCCCGTGAGCCTCGACGGCAAGGCTGCGGTCGAGTTCCGAAACGCAGCCAACCTTACGCGAGTTGGCGTCGGCGACCTGTCGGCCGGCTGCCAGGCCGCAATCACCTTCGCGAATCAGAACCTAGACCGCTTCCGGGAAGCGTGGAACTATGGCTACGCCAACCCCGGTTTCGATCCCGCCAAGTTCTGCCCGCTTTAGCGACGCCTACTCCGTCAATCTTCGGTAGAGCGTGGGCAAGCGCGAGGGGAGCGCTTCGATGTCTGCCAGCACTTCGTAGCCCATGTCTTCGCACATCTGGCCCAGGTAGTCGTGGCCCTCTTTGTCCACCGTGAGCGCGAAGGGCGTGATGCCCTTGCGGCGCGCCTCCATCAGCGCCTGCTTCGTGTCGTGGATGGCGTACTCCTTCTCGGTGCGGTCGCGGCCGTAGCCGTGGTCCTGCGGCCGGCCGTCGGAGACGAGGAAGAGGATCTTCACCTTCGCATCGTGCGCGTCGAGCTTCGCGATGGCGTGGCGGATCGCCGGGCCCATGCGCGTCGAACGGATCGGCGCGACCTTGTCGATGCGGCGCTCGACGCGGTCTGAGAACGGCTCATCGAGGTCCTTGATGACGTAGAACTCCACGTTGTCGCGGCCGTAGCCGGAGAAGCCGAAGATGCCGTACGTATCGCCGATGGTCTCCAGCGCCTTGATCAGCAGGACCGTGCTCTCCTTTTCGAGATCGATGATGCGCTTGGGCGGCGTGATCGTCTGCTGCGTACGGCGCTGCGCAAGCCACTGGAAGTACTTGCGCGGATCGTTATCGAAGTCGGGCTCGTCGTGGTACTTCTGCTTGCGCTTCTCGATCTCCTCGTCGGTCGACGCGCTCATGTCGATCAGGAAGGCGACGGCGACATCGCGCTCGACTTTGTTGCGGCGCCAGTAGACCTTGTCCTGGAACGGATGGCCCGCCTTCTTTTCGATCATGTACTCGATGACGAGATCGAGGTCGAAGTCTTCGCCGTCGTGCAGACGCTTGATCTTGCGGAAGAGCTCGGGGCGGAGCAGCTCGAACTGGCGGCGCGTCTCGGCGACGAGCGCGGAGTTCTCCTCCAGCGTCTTAGCGAAGAAGTCCTGCGTCCCTTCCTCCATCGAGGTCTCGCGGACGCAGCACCAGCCCGGCTTGTAATCGGCGGCGCGGAAGTCCCACTCGTCGTAGTAGAAGGACTTGACCTCCTGCTCCAGCGCGCCGCCCTCCTCGGGCCCGGCGTCGGCGATTGGCGTGCCGTCCTCCATATCGAGGTGCTGGTCGGGGATCGGCGTGCCGGCCTCCTTCTCGAGGTTCGTGAGGAAGAGGCCGATCGTCGACGCGAGGTCGGCCTCGGCCTGCAAGCCAACGCTGATCTCGACGCTCTTCTCGAGCAGCTCGCGCAACTGCTCCTGCGTGAGCGGCGAGAGACCGCCGGCGTCCTGCTCGCCTTCCTTGAGCCGCAGGCGCATGAGGAGTTGGACGAGCTCCGGCTTGAAGTCGCCGCGGAAATCGACAGGCTTCGGGCTCTCGTACGACGTCTCTTCGCCGGACGGCATCGACGACATGTCGGGCTGGCCGCCGGACGGTGTCGAGAGCATGAGATCGATCGAGTCGTCGGTGAGCTCCTCCCAATCGAGGTCCTCCAGCATCTCCGGCGGGACGTTGGGGATGCGCATCGCGAGCTCGTACAGGAGCAGCGCGCACTCCGCCGCGTCCTCGGCCAGCGCATCGGGCTGGTGCATGACGCGCAGCAGGCGCAGCGCCTCCGCGATCACGCTGCCCAGCCGCTCCGGCCAGACGATCGTGCGCGCGCCATCGAGCGATGCGCGCACCAGGTTCTCGACGAACGCCTGGCGCAGCGGCAGGTCGCTCGGGTCGGGGCGGCGTTCGAGCTCAGCCTCCTGCGTGCGTCCCCACGAGCGGCGGATGCCGCTGTAGCCGCGCCGCACGAGCGCATCGATGCGGGCGTCCTCCACGACAGTGAACAGATCGAGCGCGAGCTGGCGCTCGTCGAACAGATCGAAGAAGCGCTCCATGTCGGTGAGCGCTCGCACCTCGCCGGCATCCCCGCGGCGCGCGCGTTCGATGTCGCCGCGGCGGCGCGGCAGCGCGTTGCCGTCGCGGTCGAAGCGGAACCAGAAGCTGCCGAACTCCAGGTGCGCCGACTGGTGCGTCGCGTACACCTTGTAGACGGCGAAGTTCTGCTCCTTCTCGAGATGCTCGTCGACATGCTCCGGCAGAAAGACCGTGGTGCCTTCCGTGCTCGGGCGCTCCTCAGACACCCAACCGATGCCCTTCTCGGCGAGCGAGGTCGCGGGCTGGATCGAGACGTCGGTGCCGGTGAGCGCCTTGCAGTACAGCCGCAGCACGCCGCCCGCCTGCGACAGCTCGACGCGCGACGAGAGCTCGCGCAGCACGTCCTCGCCCTTGCCCGACTCGAGGCGGAAGTAGGCCTCGCCGCCGGCCTGGCTCGATTCGAGGATGCGGTGGCCGGCCGCGTGCCAGCGCTGCAGGTCGACCGGGCGCACGCGACGGAGCACGACGGGCGCGCTCTTGAGGAACTCCATCGCCGCGGCGGGCGAGCCGACGGCGAGCTCTTCGGCGAGAGCGAGGAGATCGCCGTGCGTGTCGCGCGGCACTTCGGCGAGCGCAGCGGCGCCTTCGGCGAAGAGAGCGTACGCGTTGCGTCCGAGATGGCCCGCGACGCGCGCGCCGAGCGTGAGCAATCGCGCGCGATCGTTCGCCGCGACGGGCTCCAGCAGCGACGCGCCGCGCTGGAAGAGCTGTCGCACGTCGGCCCAGCTCGCGTCGGCGACGGCGCCGGCGAGCGTGAGGAACGGCGCGCGGTCCTCGCGCTGGAGCATGGTGAAGAGGTGCGGCGACGCGTCGAGACAGTCCGTCGCAAGCTCGTAGGAGCGTTCGGCGACGGTTTCGACGAGCGCGGTGAGCCGCGCGAGCTGCTCCATGGTGAGCAGCGGCAGCAGCGCCGGCCCGGCGGCGAAGAACATCGATGCGAGCGAGATCGATTTCCAGTGGCCGCGATAGAGATGCCGGCCGAGCATCGCCCACTCGGTTATGTGCTGCTCGTCCAGGTAGGCGACGGCGCGCGCGCTCGACCGGAAGTACGCCGCCGCCACGACGGACGACTGCTCGGCGAGATCGCGGCCGGCGTGCACCCAACGCCGGAACGCCTCGCGGCTGACGGCCTGCAGGACGGGCGGGCTGACGCGGAAGTACTCCTGAGCAGCCTCCCACGACCGGAGCGAGTGCTCGGCGAGAGAGAGGCCCTCCTCGGCCCAGGCGCGCAGCTCGTCCTCGGGCAGTTTGGGGCGCAGCTCCGCGAGCGCGCGGCGGAACTCCTCGACGACAGAGGAGGAGTGCTGGCCGAGCTTGCGCTCGGCTTCGGCGACAAAGGCCGCGAACGTCATGGCGAAGGTATTGTAGCGAAGGTGGAGCTATCAGCTTTCAGCGGTCAGCGGTCAACATTGACAAGGTGCCCTGAGAGGCGTAAGACGGAACTGCTATGAGACGGAAGGCTCTAGTGGTGCTGGCGGTCGGGCTAGCCGCCGTGATAGTCACGGCTTGCTCCGAAGCGAGCAGTCCTTGGTCAACGGCATCGCCGTCGCGCACAAGGATGGTCACCCCCAAACCGGAGACCACGCGTCCGGACACTTCCTCAAGTGTTTCTTGCGCACCGACGGAGTCGGGCTGGCACCAGGTACTCAACCTGGAGGGATTCAGCGTAGGCGATGGCTATGCCGACGCGGACGGGTGCCGAATTCTACTGGTAGGAGAGCAGTTGAGTCCGCAGGCCGGGGAAATTCTGCGCTCAATCGACGGGGGCAAGTCTTTTCACATGCTGCAATCCTTTCCCCAGGCAACGAACCTGTCAGCCATTGCGTTTGATGATGCGGGTACTGGCTGGGTAGCGGGCGAACAGCCAGACGGAAATGCGCTTCTCCTCAAGTCGGACGATGCAGGAGATTCGTGGCGAGAGATCGCGTTGCCTGCCATCCTTGGAACGCCGGTTTACGCGCGAGCGGTCGCATCATCGAATGGGAACGTGTTGCTAGCGGGAGAGGCCAACCTAAAGCCTTTCCTTGTTGTCAGCTCCGATGGCAGCGTCCATTGGCGAAACGCCTTCGCGTTTCCAGGCTACGGAGCTGTATCGGAGATGGCATCCGCTGGGAAGACCGTGATGGCTGTCGGAACCGACGGGATCATGGTGAGCCGGGACCACGGGCAGACCTTTCAACCAATCGACTTACCTTCCGACCTGCTGCTTACACCCCTGTGCGTTACACTTGTGGATCCGGACACAGCCTATGTCGGCGGCTATTACCAGTCCAACCCGAAAGACGACGGGACGCGTGTGCCTGTACTCCTCCATACCACTGACGGCGGTACTCATTGGGAGAAGATCTCCGTTCCTTCCGCCTACTTCGTTTCCGACGTGAAGTTCATCTCAAAGCTGCGAGGCTACGCAGTTAGTGCGCGTGACAACATTGCCACTGTACTGATAACGGATGACGGGGGGCTCACCTGGCAACTAACGACGCCATCGGCAAAAGTGGTGTCAGGAACGCTTTCGCGACTATTCGTCGCTAGCAACGGCACACTGTTCATCCACGGCCAGGCCGGCTTGTTCGTCAAAGCGCCCTAATGTGGGCAGCGTACTAGCAACTAGCGAACAGCAACCAAGAACCGCTCACGCCCACCACGCTTCGTTCTCCGGCGGGCGGTATGCGTGCGTTGCGCCGGTGGACGAGGGGATGTGCGCCGGATCGACTTGGGGGCGCGTGGGATCCGCGAAGTGGTGGAAGACGACTTCGCCCGACTGCGTGTCGAGCACCGCGCAGGAGAGCTGGAACGCGTTGCGGTGATCGCGCGGCTCGCCGGCGGAGCCCGGATTGATCACGAGCGCCCGGCCGACGCGCTCCGCCATGTGGTAGTGCGTGTGCCCGAGCACGATGAAGTCGGCGTCGATCTGGGCGAGCTTCTGCAGGTTGGGGCTGTTGGGGTAGAGGTACTCGTCGTGCGGGTCGAACGGGCTGCCGTGCACAACGACGAGCTTCTTGCCGTCGACGAGTGTCTCTTCGTGGTACGGGCGCGACGCCATGTACTCGACGAGGTCGGCGCGGACAGCGGGGTTGGCGCGCACGCGATCGCCCCAGGGGCCGAGCAGGACGCGCTCGTGGTTGCCGAGGATGTAGCGGGCGTCGCGATCCCGTAGCGCGGCGATGACGTCGTTCGAGAAGCGGAACTGGTAGACGGCGTCGCCCGCGCAGACCAGCTCATCGATATTGCCGAGCTGTTCGAGCGCGAGTCGGAGGCCCTCGCTGTTGCCGTGGACGTCGGCGATGAGGCCGAGCTTCACGCGCTCAGTCTAGCGCAGGTCACGCCGTCCACTTGCCAGTGGCCGCGTCTCGTTTCGGGTACTTGACGTCGCGGTCCCAGGCATCCCACGCCCACTTGATGACGGTCGAATACACAACTGTCGCAACGATCTCGGCAACGGTGGCCCAGAAGAGCGGCGTGAATCCCCACGAGATGTGTTGAAGGAAGCCGCGCTGGAACCAGTGCGCGATGCGCTCGCCAACGTTTGTCGGCGCGACTATGGCGAAGACGATGGGAAAGACGAGCCAGGCGAGCGCCTTCCACGTGGCGAGGACATCGATGCGGTACTCGCGAGCGATGATGTCCGCGCTGCGTTCCGGCTTCGTTTCGCGTATGGCCGTCATTCGAATACGTGCTCCGTCACAGTGTGGAAGATCGGCTTGATGACCTGCTCGACGTTGTTCCAGTACGTCGTGTGGTCTGCGAAGACGTCCATCTGGTTCACGACGGGATGATCCTCAGCAGGCTCCGTGAAGTCCCGGCCCGGAACCAGGCCCGGCGGAGGGTTCCAGTGGTTGCAGATCAGGTCCATGCGCACGGGATCGTACGTCGCGTGGAAGTCCTCCCAGCGGACGCCCTGGGGCAGCGTCCGGAAGAGCCGGCCTTCCTCCTCCCGGGGCAACGAAGCGCGGATGGCCGGGATGGCGCTGCCGACGGTGAAGTAGAACAGCGGACGCCCCTTCGCGGCGAACTCTTCTTCAATGAACCGCTTCATGCGCGTGCCGGAGAGCGCTTCATACGAAACGGGACAGCCTAGGGAGTGCGCGATGACGAACATCGCCTTCGCCGGACCGGCATCGGTACCGAGCGAACCGTCGCCGTCCTCTTTGACCAACTGCTGGAAGCGGTCCTCGAAGCGCGTGCGGATCTGCGAGGCCTCCCAGGGCTGCGTGGCATATGCGGAGACGTCGCCGACCTGCAGCGTGATGATCGAGACCAGCTTCTTTCGCACGTCGGCCAAGGATCCGGGGAGGAAGGCCTGGAGTGGACCGATCCGGTCGAGGACGACGAGCGCGACGAACAGAACGATGCCAGGCGGCATCAGTACAACGACGGCCAGCTCCACAACGCACGGCTGGAGCTTTCCGTAGAGCGCAAGCAGCGGCCGCATCCAACGCGGCAGGCCCGGCAAGCGCGCGCGGCCGGCCAGGAGCGCGTAGGACGCCAGCAAGAATGCGAGTGGGGACAGCACGATCATGAGCCCCACGGCCAGGAGATCGGCAAGGACCCGGCCGATCAGGCTGGCAATGAGCCAGAGGGCCCCGCGGAGTCTGCCAGGGTTTCCTTTGAGCCGCGGCACGAACCCCTTGAGCAGCTTCCAGAGACCGCCACCGACGGCCCCGACGGAGGGTGGCGCGAACGCATCGGCCCAGTGCACCTCACGCACGACGATCTCGTACTTCAGGGACGCGCGGTCGCCTGGCCGCGCGCGGAAGGAAAGCCTGACCTGCGGGAGACGCGCGTCGTCGACCGGGACGACATCGATGCCCGCCGTGAGCGGATCGATGGACCTGCGGATGAGCGGAAAGAACTCCTCAACGACGCAGTGCAGCGTAGACCCGCGCTTCTCTTCGCCAACGCCGTGCACGACGAGGCCGAGAATGCGGTGCGTGGTTGGAGGTTGCCCAGTTCCTGATGCTTCGGCCATGAATGGCTCCCTCGAGAATAGCTTGCCACCGAATAGAAGCCTATTGTACACCTCTCGCGAGAAAATGCAAGAGACCGTAGCGCCAGCCGACGCTTACTGCTCTTCGATCGTGATCTCGGTGATCTTGTCGCCGACGGCGATGCGGTCCGCGATGTCCTGCCCCGACGTGACATGACCGAAGTCGGCGTACTGGCCGTCGAGGCTGTGCGCGTCGCCGATCATGACGTAGAACTGGCTGCCACCGGAGTTGGGGTCGCTGGCGCGCGCCATGCCGATAACGCCCTTCTTGAAATTGGAGCCCTCGAACTCGCCGGGGATGGTGTAGCCGGGGCCGCCGGTGCCGGTGCCGCGCGGGCATCCGCCCTGGATCACGAAGCCCGGCTCCACGCGATGGAAGTTCAGCCCGTCGTAGTAGCCCTTGCAGGCGAGGTAGACGAAGTTGTTCGTCGTGACCGCGCGCGTATTGTCCAGCTCGACGACGATGTCACCCTTCGCGGTCTTGATCGTCGCGACGTACGTCTTGTTCGTGTCGATGATGCGCGGTGGCGCGGCCTTGAACGACCGCTCGCCGGTCCTGGGCCCTGCGTCTGCAAGCGACATGAGGTCTCCTTCTCTTGCCGGGTTGTGTCGAGCTACTTCTCTTCGATGCTGACGGTGTTCATCTTGTCGCCTTGCTGGATCTGGCCTGCGACGTCCTGGCCGGAGGTGACTTTGCCGAAGACAATGAAGTCCGGGTCCAGGTGCTTGACGTTCTCGCGCGGCCCGGTCACGACGAAGAACTGGCTGCCGGCGCTGTCGAGGAGCGTCTTCCCCGTCGAGTCCGAAGACTTCGCGAGGCTAATCGAGCCCAGGTCCATCTTGTGATTGCCATCGTCTTCGTTCGGAATCGCGTACCCTGGGCCGCCGCCGCCCGTGCCCGCTGGGTCCCCACCTTGGATGACGAAGTTGGCCACGACGCGGTGGAAGATCAGGCCGTCGTAGAAGCCCTTGCAGGCGAGGAAGACAAAGTTGTTCGTCGAGATCGGCGTGTCGCTGAAGAGCTGGACAACGATGTCACCCTTATCGGTCTTGATCGTGGCGGTGTAGGTCTTGCTCGTGTCGATGATCTGCGCGGGCGCGCTGGTCCACGACTTTTCACTGCTCTTCTGACAGCTGTCAGCGAAAGCCAAAGGCGTGCCCCCCTGCGGCGTGGTTGCTGCAGGTGTCGCGGCCGAGGTCGCGGCGGGCGTGCTCGCGGCGGACGTCTGTTTCGGCGTGGCAGTCTTCTTGGCACTGGTGCTGCTGCTCGTCTTGCAGGCAACGAGCGTGGAGAGTGCCGCGATAGCGATCACTGCGAACAAGAGTCGACGCATGTTGTGGCCTTCCTTACCTATTCGAAAATCGCGCTGACGACTTCCTCGATGCTGCGCTGCACATCGAGGTCGTCCGTGAGCGCCCAGACGACGGCGACCTGACAGGCGCGCCGCGCGGCGATGCCCTGTGTGATGAGCCGGCCGGCGTAGATGAGCAATCGCGTGCTGACGCCTTCGCTGAGGCCGTGCTCCTTCAGGTTGCGTACCTTTTCGCCGAGCTTGGCGAGATCTTCCGCGACGGCGGGGCCGACGCCGCTCTCGTGCTCGATGATGCGCGACTCGACTTCGCGCGGCGGATGGCCGAACTCGACCGAGATGAAGCGCTGGCGCGTGCTGTGCTTGAGGTCCTTGAGCGCGCTCTGGTAGCCCGGGTTGTACGAGATGACGAGCAGGAAGCCATCCGCCGCCTCGAGGACGTGGCCGCGCTTCTCGATGGGCAGGATGCGGCGGTGGTCAGTCAGCGGGTGGATGAGCACCGTCGTGTCCTTGCGCGCCTCGACGACCTCGTCGAGGTAGCAGATGGCGCCGGCCTTCACGGCGCGCGTGAGCGGGCCGTCGATCCAGCGTGTCTCATCGCCTTCGAGCAGGTAGCGGCCCACGAGGTCGGACGCCGTGAGGTCTTCGTGACAGGCGACGGTGATCAGCGGCAACGCCTGTTGCGTCTCACCGTCGCGGCCATCGGAGGCGTCCTTGACGATCGCGAGCGGGCGGCCGAGCTTCCACGCCATATACTCGACGAAGCGCGTCTTGCCGCAGCCGGTGGGCCCTTTCAGCAGCACCGGGATTTTCTGGTTAAAGGCGGCTGTGAAGAGCTCAAGCTCGTCCGCGATCGGAATGTAGAAGGGCTCCCGATGCGGGTGGTACTCCTCGATCGCGTACTCGCGGTAGGCGCCCTCTGTGCGGTCCTCGGCCAGCGTCATGTCGCGGCCACCTGCGCGAGGAGCTTGGACCACGCTTCGTCGACGGCGCGGCGGAGGTCGTCGAGCGAGCCGTTGTTCTCGACCACGACCTGCGCGTGGGGCCGGCGCTGCTCGTTCGTGAGCTGCGCGGCGATGCGCTTGTTCGCCTCTTCGTCGGAGAGGCCGTTTCGCTCCATCATGCGCCGGCGGGCCGTGTCGGGCGAGACGACAACGAGCCAGACCTCGTCGGCGAGGTCGAACCACTCCGCCTCGATCAGCACGGCGGCCTCGAGGACGACGATTGGCACACTCTCGCCGCGGAGCGCCTCGATGCGCTCGCGGGCGAGCTGCTTGATGGCGGGCCAGACGATCGCGTTCAGCTTCTGACGGGCCCCAGGGTCGGCGAAGACCTTTCCGCCCAGCGCGCGGCGGTCGATCTCACCGTCCGGCCCGACGATCTCCGGGCCGAACTCGCGGACGAGGGCATCGAACGTGCCGGTGCCGCGGCGGTAGCTCTCGTGGCCGAGCTTATCGGCGTCGATGATGACGGCGCCGCGCTCGGCGAGGAACTGGGAGACGGCGGACTTGCCGCTGGCGATGCCGCCGGTGAGGCCGATGACGCGCATGTGTCCTCCGAAAAGGGAAGCCGGCGCAGCCGCCGGCGACCGGCTTCATTGTACTTAGGCGCCGGATTGAGGGACAAGAACGCGGCGAATTGTCACTCTGAGCGGCTAGCCCGCCAAGGGCGGGCGACAGCGAAGCATGCCCTGAACGACGTCGAAGGGAATCTCGCCTGGCATGATGAGGCATTGCCACACATGTCGGCACGCGGTCTAGTCTTCGGGCTTGGACCGTACCAACCGCAGCCAGATTCTTCGCTCGCGTCCGTCTCTCGACGGACTTGCGGCTCAGAATGACAGAATCACGGGTGCAAGGGCGTTTCAGTTGAACGCCCCTACGGGCCCAGGTTCGCCTACTGTTCCTCGATGCGGCGGAACTGGGCGTCGATGGCGCGGTCGTCGGGCGCGCCGGGGTTCGCCGGCGGTGCGCGGTGCGGGACGGTCCACGTCGGGCCGCGATGGCCGCGCCCACGCCCGAACCAGAAGAGCGGAAGGATGATCGGGATGAAGAGGAGCTCCGGGAAGAAGCGCCAGAGTATCAGCGCGCCCGCGAGCACGACGACGGTAAGGCCGAGCATGTTCGGATGCCAGCGCCAGCCCCGGAAAGACAGGCCCGACCCGCGGAAGACCACGGTGCCCATCAGCGCCAGGAGGCCACAGACCAGGAAGAGCGCGACAACGATGGCAAGGACGTCGATCATGGTGCGGCATCATGATAGCACGGGCGTGTTGTAGGATGAGGCGTCGAAGGGAGGCGCGGCGATGTGGCGAGCCGTTCTGATGGTGGCGCTAGCGGTCGGTCTGGCGGCAACGGCGTCGGAGGCGGCGGCGCAGACGGGCGGTGGGACGCTGACGATTGGATCGGGGGCGGCGGCGGTGGGAGAAACGGCGTACGTGAACGTGCTGGCGAGCGATGTTCCCGCTCCAGGCGTTGCGGCATACGCCGTCAGCGTCCAGTTCGATCCAACTGTCCTGCAAGTCACGAGCTGCTCGGTTGACCCAAGCACCACGTGCGAACAGCCGGATGATAACACGATCGAAATCAGGGAAACATCCAAAGAGAATGCCACGGGCAACTGGGTGGTCGCGGGCGTTACATTCCGTTGCGCTGTACGCGGCCTTAGTCCTCTTACACTAGCGAGGAGCTTGTGGGCCTCAGCTTCCGTTCCCGAAACGAAGCAGCCTGCACCGGGTCTCGAGAATGGTTCGATCCAATGCGGTAGCGGTCGCATCAGCGCCACGCTCAGCGTGCAAGCGGGCACGGGCGTCGTCGGTGGAATTGCGACGGTGAACATCGTGGCGAGCCACATGCTGGAGCCAGGGCTGGGCGCATGGACGGTTGACATGACATTTGATCCGAGTCGGCTGAGCCCAACGAGCGTCAACCAGCGAGGCTGCACAGGCTACTTTGGAACGGTCTGCAGCATGCACTACAGCGCCACCCAGGCACGCTTTACCGGTGCGTCCGCCAGCGGCCTACTCGGAGACATCACGCTCGGGACGGCGTTCTTCCGGTGCCTCGGGCCCGGCACGACAGCGGTATCGCTAACTACCAACGTCTTCGCAGACGCCAACCCGAACAGTCCCCAGAACATCGACGTCGACATCAACAACGGCACCGTGACCTGCCTTGAGCCGGCCACAACCGTCCCTCCTGTAGCGACGCCGACTCCTCCTTCGTCGCTGCCGCCGAGCGGCGGCGGGAACGGGCGGCAGCCGATCACGCCGTGGTGGCCGGTTGCGCTGCTGGCGGCCGGAGGCGCGATGGCGTTCGGCGCGGTGTGGATGCGGAGGCGGCGGTAGCGTGACGCAGAAGATCGTCGGCGGGAGCGTCAGCTTCGACAACGCGGCGGACGTCTACGACGCGACGCGCGCGCTGGAGCCGCATATCGTCGCGAAGCAGACCGAGGCGCTGCTCGGCGTATTGCGCGAGCGCGATATCGAGCGGCTGCTCGAGGTGGGCATCGGCACGGGGCGGATCACCCGGCCGTTGATGGAACGCGGCGTGCGCGTGAGCGGCATCGACATCTCGCCGCGCATGGTGGAGCGCCTGCGCGAGCAGCTCACGCCGCGACACATTGCGCCGGACCTGACTTTCGCCGACGCGACGCGGCTCCCGTTCCGCGACGCTTCGTTCCACGCGGTGCTGATGGTGCACGTGCTGCACCTGGTCTCGGACTGGCGAGCGACGATCGCGGAGATGCGGCGGGTGCTGACGCCGGACGGTGTGTTCTTGCACGATGTGACGCAATACCCGGAACCGAACCCCTGGCGGAAGGTCTGGGACAGGCGCAAGGAGCTGTTCACGAAGCACGGCATCACACCTCGCCGCCGGCCGGAGCCGGAGCAAATCGTCGAGGCGCTGCGCGCGGCCGGCGGGTCGCAGCGGACCGTCGTCTACGCGGAGGACGAGGAGCGCGACACGCTGCAGAAGGTCGTCGACAACCTGCGCGACCGCGTCGACTCGTCGACGTGGGAGATACCGTCCGACGTCCACGACGCGTTCGTGGCCGACTTCGAGGGCTGGTGCCGGCAGGAATACGGCGATCTGCAGCGCCAGTATGTGGTGCGCATGCAGTACACGCTGGAAGTCTGGACGTTCGAACGCTGAGGCAGAGATGCTCCGAAAGATCCTTCGCCCTCCACTCCGCTGCCGCCAGGTTCCCTTCCCCGCTCGGCTCAGGATGACATGGTAGATCGTGCGCTGGCTAGCGAAGACTTCTGCTACGTGACGACGACGGGTCGCGTCACCGGCCAGGCGCACGAGATCGAGATCTGGTTCGGCATCGACGTTGACACGCTGTACATGCTGTCGGGCGGGCGCGACAAATCGGACTGGGTGAAGAACATCCGCAAGACGCCGGACGTTTCGTTGCGGATCGGCGACCGGCGCTTCCGCGGGCGGGGGCGGATCGTGAGCGACAAGCGCGAGGATGCGCTGGCGCGACGGCTGCTACTGGAGAAGTACACGTCGAGGTACAGCGGGGGCCTGTCGGACTGGGGCAAGACCGCGCTGCCGGTGGCGGTAGAGCTCACGGCACAGGAATAGCCCTCGTGGTAGGCGAAGCGCTGCCCGACGTCCTGACGCACTACTATCGGGACGTTCCATTCCACACACTGTCCGACCTGGCCAACGAGCAGGTAGCGCGTGTGCTGGAGGAGATCGCGGATCGCAGGCTGCTGGAGTTTCGCCTCACGCGCGAGGAGTATCTGCCGCGCCGACGGGAGATCGAGTCACAGATGCGCGCTCGGTTCGTGGAGCTGGGCGGCGGACCTGTGCGCCGGTCACCCCACTACGCGATCCTCGGGACGTTCTCGCTCTACGAGGACGACCCAGAGTGGCGGAGCGTGTCTGCGCCGTTGAACACCGTTGCGGCTGGCGTGCTGAGCTTCACGTTTACAGACAGCTTCTTCACATTCTCCGAACGCAACCTGCACGGGGTCGTGATCCCGCCCCGGCCGTACCACGGACGCGTGTACCTGCTGGACGACCTGCCGGAGTTAGCGCAGGAGTACGGCCTACCGGGCGAGCGCTGGCGGCACGAAGAAGATCGCCGGTTTGATGTGTACATCGAGGCGCAGATCTGGGATGACGGGCCGCTGCGGGCGTTTCGTTAGGCGCGCATCGTCTCCGGATCGATGCCTTGCTCGCGGCACCAGGCGGCGTAGGCGATGGGCGAGACTTCCGATGGCTTGATCTCGCTGCGGCCGCCCCAGAAGACGTTCGTGTAGCTCACAGGCATGCCGATGGACGCGAGGTGCGCGTCGATGACGGCCTTGTGTTCGAGCAAGAGCGCCTTGTCTGTGCCGTGCGCGACGCCCATGATGTTCACGTTGTTGAACTCCGTGCCGCCCTCGCGCCAGTAGCAGTGCGTGAGGATGTGGTGCCGGCCGACCTCCCTGCCCGCCTCGATCTCGCGACCGGCGGGAACGGCCCAGTGGTAGAGCGCGTTGTAGCGCGTCACGGTTCCGCCCGCGACGGGCTTCACGTGCTCCAGAAACGTCGAGAAGCGGCCGATGAGCTTGCGCTGCTCGAACGTCTCGGCGATGCCGAAGAACTCATCGAGCGAGACGCTGGCCTCCTGCGCGCGCGGATGCCAGAGATCGGGAGCGATCTCTTCGGGCGCGAACTCGCGCTTCAGTGCAGTAAGCACACGCCATTCGAGGTCGGAGAGCTGCGTGACCGAGACGTCGGTCACGTCCGCGAGCTCATCGGACTTGCTGCCGGGCTCCATGCCGCGCCGCCGCGTGTGGCCGACGCCGAGCGCGAAGAGCTTCTTCGCGGGCATGAGACGGTAGCGCTCCGCGCCGATCTGCTGCGCGAGAAAGTCGCAGTGTTTTTCGATCGCGTAGCCCTGCGGCACCTTAAGCGTGCTCCAGAGCTTGTAGCTCGAGCCGGCGGTAACAGCCTCGGTGGTGCGGATCACGACGTGGCCGGAAAACGGGTCGTGCTGGAAGAGATAGTCGAAGCCGGACTGCAAGCACTCCTGTGGCACCTGCCACGCGACGAGCGCGCCCGGCGCGAGGCTGGTCGAGAGGAGCGTCTGGCGTACGCGCCGGATCGTGCCGGCGGCGAGCATCGCGCGGATGCGCTCGGTGACAGTGGGCTCATCGACGCCGGAGCGGCGGGCGATCTCGCCGAGCGGATCGCGCTGGAAGCCTGAGAGCTGGTCTTCGGAGATGGCGAGGATGGCGGCGTTCACCTCATCATCGAAGGCGACGGGCACGGTCTCAGCGGTCATGCTTCCTCTTGTCGAGTCACAGATGAGCACAGATGGACACTACCGTTTCTTCGCCGGCGGACCATTCTGGGCCACCGCGGCCTTCACGAGCGCCTTGAACGCGCCCGCGTCGACCT